>NZ_JAUJUH010000008.1:0-257733 GCF_030484085.1 Erwinia wuhanensis
CTATGTGGATCCCGCCATGCCATGAGCCATGGCCATTGACCGGGTAATCGCGGCGGTCAACTACGGTCATCACTCTTTCAATCCATGCTGCATCGGTTTCATGGGCATTTTTCGCTTTCAGGAATGGTGGGCTGATAATCATGTTATGACTCCATGTCAGGAAAAGCTGAATTTGCGGGAAGGCCCGGTGGTTTCCAGGGCAATGCTCGGGAATTGTTCGGGGTTATTAGCCTTTTCTTTTCGTCCGTAGTGCCCCGCTTTTGTCCGGTATTCGCCCAACGTGGCAGATTCGATGCCGTTGGCATCCAGGTTGATATAACTTCCGCCGCCATTGATCACCACACGCTTATTTGCCGTAATGTGGATCTCATCCTCAGTGCTGGTAATACTGAGTTCCCCACGCGCCACCAGTTCCATCAAATCATTCTGCGCCTGTATTTTTACCGGCCCTTGATTCGCGATGAGCTTGATCCCCAGCTTGCGAACAAACACGCTCAGGGTATTACCCACTCCGATGAACAGATTTTTCACCACGCTGACGTCTGCATTTTTACCGGCAGTGGCTATCAGGTTTTGGCCAGCAGACATCTGCAGATGTTGTCCACTAGTCATCGCCATACCCTCCGGCGCGCTGAGCAGCAGCACCGATTTTTTGAGGCCCGTCAGCTGCTGTTCCAGCAGCGTGACCTGCGCCTGGAGATCGGCCGGGTTCGCGGTCGCCTTCTGCGCGTCATCGGAGATGGATGTCATCTGCTCCCGGGCATTACCCAGATTGCTGACCGCCGGCTGCATCTCCAGCACCTGGCCCTGCGCTTTCGTCTGGCCATCAGCGCTGATGAACATCCCTTTCTGTGCCCGGATGGCTCCCCAGCTGTCGGTTCTGAGCTCAAAACCCTCACCGCGCTTCTGCTTCTCAGCATCCACTAAATGTCCCAGATTCAGCTGACTCTTGCCGCCGTACTCGGTGGAGACCTTGATATGCTCCTGATCACGACTGTCATCGAGGCGGATTTTGTTGTTCGCCGGGGTGCGCAGGACGTTACGTTTGTAGTTTCGGATAGTGACATGGTCGCCGTGGGCCGAGTCGTGCAGCACGCCGGAGATGTACGGCCGGTCCGGGTTACCGTCTTCAAAGCCAATCGCCACTTCGGTGCCCGCCAGCAGTGGCAGGTGCAGGCCGTAAGTATCGCCGGCATAGGGACGTGACTGCCGGACCCACAGGCTCTCGAACCCGGTCTCCCGGTTATCACGGTCAAACAGCATGTTGACGCGATAGCGGCCGTCTTTATCGATATGGCCGTAGGTGTCATTTTCGATGGTGCTGGTGACGCGGGCCGGTAATGTGCCGGCCATCACCGGGCGTGAACCGGGCTCAGGACGATAACAAAAGTCGGTGCTGTCCGGGATACCGTCAAACCTGACGCCGAAGTCCTCATCACGCCGCGCATGGCTGTGCATCGCCGTGATGACCACGCCATGAGCAAACACGTCGGCCACTTCGTACCCGCCGGTGACTTTCAGAACCTGCCCCGGAGAGAGCGTCGGGCAGCTGGTGATGGCATGGGTCTGCGTCTGGCCATTCAGGTAGCGCTCATGACGAATGCGGGCATAAAACACCCCGGACTCCGGTGCCGGATTGTGGTCATGGGTATCACCCGCCGTCAGATAGTTATCCGCATAGTGATAGGCCTCACCGTAGGTGGTGGCATCCCCGCGGGTGGCATCGACCTGGGTGTCCATGTCATCCGTGGCCTGACGGTAGTTGTAATCACGGGTGCTGACCTGCTTCTGTACCACGTTATGGTGGCTCTCCATGCCCCAGACCGGGTCCACGCCCTCCGAATGCTGTCCTGATGGCGGAACCGATGGCAGCGTCAGGCCTTTTTCATACCCCTGCTGACCGTCGTAAAACTCCACGACGTCGATGTTCAGACGCGTATCAGTGGTAAAGCGGAACCAGATACCCACCTCACCCAACAGGCGGGTGATGAAGTGCAGGTCGTCTTCACCGTACTGCATCACCTGTTCACGCTGCGGGTATTCACGACTTAGCGAGAACAGAAAATCCTGACCGCGCATGTTGTGACGCTCGCGCAGGACTTTTTCCACGATTTGTGGCACCGACATGTCCTGGTAAATGGCGTTCTGGTGTGAACGGTCAAGTAGGGCCAGGCGTGGCCGGAGCGTCAGGGCATAATGCGTCTCATCTTTTGAGGTACTGAGACGTTCAAAGCCCGTAACCACGCCCTGAATTACTCGCACTGGCTGCTGCACTTTAATACCGTAACCCCGGTCAACCGGGGCCTGCAGCGTCAGGGAGGAGGCTTTCATCAGCATCATTTCTTTGCTGATGGCATGGTTACCGCTGGTAAATTCAATACGGTAGCTGAACGGCGTGCTCAGGGCTTCATCACCTTCAAACGCCAGCACATCAAGCTCCGAACTGCACTCTTTTACCGCCAGCTGATGGTGATTATGGCTGAATCTTATCGGCAAGTTGATGCTCATACGTTCACTCCTTGTGTACGGCCAAACTCCAGTCCGATACCCTCTTTCTCACTCGGGCTAAGGCGTACGACCGGGTTTCTGTTTTGCAGCCATGTGGGTCAGCAACTGCTGACTCAGCACCGGCAGAATTTGTTGATTGAGCAGACTGTTGACGTTGCGTGCGCCGGTATCCGGCAGCAGGCAGGCGGCGGTCAGCGCGGTTTTACCCACGCCAGGCTCGCCAACCAGGATCGGGTTGTTCTTACGACGAAGGGAAAGAATGTCCACCCTCTGATGGTCTTCCCCCTGTTCGGGCAGCGTCAGCAGCCAGTGCTCAGGCAGGATTTCTGCATGGGTGCGGGTCTGACACAGGGAGGCAGCCCCTTCCATCGCACGGGCGCAGTAGGGACTAAGACGTCGAAGAAGGCTTGCCGGATTCTCCATGAGATTCTCTCTTTATCGGTTCCTGGTCACGCTACCGCCCTTCGCTGTTTCCCTTTGTTCAGGGGACCAAAGCGCACAAGGTCAGGCTGGCAGACAGTTTGTCGGTTTCTTTGCTGAAAGCCCGCGTACTGCAGACGTTCAGCAAAACAGCAGAAAGGTTATCCCCTCCGCTTAAAAACGAGGATTACGCTAAAGAGTTCGTGTCGCAGGAAGGCGGCAAGTTCGTAAGTCTCCGGGAACATAGATAACTCTATGACCGGAGCGAGCCAACGCACCTGCGGCGCGAAATATGACGCGTAATCAGCCGGTGGCGCGTTCGTTCCAGGAGTCGGAATGAATGATGTTGCCGTCTTTGTAGGTCCAGGTGATTTTTTCGTAACGCAGCTCGATCTGCTCAAGGTGGTTATGCTTCTCGTAAGCAGGATCCTTGATGTCGTGCATCACCGGGTTTACTTTCACCACTTTCACGTTTTCCAGTTTGGTGTTGAAGTACTCCACTTCCTGGCCCGAGTTGTTGATTTTGTACCACTTGAATTCCGCAGATTTCAGGGTCTGACCGGTGGTCACCGCCTTATACAGATACGGGCTGGACGAGTCGATTTCCCTGGTGAACAGGAACGGGGTGTGGATACAGGTACCGGTCAGCTTGCCGGTGTTATTGTTGGTCGGGATGTACAGGTTATGCTCCTGCGCCACCACTTCGATGCTGCCGCCACGCTCCTGAACGTCCACAGCCCCTTTGATGTCCGCGCCGCCGTCGTCTTTCAGCCAAAGATAAACAGGAATTGCCATGTAATTACTCTCCATTGTGTTGTGATGCGTCATCATCCTGCGATGACGCAAGGGTTTTGCCCGATATCTGACAGGCGTTGGCCTGCGGTACCAGACTGATTTCGACACGGCGGTTGAGTGCACGGCCCCTCGGGGCATCATTGGTTGCGATCGGACGGCTTGCGCTATAGCCCTGCACCGCAAAACAGCTTTCCGGCACATCGCCGGTGTCACGCATCCAGTCGCGTACCGCTGCGGGATTTGTCGGGAAACCTGCTCCGGGGAGAATTCATTTATGCTCCGGAACGTCAGACTGACGTTGTCTTCGCAACCGTCACCGGCAAGCTTATTTTTAACGGTCAGATTTATTTTTGGGGAATATTCAGAAATAACTGAGTCAAAGTTATTTTTGTTCAGATTAACTTTTTTGCGCTCAGATAGTGGTGCAGACTCCCGGCCGTTGCTGAAATCGCCCGCAACCAGTAATTTCAGGGGAAGCTCGGTTTTCTTGCTCGCTCCACCCGTATGCAAATCAATTTTTAAATTAATACGTGCCTTGGGTATTTCGCACTGAAAGGAAGAGTCAGACATGGCTGTCCCTGTTCTATGAAATTATAGAAACGGTCAATACCAGTGAGAAATTAACAAAAAAGGCAAACCCTGCCAGAACAACATCCCGGTTCTCGTCATCCGACAAGAATCAACACCCCGGAATTAAAAGCGAGCGCATTCCATTCACCAGCATATCGACACTATATTTTTTGGGCTTTTATCTGAAATCGAAGATTTTCGGACAAGACCTTATAGCCGGAGTGTAAGAATGTTTGCGCATGACTAAAAACAAAATAATGTAACTAAATATTACATAGAAAAGGTTTAACAAAATTAGATCATCTTTATGATTTGTATGAACTTTATTGCATAACCCCTTCAGACCCTATGGAATAAGGGTGTGCAACAAAAGATCAATTTAACTTAGGGATAAAACCGTATAAAACCTCCTTCAATCACGTGAATTTTTGATTTTGTATTTTTATCAAAAATGAGAGCCAGGACGTGACTGAGCATGTACAAAACTGATGAAATATACAGAATTTCATACCTTTTTATTATTCACTTGAACGAGGCTCATTTATTTTTATCAAAACAATAACGTCAGTCAGCCTGTACAAATCCGACTGTGTAGACCCACGGCCAGCGTAAGATTGTCGGTGGCGAAGGATGACGAGCCTGCAGGCGTTGATGCGAATACTCACTCATACGCAACCAGACTTCAAAAATACATTGCAGCTTTGCCTTAAAATACTCAATCAGCTACGGCATAGCAAAAAACGTACCTTTATAAGTTTACAAGACAGATAAACCGCGTTGTACAGCAATGCCGGCACATAAAGTTATTCCCTTTACTACCGGCATTTCTTTGTTGAGCACGCCTTTATTTATGATCCCGCCGATAAAGCTGCCACTCGTCGATGCGCTCGCCGCCAGGCAGCGTGCAGTAGCCTCTCTGGCCCTGCGCCGTTTTCACGATCTCTGATGTACCGCCCTGCTCAACGCACCAGGCCGCCGCCGGGTTTTTCATGTTCAACGAGGTTGGTTTACTGGCATTCTGCGCACAGCTGGTTGCCAATAAGGCACAGATAAACAATAAATTCTTTCTCATTATCACCTCTGTTCAGATGGATCCCATTGCGTCTCATTATCAGTCAGATAACAATAGTAAGCGCTATAGTTTAAGGTGTTGTACGTCAATCACCGCTCACTGAGTTAACGATTAACGCCAAAGGATTGGGATTGATACTCGCCTCAGCGCCTGCAACGGCCGACTAACGACAAGGAATGCTCTATGCGAACCGCCACTTTTACCCTGCGTCTTACCCGGGACGTCAGCCAGTTTCTGCTGCCGGATCTGCGCGCGCTGCTGCCGCCGGAAAGCGTACAGTTTTTTTCCAACGAGCTGGATGAGGAGTGGCATTACACGCTGCTCTGTCTGCAAAGCGACCATACCTGCTCGCTGACGGTTTCCGCTATCCTGGTCTGGCATCAGCTGAAGAAAATCCATGTGATGCTCTACCGTTCACCGCAGCTACAGCAGGAGCTTGCTAACCCTTCCTCTGCGGAGCTTTACACCCTGCTACAGGTGCCGGGCGCGGTGCTTTATCTTTCCTGACGCCTGCACCGCCGGGATTTGACGCCGTTATTCTGCGGTATTCCACTGATTGGTTTTTACGCGCCCGCCGTAAAATCACCATAAAGTCACTGGAAAACCGTACCGGAGTCCCCCCTGATGCCAGATAAAGATCCTGTTGTTGAACGTCTTACCGTCGAGCTGCTTGCGCTCAGGCAGATCGTGCAGATGCTGATTGCCTATGGCAACGTGCCGACCGGCGGCAAGCTGAATAAATACCTGCAAAAAGTGGCCGATGATACGGAACAGCGCGAGGATCACCGCGGTCCGAACAAAGCCATTGCTGAGGCTATCCGCAGCTATATTAAGTAGGTTCCTGACCTCGCCAAGGCGAGGTTTTTTTTTGCCCTTACCGTTTATCCTCTTTGATTTTGTTACATTTTCCCTCCAGCAACGTTAAGCGCTTTCAGCCAGGCTTACCGAATTGATGTATTGCGACCAGTAAGGGAATGTGATGACCAGACCAGACTACCGCCTGTTGGCTTCCGCCACGCAGAATAAAGATACCGCTTTCAGCCAGCAGGAAAGAGCGGACGCGCATCTTGAAGGGCTGCTGCCGCCTGCGGTGGATTCGCTGGCAACGCAAATGCAGCGTGTGCTGGAACATCTGGACAACAAACCCGACGATATTGAGAAGTATATCTATTTGCAGGAGCTGGCTGACCGCAACGAAACGCTGTTTTACGCCACGCTGATGTCCGATCCGGTTACTTTTATCCCGCTGGTTTACGATCCGACTATCGCCGACGCCTGCCGAAAATATGGCCATATCTATCGACGTCCCAAAGGCATGTATCTGACCCGGCAAATGAAAGGCCGACTGAAAGAAGTTTTGCGTAACTGGCCGCAAAAAGAGGTGCGCTTTATCTGCGTGACCTCTGGTGGCCGCATCTTAGGGCTGGGCGATATTGGCGCCAACGGCGCGCCCATTCCGGTGGGCAAGCTGCAGCTTTATACCGCCTGCGCCGCCGTGCCGCCTCAGGGGCTGCTGCCGGTGCATCTGGATATCGGCACCGGCAACGAACAGCTTCGGGACGATCCGCTTTATACCGGCCTGCGGGAAGCAAAGCTTGACCAGCAGGCGCTGGACGAGCTGCTGGATGAATTTGTCGCCGCCGTCAACGACGTATTTCCCGGCTGCTGCATCCATTTTGAGGACTGGCAGGGCGACGACGCCATCCGCTATCTCCAGCGCTACCAGCAGCAGGCGCTGGTGTATAACGATGATATTCAGGGCACTGCCAGCGTGGTGCTTGCGGGCCTGCTGACCGCGCTGGAGACAACCGGCGGCAGGCTGGCGGAACAGCGCGTGCTGTTTGCCGGTGCAGGTTCGGCAGGCACCGGTATCGCCAATATGCTGGTTGACGCTATGGTGCAGGAAGGTGCCGATCGGAAACAAGCGCAACAGGCAATTACGCTGTTTGATAAACAAGGACTGATTACCGCTGAGCGCGACGACCTGAATACATCGCAAAAAGCCTATGCGCACGACATGCCCGCAGAAAGCGATCTGCAAAAAGTGGTTGAGCGCGTTAAGCCCACCATGCTGATTGGCGTCAGCACTCAGGGCGGGCTGTTCAGCGAAGGCGTGGTAAAAGCGATGAGTAAGCTGAACGACCGGCCAATCATTTTTGCACTCTCCAATCCCACCGAAAATGCGGAATGTACCGCAAAACAGGCCTATGAATGGAGCGACGGCAAGGCGCTGTTTGCGGCGGGCGTGCAGTTCGGAGAAGAAAAAATTAACGGTGAAACGCGCTATCCCGGCCAGGCGAATAATTTTTATATTTTCCCGGCGGTCAGCCTGGCGATTTACGCCGCCAGACCGGCGCGCGTGGACGACAAGCTGTTTATCGAAGCGGCCCGCCTGTGCGCACAGCAGGTCAGCAAGGCGGAGCGGGAAAAAGGCAAGCTCTATCCTTCCCAGGCCGATATCGTTAAAACGGAAATCGCCATAGCCAGCGGCCTGATACGCTACCTGTTTAAGCACGGTTTGGCCGGTGTGGAAGAGCCGCAGGAGATTGACAACTGGCTGCAAACGCTGATCTACAGGCCGGATTACGCCTGATAAAGATCGCGTAACCCTTTATCCTGAAGCCATCGCCCTTCTCCATAAAGCGATGCAGGAACGAAAATAAAAACCCGGCACGATGCCGGGTTTTTATTAGTTAGCGTCAGGCCACTCTGAACGCGGAGATATCCTGCGCCAGCTGGGCGGCTTCCGTGCGCAGCGCTTCGGTGTTTTCCGCCGTCTGCGTCACCAGCAGCAGGTTCTGCTGAATGCCGCGCTCCATCTGCGACACCGCCAGGGTGACCTCGCTGATGCCTTTGCTCTGTTCGTCGCCCGCTACGCGGATTTCACCCACTACCTCTTTGACTTTCAGCACGTCGTTCACCAGGCCCGCCAGCTTTTCGCCCGCGCCTTCCACCAGCCGACTGCCGGCCAGCACCGTGGTGTCGGACTCGCTAATCAATGCTTTGATCTCCTGCGCCGCAGCGGCGCTGCGCTGCGCCAGAGCACGCACTTCCGCCGCGACCACGGCGAAGCCACGCCCCTGTTCGCCCGCCCTGGCCGCTTCCACCGCCGCGTTCAGCGCCAGTATATTGGTCTGGAAGGCGATCCCATCAATCACGCTGAGGATTTCGCCCACGCGGCTGGAGGACGTTTTGATCGAAGCCATAGTAGCAATCACCTGATTCATTACCTCGCTGCTGCTGCGGGCGATCTGCGCCGTCTGCTCCGTAAAGGAGTCCGCCAGACGGGTATTTTCCGCATTCAGCTGTACCGTGGCGTTGAGCTGCTCCATTGCCGCCGCGCTCTGCTCCAGCGCCGCCGCCTGATCGCTGATTTTCGCCGAGAACGCCTGGTTGCCTTCCGCCAGCGAACTGGCGCTGGCGGCCACGTTGACGCCGCTGGCCTGTACGCTGGTGATCACGCCTGCGATTTTATCGACGAACTGGTTAAACGACACCGCGATTTCGGCGATCTCATCTTTACCGACCGTGGCCAGACGACGGGTCAGGTCGCCGTCGCCGTTGGCGATTTCATCCAGCGCCGCGCGGGTTGACTCCAGCCTTGCCGCCAGACGACGGGCAAACAGCCAGACCAGCACCAGCAGAACCACCAGCGCCGGGATCAGCACGATAAAGATATCCTGCAGGATATTATCCGCCAGCGCGGTGACTTTCGCCTGCGGCGTTACCAGGCCGATAATCCAGCCTGTGTCGGGCATCCTGAACAGCGTAACCTGCGCCTGCTTATTCAGTACGCCATCCTGAATGTGATTCAGGGTAGTCATGGTTTTATTTTCCGCGATGCCCTTCAGCACCGGCGCCAGCCAGGGTTTTTCCGCCGCCAGCGCGCTGAACTTCTTCAGCGCCTTATCTTTGCCGCCGGGGAAATAGAGCACGTTGCCCGCGCCATCCAGCGCAAAGGCGTAGCCGCCGGTCAGATTGCCGTGGCTCTGCATAAAACCGGAAAGGTTATCCAGCAGCACGTCAAAAGTCGCCACGCCGGCAAACTTTTCGCCCTGCACGTAAGGCACGCTACAGGTGACCATATTCACCTGGGAAATCGGATCCTGATAAACTTCCGACCAGCTGCATTTGCTGCGCGACGCTTCCCGGGCAGAGGTATACCAGCTCTCGTTATGGTAGCCCGCGCTGCCCGGCTCGTTGTAGCCGTCTGACCAGACCAGCGCGCCGCCTGCGCCACGAGACCAGAAGAAGCTACGGCGAGCAACGCCTTCGGTAAAGGCGTTGGGTTCCGGCCAGATACCGCCGCCCGCAATGCTTTTATCGCCCTTGCTGTCGATAATCTGCGGCAGCACGCTTTTCACCAGCGTCTCCTGGTGCGGCAGCACTTCCGCCAGGCGCGCCATGCTCACCACTTCACCTTCAATGCGCAGCAGTTGCTGATTCAGCTGGCCCACGATGTTTTCACCGGTTTGCTGGATCAGGCTGTTGCTGGCCTCGACCACGCGCGGCTGTCCGCGCAGGGTAATAGCGAACCAAACCAGCAGCATGGTTAACAGCAGCATCGAAATGCCGCCAAAGATCAATTTCCCTGACAGACGAACTGGTATCCCCGGCATAATGTATTCCTCAAAACAGAACAGTGGCAAAACGGCGCCTGAATAGTTGAATTGCGCGATATTTCGTCAGCGCTTACGCGGATTATCGGCAAAGCTGGCTAAAACCTGAACGCGCCTGCCGGGTGATAACGCCCGTAGCGCAGCATAAAACCCTGAGGAAAATCCGATTTGATTTTGCCACAGCGGCCAGGCTACCCTGACGCCGCGCAGAACGTCTGCTTCTGCGTCATAACGCGCTGTTTTCGCGCGTTCTGGACTGACCTGATTAGAGGGAACTAACCATATGCACCATTTTATTCTTGCGCAGCTCAACGCGTTCGCTGTGCCCTGGGCGCCGCTGATTGCGCTCGTGGCCGTTCTGGCCGTCATTCTGCTGATTTCCCTGATAGCGCACGGCCTGTTACACCGCGTGCTGCTGCCTCTGCTGCGGCGTATGGCGGAAAAATCGAGCCGTCAGTGGCCAAAATCGCTGATAGATAACAAGCTTTTCAGCCGCTTTGCGCTGCTGATGCAGGGCGTTTTTCTGCAAATCCAGCTGGAGCTGTTTCTCTCCGGCCTGGAACCGGCTTACAGCGCGCTGATGATCCTTAGCGAGGTCTGGATCATGGTATTCGGCCTGCTGATGTTCTTCTCGCTGCTGGATATTTTTCTGGAGCTGTCGGAGAAAAGCGCAATGGCCAGCCAGATGCCGCTGCGCGGGATTTTCCAGAGCCTGAAGCTGATTGCCGCGCTGCTGGTGGCGCTGATGATTATCTCAGTGCTTATCGGTAAATCGCCGCTGGTGCTGCTGACCGGTCTGGGCGCGATGACCGCCGTGCTGATGCTGGTCTTTAAGGATCCCATTCTGGGGCTGGTGGCCGGGATCCAGCTCTCCGCCAACAATATGCTGAAGCTGGGCGACTGGCTGGATATGCCGAAATATGGCGCGGACGGCTCGGTGGTGGATATCGCGCTGACCACGGTAAAAGTGCGCAACTGGGATAACACTATTACCACTATTCCTACCTACGCGTTGATTTCCGACTCCTTTAAAAACTGGCGAGCAATGTCGGAGTCGGGCGGCCGCCGCATCAAACGCAGCATTAATATTGATACCACCAGCATTCACTTTCTGAGCGAAGATGAGGTAGCCAGACTGAAGCGCGCTCAGCTGCTAACGCCCTACCTGGAAAGCAAAATGCAGGAGGTTTCGGCCTATAACGCCGGTCTGGATACCAGCACGCCGCTGAACGGTCGCCGCATGACCAATATCGGCACGTTTCGCGCCTGGCTGGAAGCCTGGCTCAGGGCGCATCCGCACACGCATAAAGGCATGACGCTGATGGTACGTCAGCTGGCGCCGGGCGCGGACGGCCTGCCGCTGGAGATCTACGTTTTTACCAACACCACTGTCTGGCTGGAATATGAAAGGATCCAGTCCGATATCTTTGACCATATTTTTGCCGTTCTGCCGGAGTTCGGTTTGCGCGTGCATCAGACGCCGACCGGCAACGATCTGCGTAACCTGCGCATCCAGTCGGCGGAGTAACGCCTCGGACGGGCGCAGCCTTGCGCCCGTCGCTTAGCCTGTTTTTGTTCGCCTGCACCCGTCGTTTCGCCGCTGCTCTTGTCTGCCTGCCTCCGTCGTTTCGCCGCTGCTCCTGTCTGCTTGCGCCCGTCGTTTCCCTGCTGCTCCTGTCTGCTTGCGCCCGTCGTTTCCCTGCTTTCGCTGCATTTTACGCCGCCATTCATTCCGCCTCAGCGGCATTTCATTCCTGAATGACGGCAGTTCATGCCCTCTTCGCCCCGCGTTGCTAAAACCCGCCGTATTCTGTGCTTAATTTATTACTCTTTCCGGGAGCATCCCCATGAGCACACCAACCGTCAGTTCTCGCGTTCGCTGGCTAACCCTGGCCGGCACCATTATTACGCAGTTTGCGCTGGGCTCGGTTTATACCTGGAGCCTGTTCAACGGCCAGCTCTCCCACAAGCTGGAGGCGTCGGTTAGCCAGGTCGCCTTCTCTTTCGGCCTGCTGAGCCTGGGGCTGGCCATCTCCTCTTCGCTGGCCGGAAAGCTTCAGGAACGCTTTGGCGTGCGCAACGTGACGATCGGCGCGGGCGTGCTGATGGCTTTCGGCTTCTGGCTGACTTCGCAGGCCGACAGCCTGTTTATGCTCTATCTGAGCGCGGGCGTACTGGTTGGTCTGGCCGACGGCGCGGGCTACCTGATGACGCTTTCCAACTGCGTGAAGTGGTTTCCCGAACGCAAAGGCGTGATTTCGGCCTGTGCGATTGGCGCTTACGGGCTGGGCAGCCTGGGCTTTAAATTTATTTGCAGCTATTTGCTGAGCGTAAACAGCCTGGAGCACACTTTCCTGATCTGGGGCGGTATAGCGATGGCGATGATTATCGCCGGCGCGCTGCTGATGAAAGACGCGCCGAAACAGCAGGCGGTAGCAGGCGACGCCGCCAGCGTTCGCGACTTTTCGCTGACCCAGGCGGCGCGTCTGCCGCAGTACTGGATGTTAGCGGTAATGTTTCTGACCGCCTGTATGAGCGGGCTGTACGTCATTGGCGTGGCGAAGGATATTGGCGAAGGCATGGTTAATCTTTCCATGCAAACCGCAGCCAGTGCCGTTACGGTTATTGCTATTGCCAACCTGAGCGGTCGTCTGGTGCTGGGGATCCTTTCCGACAGGATGGCGCGCATTCGCGTGATTACGCTGGCGCAAATCGTTTCGCTGGCGGGCATGGGCATTTTACTGTTCAGCCATATGACCGAAACCACCTTCTTTATTTCCGTAGCCTGCGTGGCCTTCAGCTTCGGCGGCACCATCACCGTTTATCCTTCGCTGGTCAGCGACTTTTTCGGTCTGAACAACCTGACCAAAAACTACGGCCTGATCTATCTGGGCTTCGGCATTGGCAGCGTGCTGGGTTCGCTAATTGCTTCGCTGTTTGGCGGCTTTATGGTGACCTTTAGCCTGATTATGGCGCTGCTGGTGCTGTCGCTGATTATGTCGCTGACTATCCGTCTGCCGCACTGTCCGGCTAAAGCCGCAGAAGGGCTGCGCCAGGCGCAGCCGCTGTAGTTGACTCTTCTTACTTACCTTATGCCTGCCGGAAAAGCGGTTCCGGCAGGCCCGCAACGGCGACCTCCACGGCAAACACATCGCCAGACTGCGGATAAGCCGCCAGCTCCTCTGCGCTTCGATCTTCGCGTGAACTCGTAATATAAAGCGTTTTCAGATCCGGCCCGCCAAAAGCGACCATCGTCGGCCAGCGCACCGGCAGCGGGATCTCGTCCACGATTTCGCCGGTGACCGGATTAAGACGAATGACCCGCGAGCCGTCAAACATTGCCGACCAGTAGAATCCTTCGTTGTCTACCGCTGCGCCATCGGGCAGGCCGCCTTGTTCCTGCACAAAATGCCGGATGACTTCACGCGGGCCGATATCGCCCTTGTCATCGACCGGATAGCGATAAAGCACACCGTTGGGCGTGTCGGTGTGGTACATCCATTTATCATCAGGCGAAAAGGCCAGCCCGTTGGAAATTTTGATGTCTTCCGCCTCGACGGTCAGGCGCAGATGCTCGTCCAGGCGACAGAGCTTGCCGCCGTTGCGATCCTGCGGCTCCCACAGGCTGCCGCACCAGAAGCGCCCGTGTCGGTCAACGCGGCCGTCGTTAAAACGGCTGAAGGCCGCTTCACCAGGATTGGCCGCCACGCGCCGGGTGATGATGCCTTCTTCATCCAGCAGGCAAACGCCGCTGCGCAGCGCCGCCACGAAGCCGCCCTGCTCGTTCAGGCCAAAACAGCCGATATGTTCCGGCACCGGCATGATTTTATGCTCGCCGCTTTGCGGATCGAAGCGATGCAGCGCAGGCGCCAGAATATCGACAAAGTAAAGCGCCTGTTCGCGCACTGACCAGACCGGGCACTCGCCCAGCTCTGCCTGGGCCGCCAGCACATTTTTAACCTGATAACGCATAGCATGTCCTTGTCTTGAAAAATTGCCTTAAGTCTATCGCATAAATCCTTTTCTGCCGTTATTAACGCAAATTTTTCATTCGACCGGATAAAGAAGTCTATTTAAGAACATTCTGTGTTAAAAGTGGGTCTTTTAAGCCTTCTCTTATTTCTTTCTGGTGGAATAGATCGCAAAATTTCCATACTGAATTATTTGGAAATATTTACTCTAATAACTCTACAAAAGCGGCATTATTCCTCCACTTTTGTTTTGTAGAGTGTTAGCTATTGGAAAGCGAGAGAGTAAGAATAATGAAACTAATTAGATCGATTGCGCTTCTGGGCGTAATAAGTATGCTGAGCGGCTGTATTATTCATGACGGCTATCGCGGCCACCACCACGGCGGGCCGGGCTATCATCACGGCGGACACCATGGCCAGCACAGGGGCTGGTAAAGAATTATAAATGGGTGAAGTTCTTTCATCCTGAAAGCGGGCAAAGCCTGCACACGGCAATATAAAAATAAAATGCAGTCTTCAAGGCGGGTAATTACCCGCCTTCTTTTATTAGCTTTTAATGCTGTAATTACACTGATACCAGGCTTTCATTAACCCTGGCAGTCGACTTTCCTGCGGCTTTATCGGCTCGACTTTATCAAAGCCGCGCTCTGCGCAATAATGCTCAACGTCCTGCTCCATGGCCGTTTTGTTTACCGTATCGGGATCGAAACGATAAAGCACGCTATTTACCGCAGGGTCTTCTGCTACCTTTTCAAAAGCGCCGGGCTTGTGGGAAGTACAGCCAGCGGACAGCAAAACAGCAAGCGCCAGCGCGCCAATTATTTTTTTCATCTTAACTCCTTTCTTTGCCGACGCATCTTACTTAAGCGGCACGGCGATACCATCGGAAAAAACCGCTTTTGCACTTCTTTAACCTTGATGCAATATTTTACCGATTGAATCGATTCAGGCTGCCGTGTAGCGCGAGGCGAAAATGAATGCCAATATACATCCAGACACAGCGACATGTCTGCGCAACACCAGGAATTTTATTTATAATTACAAAGATTTATGCCCGCGGCGAGCGGGCTTTTTTTTGCGCTAAATTCGGGAAGCGGGCGCTATTATATTCGCGGCGCCCGCTGAGAAATTAACCTGAAGTGCCGTTATTAAAAGGCGTGCGCTCAGTCGGCGCGCACGTCGACCAGCACCGGGCAGCTGGCACGCTCTATAACGGCAGCGCTGACCGATCCTTTCAGCAGGCGATTAAAGGAAGAGAGATGGCGGCGGCCCATAATAATCATCGCGGCGCCAATCTGATTGGCGTGGGCCACGATGGTTTCGGCGGATTCGCCCGCCAGCACCCGCCCCGTGGCGCGAACGCCGCTGCCCTGTAGTTCCGCCAGCGCCTGGCGAACGGCGGCTTCCGCCGTGTTTTGCTCGTCCAGCGCGCTGCCGAAGTCGCCGGGATCTTCCCCTGCCTCAATAACGTAATCCGCCGTCGTGCTGGCATAGCTGGCGTCGACACAGCACAACACCACCACGTCCGCATCAAGCGCGCGCGCCTGCTCCGTCGCCAGGGAAACCACCTTGCGCGCCAGCGCCGAATTATCCACCGCCACTAAAAGCTTTTTCATTTGCCGCTCCTGTCAGTCACGTAAAGTCGCTTTGCCAATTTCATCCACCAGAGCCTCTTTGCACTTCAGGATCTCTTCGCGGAAGAGCGCTTCGTGCTTTTGAAAACGGGCAGAAGGCACCAGCAGGCTGATGGAAAAGCGTCCCAGTATGGTATCTATCGCTACCGCCATGGTGGAGATCCCTTCCAGCGTCTCGCCACGATCGTAAGAGAGACCGGTGCGGCGGATTTCCTGCAGTCTTTCCATCAAATCGGGATACGCTTTGACGGTCAGTTCGGTAATCGCTTCGTAGGCATCACCTACCCACGCCCTGGCCTCTTCGTCGCTGTCCAGCGCCAGCAGCGCGCGGCCGCCGGAAGTGCTGTAAAGCGGCAGGTTCAGCCCGATGCGCGGCACCACGCGCAGCTCGCGATCGGCGACCACGTAATGCACGATAGCCAGCTGTAATCCGCTGGCGCGGGCCAGCGACACTGTTTCGCCCGTGGCGTCGCTCAGCGCCTGTAGCCACGGCTGCACAATAGCCACCACATCGGTGTGCACGCTGGCGATCAGCCGCAGCAGCGCCGGGCCAAGACGTACGCCGCCCGCGCCGTGACTGCGCACCAGCTGCACCGAATCCAACGCGCCAACGATACGCTGCACGGTTGAGCGAGGCAGATCGACGGCCTGAGCGATTTCGCCCAGGCTCATGCCGTTGGGGCTGTCGCCCAAAGCGTCCAGAATTTTTGCCGCGCGCGAGATAACCTGGATACCGCCGGTACGCTCCTCGTCGCGTAAAGCTGCAGGTTCAGACATGAGATCTCCTTCCTTGTTGATGGCGATACTGTAGCACTCTTTTCCCCTCTCCGGCAGGCTGTATCGCATTGCAATACAGTCAATCACCATGTAATATCTGCCGCCAATGTATCACAATGCAATACAGTGCATCACTTCATCTTTTCTTGCGGAGCACCGGCTATGAACGCTCAACCCGCAGCCCCGGCCACCCACCCTTTTACCCTGCGTCTGGCGCTGGGTCTGGTGGGCGTGCTGATTGCTGCGCTGACCTCAGGACTTAACGATCGCGTAACCGACTTAGCGCTGGCCGACGTTCGCGCCGCTATCGGTTTTAGCTACGATCGGGCGACCTGGATTACCTCGGCCTATCAGGCTGCCGAAGTGGCGGCGATGATGGTCGCGCCCTGGTTTGCGGTGACCTTCTCGCTGCGCCGCTTTGCGCTGGCCGTCGCGTTTGGTTTTGCGCTGGCCGGCATACTGCAGCCCTTTGCCGCGACGCCAGGGCTGTTTATCGGCCTGCGTGTTATCCAGGGCCTGTTCGGCGGCGCGCTGCCGCCGCTGCTGATGACGGTAGCGCTGCGTTTTTTGCCGCCGGGCATCAAGCTTTACGGGCTGTCCGCCTATGCCTTAACCGCCACTTTCGGCCCCAACGTGGCCGCCTCGCTGGCAGCTTTCTGGACCGATGCCGTCGGCTGGCAGTTTGTGTTCTGGCAGATTGTGCCGCCGCTGCTGCTTGCCGGCGTGCTGATTGGCTGGGGATTGCCGCAGGATCCGCTGCGCCTGGAGCGTTTTAAGCAGATAGATTTGTTCGGCATGCTGACCGGCTGTAGCGGCGTTGCGCTGATGGTGCTGACGCTGTCGCAGGGCGAGCGGCTCGACTGGCTGCAATCGCCGTTGATTACCGGCATGCTGTGCGCGTCCGTCGCGCTGCTGGTAGCGTTTTTAATCAACGAGTGGTCGCATCCGCTGCCGCTGTTTAAATTGCAGCTGCTACAGCGTAAAAATTTAACGCACGGGCTGCTGGTGCTGGCTGGCGTGCTGCTGGTGGCGCTTTCCGGCTCCGCCCTGCCTTCGGCTTATTTCGCTCAGGTGGAAGGGTTCCGCACCGTGCAGTTTGCGCCGCTGGCGCTGGCTATCGGCCTGCCGCAGCTGCTGATTGCGCCTTTTATGGCTTTCCTGCTGAACCTGCGCTGGATCGACTGCCGCTGGATGCTGACCTGCGGCGCGGCGCTGCTCAGCGTGTCGTGCCTGATGGGCGCGCAGCTGACCGACGACTGGGCCAGGCAAAACTTCTGGCTGATCCAGTTGCTACAGGCTTTTGGGCAGCCAATGTTGATTCTGCCGGTGTTGATGAGCGCCACCAGCGTGATCCTGCCGCCTGAAGGGCCGTACGCCTCGGCGATGTTTAATACCGTGCGCGGCTTTTCCAGCGTGGCGGCCGGCAGCCTGGTAGAGAATTTTCTGACCCACCGGGAAAAGTTTCATTCACACACCCTGGTCGATCAGCTGGGCAATCGTCCGTGGCTGATGACGGCGGCGAACAGCGCTGATGCCTCGGCGATGAAGCCGCTGCTGCCGGACGGTTCAGCCAGCTCGGCCGAAAATTTAGGTCATTTCGCCACGCTGCTTAAGCACCAGGCGGTGATCCTCAGCATCAGCGACGCCTACCTGCTGCTGATCGGCTTCGCGCTGCTGCTGGTGCTGCTGACCGCCTGGCTGCCTAAACGTGTCTGGCCGCCGCAAACCCTTATTCAAACTCAAACTAAAGCCGTGAGATAATAACAATGTTCACACCTGCAAAAAGAACCTTAACGCTGGCCGCGCTGCTGCTGGTACTGCTGGGGATCGCCTTTTTCGTCTGGTCGGCCATGAGCCGCCATCAGGCCCGTACCGATGATGCCGTAGTGACCGCCGACTACACGGCCATCGCGCCGAAAGTTTCCGGCTATATTCGCACCGTTAACGTCGGCGATAACCAGCAGGTAAAAGCGGGCGACGTGCTGGCGATGATTGACGATCGTGACTACCGCGTCGCGCTGGAAACTGCCGAAGCGAACCTGGCGGTCAGCCAGGCTAAGCTGGCCAGCGTTCAGGCCCAGCTTGAGCAGCAACAGGCGACCATTGCGCAAAACGACGCCGCCGTCGCGGCCAGCCAGGCGACCCTGAACTATGCCGGGCAAAATGCCGAACGCTATCGCCGCCTGCTGAAAAGCGGCACCGCCACGGCAGACGAGCAGCAGAAAACCAGCGCATCCATGCAGGAAGCGGCGGCGCAGCTGCGTCAAAGCCAGGCCGCCGCGCTGGCCGCCCGTAAAGAAGTGGGCGTGCTGGAAGCCAGCCTGCGCCAGGCTAAAGCGGATATTGCCGCGTCAACCGCCAGCGTCGATCAGGCTCGGCTGAATCTTTCTTATACCGTTATTACCGCACCAATCGATGGCGCCGTCGGTCAGCGAGCGGCACGCCAGGGCGCCTGGGTTGCCGCCGGGACGCGTCTGATGGCCGTGGTGCCGCTACAGCAAACTTACGTGGTGGCAAACTTCCTGGAAACGCAGCTGGCTGGCGTAGAGGCCGGTGCTGGCGTTACGCTGAGCGTGGACGCGCTGCCTGGCGTCACGCTGCGTGGCCATGTGGATAGCATAGCGCCTGCCACCGGCTCGACGTTTGCCGCTATCGCCGCCGATAACGCCACGGGCAACTTTACCAAAGTGGCGCAGCGTTTGCCGGTCAAGATCCTGCTTGAACCGGGCCAGCCCGATCTGGCGCGCCTGAAGGTAGGTATGTCGGTGGTGCCGGAGCTGGCCCGCTGACCGGACGCGGGCGGTTTATTCAACGCCCGCGCCTAAGGCAGGATCCTGAAAAAAAAGATAATTCCTGGAAATGCCGGCTTTATTTTGCCGCCCGGTGCGGGTAAATTAGCGGGCGATCCTGTGACGAAAGCTGACGGCCCGAGCCGGAAAACGCGGCGACGCAGGTTCCGGCTATCATCGCTCAAAGGAGTTTTTTCGTGAAATATGCATTAATGGGCATTTCGTTTCTGTTGCTGGCCTGGGCAGGCACCTTCTATCTGATGCTGTAGCCCGCCGGCTAACGAAAAAGGCAGGCGCCTGGCCTGCCCTTAACAGTTGTTCTTAACTACCCTGGTCCGCCTCACTTTTTACCGTTCCCGGCAGAATACCGTCGGCGCGGAACATCGCTTTAATCCCTCTTACCGCCTGGCGAATACGGTCGCTGTTTTCAATCAGCGCAAAGCGCACGTGCGTATCGCCGTAGTCGCCAAAACCGATACCCGGCGAGACGCAGACCTTCGCCTCCTGCAACATATGCTTAGCGAATTCCAGCGAACCCATATGCGCATAGTGGTCCGGGATTTTCGCCCAGACATACATCGAGGCCTTGGGCGTTTCCACCATCCAGCCCGCCTCGTGCAGCCCTTTCACCAGCACGTCGCGGCGGCGCTTGTACTGCTGCGCGATATCCCGCACGCACTGCTGATCGCCCTCCAGCGCGGCGATGGCGGCAACCTGCAGCGGCGTAAAGGTGCCGTAGTCGTGATAGCTTTTGATCCGCGCCAGCGCGGCGACCAGCTCTTTGTTGCCGACCATAAAGCCGATACGCCAGCCCGCCATATTGTAGCTTTTGGAGAGCGTGAAAAACTCTACTGCCACGTCGCGAGCGCCCGGCACTTCCATAATCGAAGGCGCTTTCCAGCCATCATAGACGATATCGGCATAGGCCAGATCGTGGATCACCAGCACGTTATATTGTTTGGCCAGCGCGATCACGCGCTCGAAAAAGTCCAGCTCGACGCACTGCGCAGTAGGATTGGACGGAAAGCCAAGGATCATCATTTTGGGTTTGGGATAGCTTTCGCGAATGGCACGCTCCAGCTCGTTAAAGAAGTCTACGCCTTCCACCAGCGGCACGGAGCGCACCTGAGCGCCCGCGATAACCGCGCCGTAAATGTGGATGGGGTAGCTGGGATTCGGCACCAGCACGGTATCGCCATGATCGAGCGTAGCCAGCATCAGGTGCGCCAGCCCCTCTTTCGAGCCGATGGTCACAATCGCTTCTGACTCCGGGTCGATATCCACCTGATAGCGATCGGCATACCAGCGTGAAATTGCCCGACGCAAACGCGGGATGCCGCGCGAAGTCGAATAGCCGTGCGTGTCCTCTCGTTGCGCCACCGAGCAGAGTTTTTCAACGATATGGGGCGGCGTAGGGCCGTCCGGGTTGCCCATGCTGAAATCGATAATATCTTCGCCGCGACGGCGCGCCGCCATCTTCAGTTCGGCAGTGATATTAAAAACATAGGGCGGAAGGCGTTCAATACGGGAAAATCGGCGTGCGGAGCTGTTGTCAGCCATAAAGACCTCTGAGTACGTTAGCGCCCGGAACCGTCCGAGCGACGCTGACCAGAAAATGGTCGAAGAGCCAACATAGCGCAGAGTTCGCCAGGCTGTCGAGCCGAATTAATCAGATTCCAGCTTGCCGAACAGCCAGTCGTCAACCCACTCGCCGCGCAGCAGATAATTTTCCCGCAGCGTGCCCTCAAGCCGGAAGCCGTTTTTTTCCAGAACGCGTCGCGAAGGCCAGTTGCCCTCCACCACCTGCGCGGTCAGCTTGTGGAAGCGACACTGGCTGAGCAGGTAAGCGGCCATCGCGCCAAGCGCCTCGCTGCCGTAGCCCTCGCCGGTATAGCGGTTCAGCAGCGAGTAGCCGACTTCGGCCTGCCGCCAGGGCGTCCATTCCGCATTCGCGCCTATCAGCCCTATCGCTTCGCCGCTTGCCCGCAGCCGCACAGTTAAACAAAGCATATGCAGGCTGGTTACCTGCCAGGGCTGTAGTCGGGTCTGAAAGCGCTGCCGGATATCCGCCAGCTGCGGGACGGCGCTGATAAACTGCATACTGACGGGATCGCTGTGCACCTCGTGGAACAGCGACCAGTCTTCCGGCTGGAGCTTTTCCAACAGCAATCTTTCGGTCGTTAATTGCATGATACATCCCCTTTTTGTTACCAGGGTTTCCCCTTTTCACCCAGGCTTTGCAGCGAGGCTACCTTGATACCTTACGCACGGCTAATCGTAACAAAATTGATCCAGACAGGGATTGACTGAAATCGGCGCGCGCTTGCCTGGCGCATCCCGCTCGCTTTCCTTATTATGTCGCTACTGTTTCTCCGCCAGCCGAGGCGCCCGTGCATTCGATGTTTGAGATGTTGCTTGCGGTATTAGATCGCGCCGCTCTTATGCTTATCTGCCTGTTTTTTATGACACGCACCCGTCATTTTCGTCAACTGTTACAGAAAGATGAGCACTCACGTCAGGAGCTGGTGGCGGTAACGGCTATCTTCTCGCTGTTCGCGCTGTTTGGCACCTGGAGCGGCATCAACGTTGACGGCTCGCTGGTGAACGTGCGCACCATCGCGATTATGGCTGGCGGTATCCTGTTTGGCCCGTGGGTCGGTATTGTGACCGGCGTGGTGGCCGGGCTGCACCGTTTTTTAATCGATGTCCACGGCGTCACCTCGGTGCCCTGCCTGATCACCAGCATTATCGCGGGCGTTGCCGCAGGCTGGATTAACCTGAAGGTC
Organism: Erwinia wuhanensis; assembly: GCF_030484085.1. Taxonomy (NCBI): domain Bacteria; kingdom Pseudomonadati; phylum Pseudomonadota; class Gammaproteobacteria; order Enterobacterales; family Erwiniaceae; genus Erwinia; species Erwinia wuhanensis. The sequence goes on from NZ_JAUJUH010000008.1 coordinate 21,942, forward strand.
GCCAAAGCGCGGCGCTGGAGCGTCGGCATTATCGGCGGCATGCTGTGTGAGTCGTTAACGATGATCCTGATCCTGGTCTGGGCCAGACCTTACGCGCTGGGCCTGGCGATCGTCGAAGAGATCGCCGTGCCGATGATCCTGGGCGCGGTCAGCATCGGCCTGATCGTGCTGCTGATCCAGAGCGTCGAGGGCGAAAAAGAGGCGATAGCCGCCCGTCAGGCCAAGCTGGCGCTGGATATCGCCAATAAAACGCTGCCGCTGTTTCGCCAGGTCAACAGCCGTTCGCTGCGTAAAGTCTGCGAAATTATTCGCGACGATATCAGCGCGGATGCGGTTGCCATCACCAACAAAAATCAGATCCTGGCCTATGTTGGCGTTGGCGAGCAGAATTACCGCGAAGGCGACGACGGCATCAGCCCGACCACGGCCAGAGCTATCGCCAATGGCGAAATCATTATCCGCAACAACGATGAGGCGCACCGCACGCCGGAAATCCATTCAATGATTGTGATCCCGCTGCGGGAGCTGGGCGAAGTCACCGGCACGCTGAAAATTTACTATCGCCACGCGCACCGCATTACCTGGTCGCTGCGGGAAATGGCCATCGGTCTGTCGCAAATTATCTCCACGCAGCTGGAAGTTTCCCGCGCCGAACAGCTGCGTGAAATGGCGAATAAGGCCGAGCTACGCGCGCTGCAAAGCAAAATAAACCCGCACTTTCTGTTTAACGCGCTGAACGCCATCTCGTCGTCGATCCGCCTGAATCCCGATACCGCCAGGCAGCTGATCAGCAACCTTTCGCGCTATCTACGTTACAACCTGGAGCTGAACGACGACGAAATCATTGATATTAAAAAAGAGCTTTATCAAATCAAAGATTATATCGCCATCGAACAGGCGCGTTTTGGCGATAAGCTGACGGTCATTTATGAAATTGACGAAGACATCAGCTGCTCGCTGCCCAGCCTGCTGATCCAGCCGCTGGTGGAAAACGCCATCGTGCACGGCGTACATCCCTGTCGCGGCAAAGGTGTGGTCACCATCAGCGTGCAGGATGCGGGCGAGCGGATACGTATTGCGGTGCGCGATACGGGCAACGGCATCAGCGAAGAGGTGATCCAGCGCGTGGAGCGCAACGAGATGCCCGGCAACAAGATTGGCCTGCTCAACGTGCATCACCGCGTCAGGCTGCTTTACGGCGAGGGGCTGCATATTCACCGTCGCCATCCGGGCACCGAAATTGCTTTTTATATCACCAAAAAAGGGGCGACTCTGCCCGAACGTGTTTCACTGACGGCTTAGGGCCGCATTCACCGGGAAAGCGATGTGAAAGCCATTATTGTCGAAGACGAATTTCTGGCGCAGCAGGAGCTGAGCTGGCTGATCCGCCAGCACAGCCAGCTGCAAATCGAGGCCACGTTCGACGACGGGCTGGACGTGTTGAAATATCTGCAAAACCACCAGCCGGACGTCATCTTTCTGGATATTAATATTCCGTCGCTGGATGGCGTGCTGCTGGCGCAAAATATCAGTAAATTCGCCCATCGTCCGCATATCGTTTTTATCACCGCCTATAAAGAGCACGCGGTAGAGGCCTTCGAGCTGGAGGCGTTTGACTATATCCTTAAGCCCTACCATGAAATGCGTATTATCACCATGTTGCGCAAGCTGGAAAATACGCTACAGCAGGCCGCTTCCGGCGGCACAGACAGCCCGCGTAGCCAGGTGCATACCATTAACCTGACGCGGGACGAGCGCATTATCGTGACGGATATCAACGATATTTATTACGCCGAAGCCCATGAAAAAATGACATTTGTTTATACGCGGCGGGAGGAGTACGTGATGTCGATGAATATCACCGAATTTTGCAGTCGGTTGCCCGAAGAGGCTTTTTTCCGCTGCCATCGTTCTTACTGCGTGAATCTGAGCAAAATCCGCGAAATTGAACCCTGGTTTAACAATACCTATATTCTGAAGCTGCGCGACCTGGAGTTTCAGGTGCCGGTCAGCCGCAGTAAAGTGCGGGAGTTTCGCCAGCTGATGCGGCTGTAAAAAAGGCCGGAAAACCGGCCTTTTTTGCTTACAGAATGGTGCCTAACGTCTGACGCAGATGCGCGCCCGCGCCCAGCAGGCCAGGCTTTTCATGCGTAATCAGGTAGACAGGAATATTCTGCACGTAATCTTTAAAACGGCCCTTGTCTTCAAAAGCGGCACGGAAACCCGAGGCTTTAAAGAATTCCAGGAAGCGAGGCACGATGCCGCCAGCGATATAGACGCCGCCGAAGGTGCCCATGGTCAGCGCCAGGTTACCGCCGAAACGGCCCATGATCACGCAGAACATCGCCAGAGCTCGACGGCAGTCGGTGCAGCTGTCGTCCAGCGCGCGCTGAGAAACGTCCTTCGGCTTCAGATTCTCCGGCACGCGGTTGTCGGCTTTGACAATCGCGCGGTAAAGGTTGACCAGGCCCGCGCCGGACAGCACGCGCTCGGCGGACACGTGGCCCAGCTCTTCGCGCAGCACTTCCAGGATCAGATCTTCCTCTTCGCTGTTGGCGGCGAAATCCACGTGGCCGCCCTCGCCCGGCAGGCTCACCCAGCGTTTATCCACATGAACCAGATGCGCCACGCCCAGACCGGTTCCGGCGCCGTAGACGGCGACCGGTTTGTCTTTAACCGGCGTCGTGCCGCCAAACTGCATCACGTCCTGCTCGGTCAGCATCGGGATCGCCATCGACACGGCAGTGAAGTCGTTGATGATCTCAAGATGATCAAAGCCCAGATTCGCCTTCATCTTGCTGGTGGAGAAAGCCCAGTCGTGGTTGGTCATATCCACCCAGTCATCGGTGATCGGGCAGGCGATGGCGATGCAGCCATCCGTGACATCCTGCTGCTGCTCGGCAAGATAAAAACGGATGACTGCCTCAAGGCTATCGTAGTCTGCTGTGGAGAACGTTTTGGCTTGTGAGATGGCACCGTTCTCGACTTCGCACAGTGCCAGGCGCGCATTGGTGCCGCCTACATCACCTACCAAAGCATACTTAGTCATTATTGTTTTGCTCCGCTTACGTCATTTGTACACACTATAAATTTCCCCCACTCAAACAACAACGCCCAACCCTCACGGGCGAACGTAAAATCGCGCTGCGACCGACTACCTTACCTGCACTGGCCGCAATTTCCCACGGGCATCAATCTGAATCTGGCGTCTGAATCCGTTATCAGATTTTTCAGGACGCGTTGCGCTTGTCCAGCGCCGCCGTTACCGCCTGCAAAAGGGGCGGCACATCCAGCTGCGGCAGCATAACCTCCACCAGCGAGAGACGCGAGGTCTGTTCAATCACTTTTACCACTTCCTGCAATTGAGCGCTCTCTTCTACCCGCCAGCTTTGCGCCTCGCCGCGCGTGCTCAGCGCCTGCGGCAGCTGTGTCCAGTTCCACTGAGCAATGTCATTGTAGCGCTGATGCTCGCCGTGAATAGCCCGCTCAACAGTATAGCCGTCATTATTAAGAATAAAGACGATCGGTTTCAGGCCGTCGCGCAGCATCGATCCCAGCTCCTGGATGGTCAGCTGGGCCGCTCCGTCGCCGCAGAGCAAAATCACGCGCCGCGCCGGACAGGCGAGCTGTGCACCCCAGGCGGCGGGCAGCGTAAAGCCGATCGATCCCCACAGCGGCTGACAGATAAAGGTAACGTCTTCAGGCAGCCGCAGCGCCGCCGCGCCAAACGCGGCCGTGCCCTGATCGGCCAGCACGATATCGCCGGGACGCAAAAAGTCCTGCATGATGCGCCAGAACGCATTCTGACTCAGTGCGCCAGCGGTCAGCTCGGGCAGCGCCGGCGGCAGCGCCTGCACATCGCGCCAGCCTTCGCCATAGCGTGTTGCCAGCTGATGCAACACGGCAACGGCATCCTTCATGGCGATCTGACTGAACGTCTGTGTACCAACCCGGCAGCGATACAGGCCAATATCAATATTACGTAGCGGATCGATATGCTGAGTGAACCCGGCAGTGATGGTATCCGTCCAGAGCGTGCCGACGGTGATCACCACGTCGCGCTGTTCGATATGCCGCTGCGTATCGCCCGCGCTGGCGGCGCCTGAGTAGGTGCCGACAAAGCCCGGCTGCTGTTCCGGCAGCACGCTTTTGCCCATCAGCAAGGTTGAAAAAGGCAAAGCCGTTGCCGTTACCAGTTTATGCAGCGGCTCACGCATTGCGGCGCGATCGGCAAGAAAATCGGCCAGCAGCGAGACGCTTTCAGCTTCCGCCAGCAGGGCTTCCGCCGCCGCGCTGAAGGCATCCAGACTGCTTTGCAGCGATTCGGCCCGGTAAGTCAGCGTGCCGATGGGCGGCTGGATGGGCGCTTCCGCCACGTCCGTGGGCATAAAGAGGTAAACGGGACGATGTTCGCGCAGCGCGGTCAGCAGCAGCCGATCGATTTCCGCCGCCGCGTTTTCTCTGGTCAATACGGCCTGCGCCACGGTGACCTCACGGGCAATGCGTAGAAAATGCGCGTAGTCGCCGTCGCCCAGCGTATGGTGCAGTAACAGCTTCTCTTCCTGCGCCGCGCTGGCTGGCGCGCCGACAATATGGATAACCGGCAGATATTCGGCATAGCTGCCCGCCACGCCGTTTAAGGCACTCAGTTCACCCACGCCGAAAGTGGTGAGCAGCGCCGCCGCGCCGCGACAGCGCGCATAGCCGTCGGCGGCATAGGCCGCGTTCAGCTCGTTGCTGCTGCCCGCCCAGGCAATCTTTTTGCTGGCGATAACGTGATCCAGAAACTGCAAATTGTAATCGCCCGGCACGCCGAACAGATGCCCGATGCCGATTTCCTGCAGACGCAGCAACAGATAGTCTCCAACGCTTTGCATGGCTTTCTCCTCTGATAGGTTGTAATGAGTATTGCGCATCCTTTGCGCGCCATGTGAAATCCGTCGTCGCCCGCGATGGCAAGCAAAGATGACGCCTGAGACTTTTCCGCAAGTTGCGATCCGCCGCGCGAACCGGTTCGGTGTAACCGTATACACTGCTATGCTCATTTTGCCTTTCCTTCTGAGCACAGGAACTTTTCATGGTTTATCAGCCTGACGAAAATCGTTATCAGACAATGAGTTATCACCGCTGCGGCCGCACCGGCCTGAAGCTGCCCGCCGTCTCGCTCGGCCTGTGGCATAACTTTGGCGACAGCACGCTGGTAGAGAACAGCCGCGCGCTGCTGCGCCACGCTTTCGACCAGGGCATTACCCATTTTGACCTTGCCAATAATTACGGCCCGCCGCCCGGCTCGGCAGAAGAAAACTTCGGTCGCATTCTGCGTCAGGATTTCGCTTCGCTGCGCGACGAGCTGATTATCTCTTCCAAAGCGGGCTATACAATGTGGGACGGGCCTTACGGCGACTGGGGCTCACGTAAATATCTGATCGCCAGCCTCGATCAGAGCCTGAAGCGTATGGGCCTGGACTATGTCGATATTTTTTATCACCACCGTCCCGATCCGGAAACGCCGCTGGAAGAAACCATGACCGCGCTGGATCACCTGGTGCGCCAGGGGAAAGCGCTTTACATCGCGCTTTCTAACTATCCGGCGCAGCTGGCGGCGGAGGCCATTGCCATCCTGAAGCAGCTGGGTACGCCCTGTTTGATCCACCAGCCGAAATACTCCATGTTTGAACGCGCGCCGGAAGACGGCCTGCTGGATGTGCTGCAGCAGCAGGGCGTGGGCTGTATCGCTTTCTCACCGCTGGCGGGCGGCGTGCTGACCGATCGTTATTTGCAGGGCATTCCGGAAGATTCACGCGCCGCCAGCGGCAGCCGTTTCCTCAGCAGCGAGCAGCTGACGCCGGAGAAGATGGAGAAAGTGCGGCAGCTGAACGAGCTGGCGCAGCAGCGCGGCCAGAAACTGTCGCAAATGGCGCTGGCTTGGGTACTGCGCGGCGGTCGCGTCACGTCAGTGCTGATCGGCGCCAGCAAAACCAGTCAGATAGACGATGCCATAACGATGCTGAACCAGCGCGAATTCAGTCAAAGCGAGCTGGATCGCATCGACGCGATCCTCGCCTGATCCCTTTGCCGCCGCGTCCTGCGGCGGCCTGTCTTACTGACATTTCCTTTAACACTTTTTCGACACTTTTAGGAATTAGCCAGGCGAAACCCCTGCGCTCTCCTTATAATACTGGCATCAGGGCGGAGCAGTTGTGCCGCTGATAAGGAGAGAAAATGAAACATCTATTGCTTATTGCCGCTTTGCTGGCAGGTTCAGCCTTACACACAGCACAGGCTGACAGCGCCCGGATTATGTTAGCGCCGGGCGTTTCGCTTCATCTGGGCGATCGCGATCGTCACGGGCGTTACTGGGACGGCGGCCGCTGGCGCGAAGGCCACTGGTGGCGCAACAACTATCGCTATGGCGAAGGCCGCTGGTGGCGCCATGAACAGTGGCGCCGTCAACAGGAGATGCGTCAACGGCATGAATGGCGACGCGACCAGCGCTGGCGCGACCACGAACGGCAGCGCGAATGGCGTCACGAGCGGGATCGTCACCACGACGGACGCTGGTAAAAAAAAGGGTGCTCACAGGAGCACCCTTTTTCACTTGTTGCTTAGCGTCTCGCCTAAAGCTCCATCGCTATAGATATCAGCAGATAGAAGTTCAGCGCCACCACCACCACCACGATAACCTTGCCTGCCGCCTGCATCAGGCGCGAGTTCACCAGTTCGCCCATCAGTTCGCGATTGCCGGTAAAAGAGAGCAGCGGGATAAGCGCCAGCGCGATACCGAAGCTGAGCAGCACCTGGCTCATCACCAGAATGCGCGTCGGCTCCCAGCCAGCCAGGATCACGATAAACGAGGGCAGCATCGTCACAACACGCCGCACCAGGAGCGGAATACGTATATGGATAAAGCCCTGCATTACCACCTGCCCCGCCATCGTTCCCACTACGGTGGAAGAGAGTCCGGCCGCCAGCAGGCTCAGACCGAAGACTATGGCCGCCGCACGGCCCAGCAGCGGATCGAGCGTCAGATAGGCCTGATCCAGATCCGCGATGCCGGTATGGCCGCTGAAGTGAAAAGCCGCCGCCGCCGTCGCCATCATCGCCAGATTCACAAATCCCGCGATGGTCATGGCGACCGCCACATCCAGTTTTGTCGAGGAGTAGCGCTCTGCGCGGCTGCCGCCGTCAGGGCTTTGCGTTAAGGAAGAGTGCAGATAAATCACGTGCGGCATAATCGTTGCGCCCAGCACGCCCGCCGCCAGCAGCACCGCATCGGCGGTCGGCAGCGTCGGCACGGCAAGGCCCTGCATCAGATCCATCACTTTTGGCTGAGAGAAAAACAGCTCGATCACATAGGCCGCCGCCACAAACAGCAGCAGGCCGCCGATGACCAGTTCCAGCGGCTTCTGGCCCCGGCTTTGCAGCATCAAAATCAGGAACGTCACCACGCCCGTCAGCACCGCACCCTGCAGTAAACTGACGCCAAAGAGCAGCTTAAAGCCGATAGCCGCGCCGATAAACTCGGCCAGGTCGGTGGCCATGGCGATAATTTCCGCCTGGATCCAGTAGAACCATACGGCAGGACGCGGAAAGCGATCGCGGATATGCTCCGCCAGGTTTTTGCCGGTGGCGATGCCCAGCTTAGCGGACATTAACTGGATCACCATCGCCATGATATTGGCCCAGACCACCACCCACAGCAGCTTATAGCCATAGGAAGCGCCAGCCTGGATATTGGTCGCGAAGTTGCCGGGATCGATATAGCCAATCGCCGCAATAAAAGCGGGCCCCATCAGCGCGAATTTGATTTTACGGGAACTACGGACCGTCTGCTCCGCGGTGCGGCCTTCAAACATCGTCTTACCCCTTAATACACCCGAGGAAGGTATTGTCATTCAAATGATAATGATTATCAACATCATTTGTACTGGTTAAACTTATCGCTGTAATAGCCTACGCTAAAAAGTATAGCCTTTGCTATACCCAAAGGTAGCGTTTCGTGTGGCCGATTTGTAAGCGATAAACTTACTTTAGGTTAAAAAGTATTCCCCCACAAGTTGACGGGTGGTTTTTTAAACAGTATCAGGATGTGACAGGAAAGCAGAATGTCGATTTAAGCCGATAGGAATTTATTATATTGAGGCTTTAGTCTCGTTTTTCTGCAACTTGTTACATAGAATGTGCAGCGAAATATAACAGCCTTCAAATTTGGAGCACTCATGTCCCGCATTCTGCATTTTGCTTTGGCGCTGGTGGTGGTGACGTTACTGGCCTTACTGGTCAGCAGCGATCGGAAAAATATCCGCGTCCGTTTTATTATTCAGCTTCTGGTGATCGAGGTGCTGCTGGCCTGGTTCTTCCTGAACTCCGAAATCGGCTTAGGGTTTGTCAAAGGCTTTGCCGGCTTCTTCGACAAGCTGCTGGGCTTTGCCGCTCAGGGCACCAGCTTTGTCTTTGGTGGCATGAACGATAAAGGCCTGGCGTTCTTCTGGCTTAACGTACTCTGCCCTATCGTCTTTATCTCCGCCCTTATTGGTATTCTGCAACACTTCCGTATTCTGCCCGTGGTTATCCGGGCAATCGGCACCGTGCTGTCAAAAGTCAACGGCATGGGTAAGCTGGAATCTTTTAACGCGGTAAGCTCGCTGATTTTGGGACAGTCAGAAAACTTTATCGCCTATAAAGATATTCTGGGCAAAATGTCGCAGCGCCGCATGTACACCATGGCCGCTACGGCGATGTCGACCGTATCGATGTCCATCGTCGGCGCCTATATGACCATGCTCCAGCCGAAATATGTGGTGGCCGCGCTGATCCTGAATATGTTCAGCACCTTTATCGTGCTGTCGTTGATCAACCCGTACCGCATCGAAAACGAAGAAGACCTGAAGCTGAACGATCTGCATCAGGGACAGAGCTTCTTTGAAATGCTGGGCGAATATATCCTTGCCGGTTTCAAAGTGGCGGTCATCGTCGCCGCGATGCTGATTGGCTTTATCGCGCTGATCTCTGCCGTCAATACGCTGTTTGATACGATTTTTGGTATCAGCTTCCAGGGCGTGCTGGGCTATGTGTTCTATCCTTTTGCCTGGGTAATGGGCGTGCCCGCCAGCGAAGCGTTGCAGGTCGGCAGTATCATGGCGACCAAGCTGGTTTCCAACGAATTCGTGGCGATGATCGACCTGCAAAAAATTGCCGGTACTCTGTCGCCGCGCGGCGAAGGCATCCTTTCCGTGTTCCTGGTTTCTTTTGCCAACTTCTCCTCTATCGGCATCGTGGCGGGCGCTATCAAAGGCCTGAACGAAGAGCAGGGCAACGTAGTGTCGCGCTTCGGCATGAAGCTGCTGTACGGTTCGACGCTGGTTAGCGTGCTCTCCGCTTCCATTGCAGGCCTGGTGCTGGGCTGATAGCGGTCTGGCTCGACAAGAAAGGCGAATCTCCGGGTTCGCCTTTTTTTTGCGTATCGTCTCGCAGTAAAACATTTTATGTCGCGCATCCGGGAAGAGCGCCTTTAACCCATAACAAAAGTAATGCTATAAAGCAGCCCATGAGACTCAGGATGAGGATTTGTTATGGCGGGCTGCCACTATGAAATCTTACATAGCGAGCTGCAAGGATTTGATGTCTACAGGACGATGGATATCAGATTTATGTTTGCTGCCCAGGTAAATCGGCAGATGACTTTCCGATTGGCCTTTTTTGCGAAAGCGGCAGCCGAAATACCGCTACTCATAAAGCTGTTCGGTGATGATGTAGCCAGCGCCAACCTGGCCGTCGTCAGCTTTTACAACCTTGAAGCACAGGATAATCCCGACTGCGATATGTTCGACAGGCCGCCAGCCGCCGCCGCGCTTACGCTACATGAAACGCTGTTTTTTTACGCGTCTCTGATCGACATCATTCTGCAGGTTGCCAGGCGAGAAAACATACAACTCCTGGCCTTCCAGGCGTATACTCCTCAACTGATTAAAGTTTACGATCGGCTGGTCAGGCAGCAGGCTGGCCCGCGCAACCTCAGGGTATTTAAAGAAGGAGCGAACTATGTGCTACAAACGGACAATTGAAACCCCAACCCAACATATTGATTTCGACGCTATCCGCATGCAAAAAAAGGCAATGATTAGGCAGCTCCTGCAGGCGAAGAAAAAAGCGGAACAGGCAGGCGAGATAGTCAGCAAGCCTTTTAAGATGGGTGACTGAAAGCTTTTGCCTTTCCTGACCCGCCTTTCGCGGGTCGGTTCGATAAGCCTCCCAGGCTTCCGGCGCGCTGCTTGCTTCGCGTTATTTTCTTAGTCAGCACGCCTTCTCTTTTAATCAGCACGCCGCAGCATTCAGCCAACACACCGCAGCGTTAAATCAGTGCACCTCGGCATTTAGCCAGCGTCTCGCCCGTTTAGCTAAAACACAACAGCGTTTATCCAGCGTCTCGCCCGTTTAGTCAACACACCGCAGCGTTTAGCCAGCGGCTCGTTCGTTATGCGCCAAAAGCCGCCTTCGCCATAGCTGTTTTTTAACTTTCCTCAGCATATATAAGAATTTCACAGCTTACGTCTCTGAAAGTAGGGTTCCTTCTACGCCCTTTTCTGCCCGCCCACTTCGGAGAATTCAGGATGAGCATTCAGTTTCTTGGCATGATCGGCCATCGCCTGGCCTCGGAAATCATTCCGCCCAGCGGCCCCATTTTTAACAAACAGTATATCGCCGACTTCGCCCGCGCCCATGAACAGGCCGGCTTCGATCGCGTTCTGGTCGGTTACTGGTCAGATCAGCCCGACGGCTTTCTGGTCACCGCCCACGCGGCGGCACATACCTCAAAAGTGAAGTTCCTGCTGGCGCACCGTCCCGGCTTTGTCTCCCCTACCCTTGCCGCCCGCAAGCTGGCGACGCTGGATCAGCTGACCGATGGCCGCCTGGCGGTGCATATCATCAGCGGCGGCAACGATGCCGAACAGCGTCGCGACGGTGATTACCTTAACAAAGCCGAACGCTATGCGCGCACCGATGAGTTTTTGCAGGTGCTGAAAAACAGCCTCATGGCCGAAGCGCCTTTCGACCATCAGGGCGAGCTTTATCAGGCTGAACAGGCTTTTTCCGCCGTCAAGCCGCTACAGCCGCAGCTGCCGGTCTATTTTGGCGGTTCCTCGCCGGAAGCGATTAGCGTGGCGGCGAAACATGCCGACGTTTTCGCGCTGTGGGGCGAACCATTGGCGGGCGCGGCCGAAACCGTGCGTACGGTACGTGCCGCCGCCGCTCGCCATGGTCGACAGATCGGTTTTAATATCTCTTTCCGTCCGATTATCGCCGCGACCGAAAAAGAAGCCTGGGAAAAAGCGGAGTATATACGCGAAACGGCCCGGCAGAAGCTGCTCGCTACCGGCCACGACTTCGGCCTGCCAAAACCGCAGAGCGTCGGTGCGGAACGGCTGTTCGCCGCTGCTAACGAAGGCGATCGCCTGGATAAAAATCTGTGGACCGGCATCGCCAAACTGGTCGGCGGCGGCTATAACTCCACTTCGCTGGTCGGCACGCCGGATCAGGTTTCCGACGCGCTACTGGATTACTACAACCTGGGCATCGAAAGCGTGCTGATCCGGGGTTTCGATCCGCTCAACGACGCGCTGGAGTATGGCAAAGAGCTGATCCCGCTGACGCGCGAAAAAGTTGCGGCGCGCCGTGTCGCAAGGAGCGCCTGATGCGTGTGGTCGTCGCCATCCTGCTTTCGGTTATGGCTGGCGCCGCTACGGCGGCAGAAAAAGTGACGCTGCGCCTGGGTGACGTTAAGGGCGATCGCTTTATTTCGCTACGAGAGTCCGGCGAGCTGAATAATTTACCTTATGAGCTGAAACTGACCTCATTTGACTCCGGCGCGCCGGTACAGGAAGCGCTGAATGCCGGCGCGCTGGACGTAGGTTTTACCGGCGATCTGCCTTTCCTGTTTGTCTATGCCGCCGGCGCGCCGGTGAAGGCGGTAGGCGCATGGCAAAACAATCCCGACAGCATCGCCCTGCTGACGCGGCCAGACAGCGGTATTCACAAGCTGAGCGATCTGAAAGGCAAACAGATCGCCGTTAATCGCGGCGGCTGGGGACACTATCTGGTGCTGGGGCTGCTTGAGCGCGCCGGGCTGAAGCCCGCCGACGTTAAGCTGCGTTTTCTTGGCCCGGTTGATGGCCGCGCCGCGCTGGCCAGCCATGCCGTAGATGCCTGGGCGACCTGGGAACCCTATGTCTCTTCGGCTATCGTGGTGGATAACGCGGTACTGGTGCCGCAGGGCGGCGGCAAGGGCATTCTTTCCGGCTATTCGTATGCGCTCGCCCGCGAGGAAGCGTTAAAGGATCCGGCTAAACGTCAGGCGATCGCCGATCTTCAGGGCCGACTGGCCAAAGCGCAGATCTGGGCGATACAGCATCCGGCAGCCTTTGCCGACGCGCTGAGCAAATCGCTGGGGATGCCGCCCGCCATTACGCAGCGCTGGATCGCCAGCGCGCAGATCCGTCCGGTCAATTTCACGCCCATGCTGGCGGATTCGCTCCAGCATTCCGCCGACTTTTTCTTACGTTACCGCGTGCTGCCGAAAGCGGTGAATGTCCGCCAGGCTTTCGATTATCAGCTGGCGGGCCAGGCTAATCAGGCGGCCGCCGGATTAACACAGCCTGCCGGGGAGAACAGCCATGAGTAACCTTCAGCACCATCGTTTGCGCGCCTTTGTCGGCGATCTGGCTACGCTGCTGGACACAAAGCCTCCAGAACAGCGCGTGCTGCAAGAAGGCAGCGAGCTGCTAAAACAGCTTATCCGCCACGATGACTGGCTGGCTGAGCCTTTTGCGCAGACCGATCCGCAGCGCTATCAACAATATCTGCTGTATGCCGACGCGCAGCAGCGCTTTTCTGTTGTCAGTTTCGTCTGGGGAGCGGGCCAGTCAACGCCGGTGCACGACCACCGGGTCTGGGGGTTAATTGGCATGCTGCGCGGCGCGGAAGTTGCGCAGCACTTTCGTCGTGATGAGCAAGGCGCACTCTGGCCCGAAGGCGAGCCCGTTCGCCTGAATGCTGGCGACGTAGAGGCCGTTTCGCCTGAGGTGGGTGATATCCACCGCGTCAGCAACGCTTTTGCCGATCGCCCCTCCATCAGCATTCACGTTTACGGCGGCAATATCGGCGCGGTGAAACGGGCCGTTTATGACGAGGACGGCAGCGAAAAACCGTTCATCTCCGGCTATAACAACGCTTTTTTACCAAATATTTGGGATCTCTCACATGGCTAAGCAATCACTGCCTTTACGTCACTACAGCGATATTCGCTACGCCCTGCTCCAGCGCCAGGAAACTGCGCTGCTGGACGTGCGGGAAGAGGCTTATTACGCCGAAGGCCACCCGCTGTTTGCCGCTAATATTCCCTTGTCGAAGCTGGAACTGGAGATAATTAACCGCGTCCCACGCCTGGCGACGCCCGTCACGCTGTATGACAACGGCGAAGGCCTGGCGCAGGCCGCCGCCGAAAGGTTAATCGCGCTGGGCTACAGCAACGTGGCGCTGCTGGCGGGCGGCCTGCAGGGCTGGATCGAAGCGGGCGGCGAACTCTTTATCGACGTCAATTCGCCGAGCAAGGCGTTTGGCGAACTGGTCGAAAGCCGTGCCCACACGCCTTCGCTGCCCGCGCAGGAGGTCCATGCCCTGCTGCAAAGCGGTGAGCCGGTAGTGGTGCTGGACAGCCGCCGCTTTGACGAATATCAGACCATGAGCATTCCGGGCGGCATCAGCGTGCCGGGCGCCGAGCTGGTGCTGCGGGTCAGGGATCTGGCCCCGTCGCCGGAAACAAAAATTATCGTCAACTGCGCCGGACGCACTCGCAGCATTATCGGTACGCAGTCGCTGGTCAATGCGGGCGTGCGTAATCCGATTTATGCGCTGCGCAACGGCACCATTGGCTGGACGCTGGCCGGGCTGGCGCTGGATCATCAGCAGAACCGCCGTTACGGCGAGGTGAGCGAAACCGCGCAGCTTCAGGCCGCACGCAGCGCCCGGAAGGTTGCCGATCGCGCTGGCGTCAGGCAGATTACGCTCGCTGATTTGACCGCTTTGCGGCAGCAAACCCAGCGCACGGTTTATCTGTTTGACGTGCGCGACGCCGAAGAATACGCAGCGGGTCATTTACCCGGCGCTCGCCACGTGCCGGGCGGCCAGCTGGTGCAGGAAACGGATCACTATGCCAGCGTGCGTGGTGCAAAAATCGTGCTGGTTGACGACAAAAAAGCGCGCGCCGATATGAGTGCCTCCTGGCTGACGCAGATGGGCTGGGACGTTGCGGTTGTGGATAATATCAGCCGACAAGATTTTATCGAGCACGGCGACTGGAAACCCACGGTGCCGCCCCTGCCCGCCCTGCCGGAAGTGGAGCCAGCCGGGCTGGCCGCATGGCTGGAAGCGGGCGACACGCAGGTGCTGGATTTCACCACCAGCGCGAACTATGTGGCGGGCCATATCCCCGGCGCGTCCTGGCTGCAACGCTCGCTGCTGACGCGGACGGGCAGCGCTGCGCTGCCGCCGGCAGAGCGTTACGTGGCGACCTGCGGCAGCAGCCTGCTGGCTCGCTACGCCGTGGAAGAGCTGTCCGCGCTGACGCAAAAACCGGTAACGGTTCTTAAAGGCGGCAACGCAGCCTGGCGAGCTGCCGGTTTACCCATACAGCAGGGTGAAACAAGACTTCTGCAACCGCGGGACGATCGCTACCGTCGCCCTTATGAAGGCACCGACAACGCCGCCTCTGCGATGCAGGCCTACCTTGACTGGGAATATGGCCTGATTGCGCAGCTGGATCGCGACGGCACGCACGGTTTTAACGTCCTTACGCCCTCCGCCTGACTTTGCCAGGCCGTGTTGAAGCGGCCTGGTTTCCCGCCCGCCGCTTTTCTGCCCCGTTGGTCGAATCGGTTTAGCACTTTCGTTTTTTTTGACTATGCTTAGTCCTTAACGGTCAAAAATCACCGAACCCGTTGTAAAAATCATTGTTATTCATTCTGTTGCCGAGTGAACTCCGGTTCCTGCGGCAGCATAATTCATTTATCACCGGCATTCTTGCTGGTTCAAGAGGAGAGCCTATGTCGACGACAAATCGCCCCCAACCTCCACTCCCAGAACAACAGCAAACATGGCCGGGAGCGACTAACGAAATGCAGCCCGTTCCCGATCACGGCGAAGCCAGCTATCAAGGCTCCGGCCGTCTGAAAGGTAAAAAAGCCATTATTACCGGTGGCGACTCCGGTATTGGCCGCGCCGTGGCTATCGCCTATGCTCGTGAAGGCGCGGACGTGCTGATTTCCTATCTGGACGAGCACGAAGATGCGAAAGAAACCGCGCGCCTGATTGAAGAAGCGGGACAGAAAGCAGTACTGGTGGCTGGCGACGTGACCGAAGCGGAACACTGCAAGGCTATCGTCAGCAAGGCCGTGGAAGCCTTCGGCGAAATCAATATCGTGGTCAATAACGCCGCCTTCCAGATGACCCGTGAGTCGCTGGATGAGATCAGCGATGACGAGTTTGACCGCACGATGAAAACCAATATCTATGCCATGTTCCGCATCTGTAAAGCGGCGGTGCCGCATATGCCTGCGGGCGGCTCTATTATCAATACCGCCTCGGTTAATGCCGATCAGCCCAAGCCGAAACTGATTGCCTATTCCGCCACCAAAGCGGCGATTATCAACTTTTGCGGCAGCCTGGCTGCTCTGCTGGCGGATAAAGGTATTCGCTCCAACGCCGTGGCCCCTGGCCCGATCTGGACGCCGCTGATCCCTGCCACGATGCCGACCGAACAGGTTAAAAACTTCGGCAGCGAAGTGCCAATGCAGCGCGCCGGGCAGCCTGCCGAGCTGGCACCTGCCTATGTGATGCTGGCCAGCGACGAAGCCAGCTATATCTCCGGCGCGACCATCGCCGTCACCGGCGGCGTTGCCGTCATCTGATCGTCTGGCTATGGGGCTGCGGCTCCATAGCCTTCTCGCCCGTTCTCTTCCCGCTTTCCTTCCCGGATGGCTTTGTCACGCCTTAAGGACAGAGAACGGACGTCTTTTAAGGAGCGAAGATGAAAGCCTATCCCTTACGGCTGACGCTGCCGATTGCCACCCATATCTTCGGTGGCGAACTGATTAAAACCCGCCTCGCCAAAACGGGCTTGCCTGACGGACGCATAGCGGAAACCTGGGAAGTCAGCGATGTGGAAGGCATGCGCGCCACCGTTAAAAACGGCAACTATGCCGGTATGAGCCTGCACGAGCTGACCGAACGCTATCCCGACGAGCTGGTTGCGCCCGGCTGGCGCGGCCCGCATTTCCCGCTGCTGAGCAAATTTATTGACGGCACCGGGATGCTGCCGGTGCATCTGCACGCCAACGATGAGGCAGCGCAGCGCCTTGAGCAGCAGCCCAACGGCAAAAGCGAGGCCTGGCATATTTTATGGGCCGCGCCCGGTGCCAGCTGCCTGGCAGGCATCAAGCCCGGCGTCAACCAGCCACGCCTGCGCGCTGCTCTGCTGGCTGAAGAATACGACGAGGTAATGGAACGCTATCCGGTTAAAACCGGCGACACTTTTTATGTGCCGGGCGGCATGCTGCACTCTTTCGGCCCGGATACGCTGATTTATGAAATTGAGCAAACGTCCAATATCCAGCAGCACGCCATGCCGTGGCAGATGGAGGACGGCAGCAAAATATCGCCGCAGGAGCGGGAGAAGAACATCGACGCGCTGCTGGCGGAGCTGCGTCCGGAGCTGACCACGCGGCCACATCAGGGCCTGACCGTGGAAGAAAACGATCGGGTCACGCGGCTGTTTTGCTGTGCCGGGCCCTATTTCGCGCTGGAACGCTGGCTGGTTTCCGCCGCCTGTGACTACAGCTTCACGCGCGCGCGCATTATTTCCAACCTGGGCGAGCCGCTGCAAATTGAGGCGGCGGGCGAAAGCTGGACGCTGGAACGCGCGGAAACGCTGCTGCTGCCCGCCGCGCTGGGCAAAGTCACTTTCAGCACACCCGGCGAGTTCCTGGTGGGCTATGTGCCGGATCTGGAAGCCGAAGTGAACCAGCCTTTGCGGGCGCGCGGTTATGACGAGCAGGCTATCGCCATGCTCGGTGACGTCAAAGATCAATTACGTTAGGAGTGTTTTATGCTGCCCTGTTCTCTGCACGGCAAGGCGAACGATGCGCCGGTTTTCGTCCTGCTGCACTATTTAGGCGGCTCTGGACATACCTGGTATCCGACCATCAGCTGGCTGGACGAGCACCACCGCTGCGTAACGCTGGATACGCCAGGCTTTGGCGCAGCGACCAATATTCCCGGCTATGACGTAGCGTCGATGGTAACGCAGTTCGACGAAAGCATTCGTGCACTGCAGCTCAACAACTGTATCCTGGTCGGTCATTCGATGACCGGAAAAGTCGCCCTGGCGCTGGCGGCGCGTCGGCCAGACTACCTGAAAGGACTGATTCTGGTCGCGCCTTCGCCGCCCGGCCCGCAGCCGATGAGCGAGGAAGATCGCCGCAGCCAGATTAACTATGGCGGCAGCCGGGAAGAAGCGGAACAGTTTGTGGATACGGCAGCCAGCGAGCGTTTGCCCGATGTGGTGCGCGAGATAGCTATCCGCGACGCCCGCCGCGCTAATCTCAACGCCTGGCGTGCCTGGCCTGAAGCTGGCAGTCGGGAAGACTGGTCGGCGCGTATCGGTACCGTCGACTGTCCGGCCTTGTTGATCGCCGGCTCGGCCGACGATCAGGTGCCTTCTGCTGAAGATCAGCAAAAAATGACGCTCTCGCACCTTCCCGCCGGGCGGCTGGAAGTGATTGCGGGCGCGGGCCACCTGATGCCGCTACAAACGCCGCAGAAGCTGGCTGAAAGGATGCTGACCTTCGCCGCCGCGCTTTAACCTGCCTCAGCGGAGACTAACGTCTCCGCTTTTTCTCAATCACTGGCGCGCGTTTTGTAAACGGGATTAGCGTAATTGTTCACATTAATGCCATTGTTGCGGCGTTCTCAGGAGAAATACGCGGCCCTGGCCTTACGGAAGATCTAACCCAGATTTTAGCTGCGGCCCCTTATTCAGCTATTCAGCTGGAGGGTTTAACGCATTTACAGGATTAAGGCCCGATTTATCAGGTAACAGGCAAAACAGGATCGGGAGCTGATAAGCAGAACGGATAAACAGAAGAAAACAACAGGGATGCGGCTGCGCAAGCGCTGCCAGAAACAGAGAAGGACGAAAGAAGTGATTGGTGGAGATAAGCGGGATCGAACCGCTGACCTCTTGCATGCCATGCAAGCGCTCTCCCAGCTGAGCTATACCCCCACAACAAAATACCGGTTTTTCGCGCCAAATCGTCTGGTGAAGATTTGGTGGAGATAAGCGGGATCGAACCGCTGACCTCTTGCATGCCATGCAAGCGCTCTCCCAGCTGAGCTATACCCCCGAGCCGAAAAACCTTTGTCGTCTTGACGGCGGGCATAATATGAAACGGCGCCGAACGTGTCAACGGCAAAATGCCAATCTGTGTGCGATCGCTGAAAAAGCGGCCAAAGCGATGCAAAAGGCCGCATCCGCACCTTTTGCCACACAGCATAATCCGCCTTAATCGCCGTTATGTCAGCGATCAAATGGTGTCGTGAATGCAATCCGGCAACGTTCCCGCTGCAATCACAGCGCGTCGGGTTTAATCCTGTAAACAGAGCGTTAATTGTGCGCTTAATTGCGCTTGTTTTTGTTAAAATCTCGTGCAAAACTTCCCGCGTTTTCGAATGCCGAACCCTTCTCAGCGCTGGATGCGCGCGTATAACGCGACGGATTCGGCCATTCTTTCTTTCACTACACCAGAATCAGAGCCACTATGTCCTTGTACTCACCTAAAGAAATTGCGGCGGTCGCTATTCAGGCTGGTATCGCCAAAAGCCGTTCGTCTGTCCCTACCCTGTTGATCCTCGGCTTTATTGCAGGGGCTTTTATCGCCACCGGCTTCCTGCTGGATCTGCACGTTATTAATCAGCTGCCCGCTAACTGGGGCTCCTTTGGCGGCCTGCTTGGCGCAGCGGTGTTTCCGGTGGGGATTATTCTGACCGTGCTGGCTGGCGGTGAGCTGCTGACCGGCAATATGATGACCATGCCGATCGCCTGGTTCGCCCGTCAGGTCAGCGGCTTTAGCGTAGTGCGTAACTGGTTCTGGGTAACCATTGCCAACTTTATCGGCAGCATAGCCGTAGCATGGTTCTTTGGCCATGTGCTTGGCATGACCGAAGGCGACTACCTTAAAAAGACCGTGGCTATCGCCTCGGCCAAAGTCCACGCCGACTTTATGCACTCTTTCATTTCCGGTATCGGCTGTAACTGGCTGGTGTGTCTGGCGACCTGGATGGCGTTCGCCAGTAAAGACATGGTCGGTAAGATTTTTGGCATGTGGTTCCCGGTGATGGCGTTCGTGGCTATCGGCTTCCAGCACGTGGTGGCGAACATGTTTATTATCCCGGCCGCTATTTTTGCCGGCCAGCTGAGCTGGGCCGACTACCTGCCTAATTTTGCTGCCGTTTTCCTGGGCAATACGGTCGGTGGCGCGGTATTTGTCGGTCTGGCTTACTACATCGCCTATCGTCCGCAAAATCAGTCTGCTGCTACCCCACAGTAAGGCTTTCTTCCCTCTGCCGCCCGGCAGGGGGAAATATCATTTCTCCCTGCTGCCAATTATCTGCTCAGATTAGTCTTGCCTGTTAGTTGTTCGAACAATAAATTCCTGTAATATATGTCCGTTACATATCAACGCAAAAAGGATATTGCATAATGAAAAAGGAATGGTTAACGCCGGAAGAACTGGCACAGGAAACAGGTTTTAGCCGTCAGACTATCAATAAATGGGTTAAAAAAGAGCAATGGACGACCGTACCCAAGCCCGGCGTACAGGGCGGCAAGGCCCGTATGATCCATATTGATGAGAATGTAAGAAATTTCCTGAAATCCACCCGCCACGTCGCCGAGCCGACCGCCACCTATCGCGTCACGCAAAACTCTCTTCCCGCTCTGCTAATGACCTCTATTCAGCAAATGAACAGCGATGAACAAGAGAAGCTTTATGCATTACTGTTACGTGAAGGCATTCAGGGTATGCTGCAACGGCTGGATATTTCTCAGGTTGAGAAGTAGGTTTCCACGCCTGCCGAGCAGGTTGCACGTTGAAAAAAGAACCGGCTGATGCCGGTTCTTTTATTTAGAGGATTAAGCCTGCGCTTCGCGAGCCGCAATCCAGCTCAGCGCTTTTTCGATACGTGCAACGCTGCGCGACTGACCAATTGCTTCTACCGTCACGTCCAGCGCAGGTGACTGGCCTGCACCGGTAACGGCAACGCGCAGCGGCATGCCGACTTTGCCCATGCCCACTTCCAGCTCGTCCGCAGCGGACTGAATAGCCTGATGCACGTTTTCCGCGTTCCAGACGCTGATGGCGGCCAGCTTGTCACGAACCACTTCCAGCGGCTGACGGGCTACGGGACGCAGATGTTTTTTCGCCGCATCCGCATCAAACTCTGCAAAGTCTTCGTAGAAGTAACGGCAGGAAGCGGCCATTTCTTTCAGCGTCTTGCAGCGCTCGCCAAGCAGACGAACCAGCTGAGCCAGCTCAGGGCCGGTGCGGGTATCGATATTTTCCTGCTCAATATGCCATTGCAGATGCGTCGCCACGTACTCCGGCGCCAGCGTGGTGATGTAGTGATGGTTCAGCCACTGCAGTTTTTCGGTGTTGAAGGCGCTGGCGGATTTGCTGACCGCATCCAGATCGAACAGCTGCTTCATCTCTTCAATGCTGAAGATCTCCTGGTCGCCATGCGACCAGCCCAGACGCACCAGATAGTTCAGCAGCGCTTCCGGCAGATAGCCGTCGTCGCGATACTGCATCACGCCTACGGCGCCGTGACGTTTGGAAAGCTTTTTGCCGTCGTCGCCCAGGATCATGGAGACGTGCGCGTAAACCGGCACCTGTGCGCCGATCGCTTTCAGGATGTTGATCTGGCGAGGCGTGTTATTGATATGATCTTCACCGCGGATAACGTGGGTAATTTCCATATCCCAGTCGTCGATCACGACACAGAAGTTGTAGGTTGGCGAACCATCGGTACGGCGGATGATCAGATCGTCCAGCTCCTGGTTGCTGAATTCGATAGGGCCACGGATCTGGTCGTCAAAAATGACCGAACCTTCCTGCGGATTGCGGAAACGCACTACGCAAGGCTCATCATCGGCATGGTGTTCGTGGCTGTCGCGGCAGCGACCGTCATAGCGTGGCTTTTCATTGTTCGCCATCTGCGTTTCGCGCAGCGCTTCCAGACGCTCTTTGGAGCAGTAGCATTTGTAGGCCGTGCCCGCTTCCAGCATCTGATCGATCACTGCATTGTAGCGATCGAAACGTTTGGTCTGATAGTACGGGCCTTCATCCCAGTCCAGGTTCAGCCAGTTCATGCCGTCCATGATCGCGTCGATAGCCTGCTGGGTGGAGCGCTCCAGATCGGTATCTTCTATACGCAGCACGAATTCGCCGCCCTGGTTACGGGCAAACAGCCAGGAATAAAGCGCGGTACGAGCGCCGCCAACGTGCAGGTAGCCCGTCGGGCTGGGTGCGAAACGGGTTTTGATTTTCATTAACAGCTGCCTTTTTACGCTATCAGAAGCGGGGAGCTCTGATAAATCCAGAATAAAGTGGGCAACATTCTATCATCACAAGATGAATCCTCAACGGCAATCCCCTGCTTTCGCGCCGCCTTTGCTGCAAAAGCCGACGGCGCCGTGACGCTTTTGCTTGAAATCGCAACATCTTGTTTAATTTTAAGACGAACGCAATTTTTCCTTCTAAAAATCGTTGACTCATTTTGCGCGATCCCTATAATGCGACTCCACACAGCGGGGGTGATTAGCTCAGTTGGTAGAGCATCTCCTTTACACGGAGGGGGTCGGCGGTTCGAGCCCGTCATCACCCACCACTCTAAACGGTGGCTTCGCAGTGTAGCAGTTCCCAGAGTGTAAGAAATGGGTGATTAGCTCAGTTGGTAGAGCATCTCCTTTACACGGAGGGGGTCGGCGGTTCGAGCCCGTCATCACCCACCATCTCTTGCAGGCCTGGTTTGAAGTACCGAAGTGGGTGATTAGCTCAGTTGGTAGAGCATCTCCTTTACACGGAGGGGGTCGGCGGTTCGAGCCCGTCATCACCCACCACTTCGGGTCGTTAGCTCAGTTGGTAGAGCAGTTGACTTTTAATCAATTGGTCGCAGGTTCGAATCCTGCACGACCCACCAATGTAGAAAGGCGCCCTAAAGGCGCCTTTTTGCCGTGCGTAATTCGGGCGGGGTTCGAACCTGCCGCAGGTCGAGTCGACCAGAGGGAGACAGCGTTGCCGCAGGCAACGACCCGAAGGGCGAGGCTTCAGCCGAGTCATCCTGCACGACCCACCAATGTAGAAAGGCGCCCTAAAGGCGCCTTTTTGCCGTTTGTAATTCGGGCGGGGTTCGAACCTGCCGCAGGTCGAGTCGACCAGAGGGAGACAGCGTTGCCAAAGGCAACGACCCGAAGGGCGAGGCTTCAGCCGAGTCATCCTGCACGACCCACCAATGTAGAAAGGCGCCCTAAAGGCGCCTTTTTGCCGTGCGTAATTCGGGTCTTAGCCCCCCTTTCGAATTCTTATCACTTCTTTTACGCTTTTTGTAGTCAAGTCTCCCGTGGTGCTTACCGATAACCGTAGTGGTTAAATACAAAGGAGATAGCGATGACAACAATTACAACCAGTACCAACACTTCGATCGGTTCCGGCAGTTCATCGGCCGGCTCGACGTCCAAAATTGCTGCGTTGAACAAGCAGGTAGTCAACCTGCAAAACCAGCTAAAATCGCTGGCGACGGATACCACCCTCACCAATGAGCAGAAAACGGAGCAGGAACAGGTTATCAATAGTCAGATCCAGCTGCTACAGGCACAAATTACTCAGCTGGAGCAGCAGCAGGCGCAGAAAGCGCAGGATAAAAAGGAAGCACAGCAGGATCCGGCCTCGGCCTACAGCAAAGTAGCCGACGGCGTAAACCGGCCAACCGCAGCTAATTCGCTCAACGTTTATATCTAAAACGCTGGCGCAAGCGCGCGTTGCTGCGTCAGCAGGGCAGCCTGCTGGCGCACTTCCTGCCAGATAGCTTCCGCCGCGGGCGACAGCGAGCGGTTCTTGCGTCTGACCAGCATAATCGAGCGATTGATTTCCGGCGTTATTCTTCTTACCAGCAACGGCCTCCCCTGCGGCAGCGGCAGCGCAAGCGCCGGCAAAATGCTGATGCCTATTCCCGCTTCCACCATCGGGTAAAGCGTCGCCGGATGCCCTATCTCCTGCACGATTTCCACTTTTACCTGTTGCTGGCGCAGCGCCTCGTCGATTAATACCCGACTACCTGATGAATAGTCCTGTAGCACCAACAGCCGTCGGTTCAGCATTTGCCAGCTAATTTCTTTCTCTGCAGCGAGCGGATCGTCCTGACGACAGAGCAGCAGAAAGGGTTCTTCCAGAATCGCTTCGCCCTCCAGATCGTCTACCTGGAGCGGCCCTATCACGATCCCGAAATCCACTTCCGCGTTGCGGATGCTTTGCAGTACCCACTGCTGTGGCCTGTCGCGAAGCATGATTTTAATTTCAGGAAAATGCAGCTGGCTGGCGGCCAGGCACTGCGGCATCAGATGCGCGGAGATGG
This sequence comes from Erwinia wuhanensis, assembly GCF_030484085.1. Classification (NCBI taxonomy): domain Bacteria; kingdom Pseudomonadati; phylum Pseudomonadota; class Gammaproteobacteria; order Enterobacterales; family Erwiniaceae; genus Erwinia; species Erwinia wuhanensis. The sequence goes on from NZ_JAUJUH010000008.1 coordinate 45,681, forward strand.
TCTGGCTGGCGGCGATCCTGACCGTGCCGCTGCGCTGCTGACCGTAGCTGCGCACGTCCAGCAGCGTGGTATTCAGCTCTTCCAACAGGCGCTCCAGGCGGCTGGCCAGCTGGACGCCAGCTTCGGTCAGCATCACTTCACGCGTTGTACGGTCCAGCAGACGGATACCCATCTCGCTTTCCAGCTCTTTGACGCTGTGGCTGACGGCCGACTGGCTCAGCCCTATCATCTGGCCCGCCTGGCTGAAGCTTTTCTGCTGCGCGACGGCGACAAACACCCGCAGCTGCCTGAGCGTATAATTCATCGATTTAACTCATATATGAATTCAATAAATCAATTTTATTTCTAAACCCTGCTGACGCACAATAGCGACATTGATTTATTAACGAGGCATTAACAATGCGGTTTCTCCGGCTCGATCCCATGATGGTTAAACTGATTATTACCGTACTGCTGGCAACGTTCCTGCCCGCGCGCGGCCACTTTGTGACTTTCTTTGAGTGGCTGACCACGGCCGCTATCGCCCTGCTGTTTTTTATGCACGGCGCCAAGCTGTCGCGCGAAAAAATCATTGCCGGCGGCGGCCACTGGCGGTTGCATTTATGGGTAATGATCAGCACCTTCGTGCTGTTTCCTTTGCTCGGCCTGCTGTTTGTCTGGTGGCATCCGCTGCCGGTCAGCGCAGAAATCTATACCGGCTTCCTCTACCTTTGTATTTTGCCCGCGACCGTGCAGTCGGCAATTGCGCTTACTTCGCTGGCTGGCGGCAACGTGGCGGCTGCGGTGTGCAGCGCGTCGGCTTCCAGCCTGCTGGGCGTGTTTATCTCTCCGCTGCTGGTCGGGCTGGTGATGAACGTGCATAACGATGCCGCCAACGGTAGCCTGACGCAGATAGGAAGCATTATGCTGCAGCTGCTGGTGCCTTTTATTCTGGGGCATATCTCGCGTCGCTGGATTGCAGAGTGGGTCGAAAAACATCGCGGGCTGATTGGTAAAACGGATCAGGCTTCTATTCTGCTGGTAGTCTATTCCGCCTTTAGCGAAGCGGTGGTAAACGGCATCTGGCACCGCGTCGGCGCGATGACCCTGCTCTACATCCTGATCGGCAGCCTCGGCATTCTGTTTGTGGCGCTGGCCATTAATCTGCTGGCCGCGCGTCTGTTTGGCTTTAACCGGGCGGATGAAATTACCATTCTGTTTTGCGGATCGAAAAAGAGCCTGGCGAACGGTGTGCCGATGGCAAATATCCTGTTTCCTTCTGCTGCGGTCGGCATCATCGTGCTGCCGCTGATGATTTTCCATCAGGTGCAGCTGATGGTCTGCTCTATGCTGGCGCAACGCTATAAAAAGGCAGGAGAAAAACAGGTGGAAAAGCAGGTATCGAAAGCTAAAACGGTGGTGGAATCGCAGAAATAGCCGCAGCCGGGGAAGCGACTTCCCCCGTTATTTCAGCTTTTTTTAAGTGGTTTAAGCAGGCCTTCCAGGCCTTCAATCTTTATTGCCAGCGTAAGACGCATTAACTCGCCCAGATGACCTGCCGGAAACTCGTCCTTACGCGCAAACCACAGCAGATAAGGCTCCGGCAAATCGATCAGGAAACGCCCTTTATATTTTCCAAAGGGCATTTCGGTATTGGCAATCTCAATCAGGTGCTCTTTTTCCATTTATTCACCCAGCAGTCGAATCATCTCCGCTTCGTCGATCACCTTAATTCCCAGCTCCTGCGCCCTGGTCAGCTTGGAGCCTGCTGCTTCCCCGGCAATCACCAGATCGGTTTTTTTCGAGACGCTGCCGCTGACTTTAGCGCCCAGTGCGGCCAGGCGATCTTTGGCCTCATCGCGCGAAAGCTGCGTCAGCGACCCGGTCAGCACCACGGTTTTGCCGGCGAAAGGACTGTCGATCTCCTCCGCTTTGACTACCGCAACCGCTGGCCAGTGAATACCGGCCTCTTCCACCAGCTGGCGGATAACCTCGCGGTTGCTCTCCTCGTCCATGAAATTTCGCACATGGGCAGCCACTACCTTACCGACATCCTGCACGCCGATCAACGCGTCCAGATCGGCGCTGATGATGCTTTCCAGCGAGCCAAAATGCGCGGCGAGGTTGGCTGCCGTCGCCTCGCCCACCTCCGTAATGCCCAGCGCATAAAGGAAACGGGCCAGCGTGGTTTGCTTCGATTTTTCCAGCGCGTCCACCACGTTCTGTGCAGACTTCGGCCCCATGCGATCCAGGCCGGTGAGCTTGCCCGCGGTCAGCTTATACAGGTCGGCAGGCGTTTTGACGTACTCTTTTTCCACCAGCTGGTCGATGATTTTATCGCCCATGCCGTCCACGTCCATCGCACGGCGGGAAACGAAATGTTTTAACGCGCCTTTGCGCTGCGCGCCGCAAATCAGGCCGCCGGTACAGCGCGCCACCACTTCGCCTTCTACACGCTCCACGTCCGAGCCGCAAACCGGGCAGTGCGTAGGAAACTCTACCGCTCTGGCATCTGCCGGACGATCGGCCTCGATCACGCCGACTACCTGCGGGATAACGTCACCCGCGCGGCGGATCACCACCCGATCGCCGATACGCAAGCCCAGACGGTCTATCTCATCAGCATTGTGCAGCGTGGCGTTGCTGACCATCACGCCCGCGACCTGTACGGGCTCCAGCCTGGCGACCGGGGTAATCGCGCCCGTCCGGCCAACCTGGAATTCAACGTCGCGCACGTGCGTCATCTGCTCCTGGGCCGGGAATTTAAACGCTATCGCCCAGCGCGGCGCGCGCGCCACGAAGCCCAGCTGCTCCTGGAGATCCAGCGAGTCCACTTTTATCACCACGCCGTCAATATCGAAGCCCAGCGTGGCGCGATCCTCTTCCACCTTGCGATAGAAAGCCAGCACCTCTTCCGGCGTGTGGCAGAGGCGCACACGGTCGCTGACCGGCAGCCCCCAGGCCTTAAACTGTTGCAGGCGGCCCAGGTGGCTGCGCGGCATTTCACCGCCTTCCAACAGCCCCAGCCCGTAGCAGAAAAACGTTAGCGGACGCTTAGCGGTAATACGCGGGTCGAGCTGGCGCAGCGACCCGGCCGCAGCATTACGCGGGTTGGCGAAAACTTTGCTGCCGATACGCCGCGCTTCTTCGTTCAGCGCCTCGAAACCTGCCTGCGGCATAAAAACCTCACCGCGTACTTCAACGCGTGCCGGGATATTGTCACCGTGCAGCCGCAGCGGTATAGCGCGGATGGTGCGCACGTTAGAGGTGATGTTCTCGCCGGTGGTGCCGTCGCCGCGCGTTGCCGCCCGCACCAGCAGCCCGTTCTCATACAGCAGGCTGACGGCCAGGCCGTCCAGCTTTAGCTCACAGCAGAAAGTGATTTCATCAACGCTTTTTAGCCTGTCCTGCACGCGTTTGTTAAAGGCAAGGTAACTTTCATCATCAAAAGCATTGTCCAGCGACAGCATCGGGATTTCATGACGCACCTGCTCAAACGCGCTCAGCGGCGCGGCGCCTACGCGCTGGGTCGGCGAATCGGGCGTCACCAGATCGGGATGCGCCGCTTCCAGCTTGCGCAATTCGCCCATCAGGCGATCGTATTCGGCGTCCGGCACTACCGGTTCATCAAGGACGTGATACTGGTATTCGTAATGGCGAAGCGTGGTTTGCAGAGCGATGATTTTGTCTTGTACGGATTCCATAGCGGCACCATAGCGATAAAAAACCCCCGGCTGGCGGGGGTCTTGTGTACAGAGAGGAAGGCGTGCCGGTAACTCAGGCGTTCGCCTCAATAACGTCACGAATGCGGTTTTTATAGGTTTCCAGCTTTTGCGGCGTCATCATCCGGCGCTCGTCATCCAGCACCACGCCGCCAACGTCGTCAGCGATGCGCTGGGCGGACTGCAACATCAGCTTAAAGTTCTGATTCGCATCGCCATAGGAAGGCACCATCATAAAGATAGAGACGCCGGGCGTAGAAAAATCTGACATTTCATCAGGATTAAACGAGCCGGGCTTGACCATATTCGCCAGGCTAAACAGCACCGGGCCGCTGCCCGCCGGGCTGAGATGACGATGGAAAATGTTCATTTCGCCAAACTGGAAACCGGCCTGCAGCACGCCCTGCAGGAGCGCCTCGCCGTTCAGTACGCCGCCGGCATGGGCGCTAACGTGCAGCACCAGTACCGTTTCTTTAGGTTTTTCCTGCGGTGCGACCGGGCGCTCAGGCTGCGGCGCGGGTTCCGGTTCCGGCTCGACGAAGGTCGGTTCAGACTGTACCGGCTGCGGCCGTGCCGGAGCAGGCTGAACAGACGGGGACGGCTGCGGCTGTACCGGAGCAGACTCAACCGGCTGAGGCCGTGCCGGAGCAGACTGAACCGGCTGCGGCGCTTCCGGCTGCCTGCGGCTTACCGGAACGGAAGGTTCGTCATCGGCTTCCTGCGGCAAATCGCCGCCGAAGAGCGGATCCAGCTCGGGAGACTCATCAACCGGATGCTGATGGCGAACAGGTTCTGGCTGAGCGCGCGGTTTTACCGGGCGCGGCGGCGCCTGCTCGTCAAAGCTGCCGACTACCGGCTCATCTTCTTCTGCTTTACGCGGACGCGGGCTTTTGCCGCGAGCACTGCCCGCGTCATCATCGACGTCGTCAAAAGCCTCTTCTCTATCCTGTTTTAAACGTTTGTGAGGACGATCGCGAAAAACGGATGAGCGCTCTTTACGGCTGGTCCAGAAGCCGTGAAGCAGAAGCGCTATTATAGCGATCGCGCCAACAACGATTAATATCAGACGCAAATCCTGCATCATTGTATTCTCTGTTGTTCCAATACCTTGCCACCGCGGCAAACTTTATCCCCTAACTGTATTTGCCCCGCTGCACAAGTGCAAGTCCGTGCAGTATTTTCTGACAAATAAGCGTGAAACGACACGGTTATTTGCTGTTTTTTCGCGCAAATCTCTTCTGCTCAGCGCAAACGGCTGAGTTATGATAGCCGCGCACGGCTTGTTAACTTAAGGAAAGCAGACATGGCTCTTCACCGTACCGGCGCTTCCGGCAATGGGATCCACTATTTTGCCCAAGGCTGGCAGCTGATCCGACTGCCCGGCATTCGCCGCTTTGTTATTGTGCCTTTGGCGCTTAATTTTTTATTGATGGGTGGCGCGTTTATCTGGCTGTTCTTCAGGCTGGAGCAGTGGCTTCCCGCTTTAATGTCTCATGTGCCCGACTGGCTGCACTGGCTCAACTATCTGCTGTGGCCGCTGACGGTTATTTTTGTGCTGCTGGTATTCAGCTATTTCTTTTCGACCGTGGCCAACTGGATAGCCGCGCCCTTTTGCGGGCTGTTAGCCGAACAGCTGGAGGCTAAACTCACCGGAAAACCGATGCCGGACAGCGGCTGGGCGGGCATGGTGAAGGATATTCCGCGCATTATGAAGCGCGAATGGCAAAAGCTGGCATGGTATCTGCCGCGCGCGCTCGTTCTGCTACTGCTCTATTTTATCCCCGGATTTGGGCAAACGGTCGCGCCTGTTCTCTGGTTTTTATTCAGCGCCTGGATGCTCTCGATTCAGTACTGCGATTATCCGTTTGATAACCATAAGGTCAGTTTTCGGCAGATGCGTACATCGCTAAAACGGCATAAAACGGATGTGATGCAGTTCGGCGCGCTGGTGAGTTTATTTACCATGGTGCCGATACTGAATCTGGCGATTATGCCGGTAGCCGTTTGCGGCGCGACCGCCATGTGGGTCGATCGCTATCGCGGCGCGCTGGGGCAGGTAAAATAAGGCTTATGCTTTTTGCTTCACCCTTATTGCCGCAGAACATATATATATACTATTTCTTTACTTCCTTGAAAAATTGAACCGGGTATGCTTGATGCAGTTCCCATTTTTCATACAGTTAAGGACGGGTTATGAGTAAGATCTATGAAGACAATTCGTTAACAATCGGCCATACGCCTCTGGTTCGCCTGAACCGGATTGGTAACGGACGCATTCTGGCTAAAGTCGAATCCCGTAACCCGAGCTTCAGCGTGAAATGCCGCATCGGCGCCAACATGATCTGGGACGCCGAGAAAAGAGGCATTCTGAAACCTGGCGTCGAACTGGTTGAGCCAACCAGCGGCAACACCGGCATCGCGCTGGCCTACGTGGCCGCCGCGCGCGGCTACAAGCTGACGCTGACCATGCCGGAAACCATGAGCGTGGAGCGCCGCAAGCTGCTGAAGGCGCTGGGTGCGAATCTGATCCTGACGGAAGGCGCTAAGGGCATGAAGGGCGCGATTGCCAAAGCGGAAGAAATCGTCGCCGGCGATCCGGACAAATTTGTGCTGCTACAGCAGTTCAGCAACCCGGCTAACCCGGAAATTCATGAAAAAACCACCGGCCCGGAAATCTGGGAAGATACTGACGGCGAAGTCGACGTCTTTATCGCCGGCGTGGGCACGGGCGGCACGCTGACCGGCGTCAGCCGCTATATCAAAAATACCAAAGGCAAAAAGGATCTGATCGCCGTCGCGGTAGAGCCGTCGGATTCGCCGGTCATCGCCCAGGCGCTGGCTGGTGAAGAGATCAAGCCTGGCCCGCATAAAATTCAGGGTATCGGTGCCGGCTTTATCCCTGGCAACCTGGATTTGGATCTGGTCGATCGTGTGGTGGCTATCACCAACGAAGAGTCTATCTCTACGGCGCGCCGTCTGATGGAAGAAGAAGGCATTCTGGCCGGGATCTCCTCTGGCGCTGCGGTTGCCGCTGCCCTCAAGCTGCAGGAAGATGAAGCTTTTGCCAATAAAACTATCGTGGTGATCCTGCCCTCTTCCGGCGAGCGCTACTTAAGTACGGCGCTGTTTGCCGATCTCTTTACCGAGAAAGAATTACAGTAGCGATTGCGGTTGCCTGAAACTGTCTGAAAAAGCACCCGCCAGGGTGCTTTTTTGTGGAGCACGTCAAACTTTTGCCACTTTCCACATTGCTTTTACCTGCGGGTGTCTGGTATCTAAGCAACCAATTATTTCGAACCTCAAAATTAATCGCTGCGTGAATTGCCTGTAGCTGAATCGATTTACCGGTTTGGCGCGAAAGCAGAAAGCACGGCATAATGAAGAGGAAGAAAGCGCAGCCGGTGTGCCATGTTATCCGCGCGCTATCTGTCATATTTCGGCGCATTTCTGGCACGTTGTTAAACACGGACCTGCGCGAGACATTCAGGCCAAAGCGGCGCCGCCAGGCTAAGCTTTGGAATAACGCCAAATAAATTAAGTTGGGGAAACAACATGTTCCAGCAAGAAGTCACCATTACCGCGCCTAACGGTCTACACACTCGCCCTGCTGCTCAGTTTGTTAAAGAAGCCAAGGCTTTCGTTTCTGAAATCACCGTGACCTCTAACGGCAAATCCGCCAGCGCCAAAAGCCTGTTTAAACTGCAGACGCTGGGCCTGACTCAGGGCACCGTCGTGACGCTTTCCGCTGAAGGCGAAGACGAGCAGAAAGCCGTTGAGCACCTGGTCAAACTGATGGCCGAACTCGAATAAGCGTCAGCTTTTTCTACGCGACAGGCACTTTATTGCAACATAATTGATCGCGGACAGCATGTCCGCGTTGTTGTTTTAATACAGTGGAGCGCCTGTCAGATGCGGGTGGCCGCCGGGTTTCTCGCCGGTGCCGGGTTCGCCGCAGTTTCTCGCTCGCGATTATCAGTAATTAAAAAGGTAGGGTTATGATTTCAGGCATTTTAGCATCACCGGGTATCGCTTTTGGCAAAGCGCTTCTGCTGAAAGAAGATGAAATAGTCATCAACCGGAAAAAAATTACTACCGACCAGGTTGAGCAGGAAGTTCAGCGTTTTCTCGATGGTCGCAGCAAGGCTGCCGCGCAGCTTGAGGCGATCAAAACCAAAGCCGGGGAGACCTTCGGCGAAGAGAAAGAGGCCATCTTTGAAGGCCACATCATGCTGCTGGAAGATGAAGAGCTTGAGCAGGAAATCATAGCCCTGATTAAAGACGAGCTGGCCTCAGCCGACTCGGCCGCCCACTCCGTGATTGAAGGCCAGGCGAAAGCGCTGGAAGAACTGGACGACGAGTACCTGAAAGAGCGCGCCGCCGACGTGCGCGACATCGGTAAACGTCTGCTGCAAAACATTCTCGGCCTGCATATCGTCGATCTCAGCGCCATTGCCGAAGAAGTGCTGCTGGTTGCCAAAGATCTGACGCCGTCTGAAACCGCGCAGCTGAACCTGAACAAAGTGCTTGGGTTTATTACCGACCTGGGCGGCCGTACTTCCCACACCTCCATCATGGCGCGCTCGCTGGAGCTGCCGGCCATCGTCGGCACGGGCGACGTAACCAGCCAGGTGAAGAATGGCGATTATCTGATTCTGGACGGCGTGAACAACCAGGTTTACGTTAATCCAACGCCGGAGCAGATCGACGAACTGAAAGCTATCCACACTCAGTACGTGACGGAAAAGAACGATCTGGCCAAGCTGAAAGATCTGCCTGCGGTAACGCTTGACGGTCATCAGGTTGAAGTCTGCGCCAACATCGGCACCGTGCGCGATGTAGCTGGCGCGGAGCGTAACGGCGCGGAAGGCGTGGGCCTCTACCGTACCGAATTCCTGTTTATGGATCGCGACTCGCTGCCGAGCGAAGAAGAGCAGTTCCAGGCCTACAAAGCCGTGGCGGAAGCGATGGGTTCGCAGGCCGTTATCGTACGCACGATGGACATCGGCGGCGATAAAGATCTGCCCTATATGAACCTGCCAAAAGAAGACAACCCGTTCCTCGGCTGGCGCGCCATCCGTATTGCGATGGATCGCCCGGAAATCCTGCACGCCCAGCTGCGCGCCATCCTGCGCGCTTCCGCTTTCGGCAAGCTGCGCATTATGTTCCCGATGATCATTTCCGTTGAGGAAGTGCGCACGCTGAAGGCCGAGCTGGAAACGCTGAAGGCGCAGCTGCGTGAAGAAGGCAAAGCCTTTGACGAGCAGATTGAGGTCGGCATTATGGTGGAAACGCCAGCTTCAGCCGCAATCGCGCATCATCTGGCTAAAGAAGTCGATTTCTTCAGTATCGGCACCAACGACCTGACGCAGTACACGCTGGCGGTCGATCGCGGTAACGATCTGATTTCGCATTTGTACAACCCAATGACCCCTTCCGTGCTGACGCTGATCAAGCAAGTTATTGACGCATCTCATGCTGAAGGGAAATGGACAGGGATGTGTGGTGAGCTGGCAGGCGATGAACGTGCTACACTACTGTTACTGGGAATGGGGCTGGACGAATTCAGCATGAGTGCCATTTCTATCCCGCGCATCAAAAAAATTATTCGTAATACGAATTTTGAAGATGCTAAGGCGTTAGCAGAACAGGCTCTGGCTCAACCGACAGCGGAAGAGTTGATGAACCTGGTCAACAAGTTCATTGAAGAAAAAACACTCTGCTGAGATCCAGAAGCGCTGGCCAAATATTACTGCTTAGGAGAAGATCATGGGTTTGTTTTCAAAACTTTTTGGCGATAAGTCAGATACCGCATCTGGTGCCATTGAGATCGTGGCACCGCTGTCCGGCGAAATCGTAAACATTGAAGACGTGCCGGACGTGGTATTTGCGGAGAAAATTGTTGGCGACGGTATCGCAATCAAACCTGCCGGCAACAAAATGGTGGCGCCTGTTGACGGCACCATCGGTAAAATCTTCGAAACCAATCATGCATTTTCCATTGAATCGGACAGCGGCATTGAGCTGTTCGTTCACTTCGGGATTGATACCGTTGAACTGAAGGGTGAAGGGTTTAAGCGTATCGCTGAAGAAGGCCAGAAAGTGAAGAAAGGTGACGTGATCATCGAATTCGATCTGCCTTTGCTGGAAGAAAAAGCGAAATCTACGCTGACGCCGGTGGTGATCTCTAATATGGACGAGATCAAAGAGCTGGTTAAGTTGACGGGTAGCGTTACCGTGGGCGAAACACCGGTGATCCGCATCAAAAAGTAAGCCGTGCCTGTCTGAAAGGTCGCCTGAGCAATCAGGCGGCCTTTTTTTTCAGGCTAACGCATCGCGCAGGCTGGGCACTTCTTCTATCTCATCCAGCGACAGCTGTAGCTCAAGTTCATGCATATGATGATGCATCAACTGCTGTGCGCAGTGGTTGTCACCCGCCTGCAGCGCAGCGACTATCGAGCTGTGCTGTTCGCAGTGGCTGGCCGGATCCTCATTGCGCTGGTAGAGCGCGACAATCAGCGAGCTGCGTACGGTAAGATTGGTAAGAATTTCGCTGAGCACGCGGTTATCGCTGATTTCCGCCAGCAAAAGATGGAACTGCGACAGCTGCCGTACAATTTCCAGGCGGTTATTGCTGGCAATTGCCTCTTTCTCCGCCTGTCGCTGCGCGATCAGCTCAGTCTGATAGCGCTGCATCTGCTGCGTGGTGATACCGGCTATAATGGCGTTCTCTACCGCTCGCCGGGCGGTAAAGACTTCCCGGGCTTCGCGCGCTTCCGGTTTGGCGACCATCGCGCCGCGATGCGGTTCAATGGTGACGATATGCTGCATCGCCAGACGCTGTAGCGCGCTCTGCACGTGATTGCGGTTGGCCACCAGCACCTCGACAATCTGGGCTTCGATTAACCGTGTGCCCGGCTTAAGCCGATGCTGCGCAATGGCGTTGGAGATGGCATCCACAATCCGCTGCACTTCCTGTTGCTTACTGGACGACGCTTTATTCATCCTTTACCTCATAAATGCGAATAAAAGGTGTCGGACAATGATAGCACCCTCGTTAAGCTAAGCCACCCAGTGCGGTAGCTTCAGCGTCAGTTCCAGCCCGCCGTTTTTACCGTTCACCGCGCTGACCTCGCCCTGATGCGCCAGGATCACCTTACGCACAATTGATAGCCCCAGGCCGTAGCCTTTGCCGGATAGCGGCGAATTCACGCGCACAAAGGGATCGAAAATGCTGGAAAGCTTGTCCGCATCCACGCCGGGGCCCTGGTCGCTGACGCCGATGGTGAGCCAGCCGCTGTCCTGCTGTAGCGAGATCCTGACCTGCTGCCCCTGCCCGGAAAAACGCAGCGCGTTACGCACCACGTTTTCCACTGCGGAACGGATCAGCTTGGCGTCGCCTTTAACCGTGTAGTCGCCGTTCTGGTCCGCATTCAGCATGATTTCCACGCCGGAACCCTGAGCCTCGTAGCGCGCATCGTTGGCGACCACCTCCAGCAGCCCAAGCAGATCGAAATACTGCTCGTCCGGCAGGCTTTGATGCTCGGCGCGCGACAGCGTCAGCAGCTCGCCGATCATCTTATCCAGCCGCCGCGCCTCTTCGTCGATCCTGTCGAGCGATTGCCCTACCGACTCCGGCGTTTGCCGCGCCAGCCCGGTCGCCAGCTGAAGACGCGCCAGCGGCGAGCGCAGCTCGTGAGAAACATCGTGCAGCAGCTCCTCGCGCGCCTTAACCAGCACGGAAAGGCGTTCAACCATGGCGTCAAAATCCTGCGCCACCACCGACAGCTCGTCATGCCGCCGACGCATTTTGGGAAACAGCCGCACGGAGAGATCGCCTTTGGAGACGCGATCGAAACCTTCTCGCAGCTGACGCATAGGTCGGGTCAGGTTCCACGCCAGAAACAGGCTGAACAGCAGCCCGCCGCCGCCCGCCATAAACAGCATGGGTTCAGGAATATTCAGAAAGCTGCGGTGGCCACCGGCCATATGGCTGTCTTCGCGCAGCCCCTGCACGTCGTAGCGCAGCTGATACTGTTGACCATCGGCACCGGTCACCCATTCGATCACTTCTTTCGGGAACTCGCCGGGCCGCAAATCGCGGTTAAGGTCGCCGTGCGGTAGCTCCTGCGGCGGCTTTTTCATCACCTGTACCGAGAAGAAGCGGCGATCGTTGGCGGACCAGTCCGCCATCATATCGTTGAGCGCATCCATGCCGCCGCGCTGCAGTACCGAGACGGCCGAGGTCATCTGCAAATTAACGATGCGCCGGGCCGCCAGGTTTTCCGGCGGTTCGTGGTGTCGGCCATACAGGGAAAAGCTCAGCCACAGCAGCTGGCTCATAATCAGAAACGTCAGCCAGAAACCCAGCAGGATCTTCCAGAAGAGCAGCCCACGAAAGCCCGCCGTCATCGGATGCGATAGCCGATGCTGCGAACGGTTTCGATGGTGATGGCGTCACAGGTTAAAGCGGAAAGCTTCTGGCGGATATTGCTGATATGCACGTCCACGCTGCGATCGTAGGCTTCACGAGGACGACCCAGCCCCTTTTCCGACAGCTCATCTTTAGAAACCACGCGATCGGGCGAGCGCAGCAGCAGATCCAGCAGATTAAATTCCGAAGCGGTGAGATCGAACGGCTGCTTCTGCCATTCGCTGATGCGTGTGGCCGGGTTTAGCGTCAGCTCGCCCCAGCTGACCACTTCACGGCTTTCCACCACCACCGGCTGTTCTTCAACGCGGCGCAGCACGGCGCGCAGCCTGGCGACCAGCTCGCGCGGATAGCAAGGTTTAGGCATATAGTCATCGGCACCCATTTCCAGGCCGATGACGCGATCGATATTGTCGCCCTTCGCCGTCAGCATGATGACCGGCAGGCGGCTACTCTGCCGCACCTGACGCAGCACATCAATGCCGCTCATATCCGGCAGCATGATGTCCAGGATCATTGCGCTATAGCCGCCCGACATCGCCCCTTCAATCCCCGCTTTGCCGCTCAGTACCAGTGTGGCGTCAAATCCTTCGGCAATCAGATACTGGCTGAGCATGGTGCCCAGCTCCAGATCGTCATCAACCAGTAAAATTTTCATGCGTTATCTCTCTCCAGGCCAGGCGCTATTTTCACCTGTTGCTCAAACAATAGCAGCAGGTTTTACCCAATCCTTACAGTGTAACGGCATGAGCACAAATTGAGCGGCCCGAAAGCGTGGGCCTGCCAGGAGGGAGATCGGGCTGGCGTATGCACGCCGATAGAGGGATCAGTCTGGTGACGAATGCACGCCGGTAGAGAGGTACCTGTCGCCACGATCGCAGACGATAGCGACAATAACGCTGCCGGGCTGCTCTTGCGCAATACGCAGCGCGCCGGCCACCGCCCCGCCGGAACTGACGCCGCAGAAAATGCCTTCACGGCGCGCCAGCAGGCGCATGGTTTCCTCCGCCTCCTGCTGGGTCATATCCAGGATACGGTCGATCAGCTCCGGTCGATAGATGGCGGGAAGATAGGCCTGCGGCCAGCGGCGAATGCCGGGAATGCTGTTGCCTTCGGCGGGCTGTAACCCCACGATAGCTACCGTTCCGCTCTGCTCTTTCAGATAGTGTCCCACGCCGGTGATGGTGCCGGTAGTGCCCATGCTGGAAACAAAGTGCGTCAGCCTTCCTGCGCTTTGCTGCCAGATTTCCGGGCCGGTGGTAACGTAGTGGCCCAGCGGGTTATCAGGATTGTTAAACTGATCGAGCACTTTGCCCTCTCCGCGCGCTTCCATATCGCGGGCCAAATCGCGCGCGCCCTCCATGCCCAGCTCGCGGCTTACCAGCAGCAGCTCCGCGCCGTAGGCCCGCATCGCCGCCTGACGCTCCATGCTCATGTTATCGGGCATCAGCAGCTTGATACGGTAGCCTTTCATCGCGGCGATCATCGCCAGCGCGATGCCCGTATTGCCGCTGGTCGCTTCGATCAGCATATCGCCGGGCCGAATTTCGCCACGCCGCTCCGCCTGCTGGATCATCGACAGCGCGGCGCGATCTTTGACCGAGCCGCCGGGGTTATTGCCCTCAAGCTTCAGCCAGATTTCGCTGCCGTTGTCTGGCGTCAGCCGCTGAAGCTTGATCAATGGCGTGTTGCCGATGGTGTGTTCGAGCGTGGTCAAGTGATGGTTCCTGAAGAAGGCCTTACCGGCAAAAAAGGTCAGGCATAACCTGACCCGGATGGCGGTAGAAAATATCAGGCGCTCTGCGCAAAGGCAACCTGCCGCAGCGGCGTATCGCCTTTATAAAGGCGCGCCTGTTGCAGGCCGACAAAAAGACGCTCGCCGCGGATCGGCGCGGTTTGCTCGCCTTCCATCACTACGGTGATCGGTTCATGCTGCTCACCCCAGCCCGTGGGCTGTGCCACCAGCTGCCAGTAGTGGCCGCGCGGGCTGACTTCCAGCACCTGCACCGGCAGCGGCGTTTCCAGGCTGCTCTGGCGGCTGACGTCGATTTCCCACGGGCGCAGGAACAGTTCGACCGCACCCTGGTGCGCTGGCGCATAGCCCAGTGGCCAGCGATGCGCGCCGACATGGAACTGCGAACCGTGCACCTCAGCATCAAAGCGGTTCACTTCGCCCAGGAATTCCAGCACGAAACGGGTGGCCGGATCGCGCCATACTTCATCCGGCGCGCCAGCCTGCTCGATATTGCCCTGGCTCATCACCACCACGCGATCGGCGACTTCCATCGCCTCTTCCTGATCGTGGGTAACAAAGACGCTGGTGAACTTCAGCTCTTCGTGCAGCTGTCGCAGCCAGCGGCGCAGCTCTTTACGCACCTGCGCATCCAGCGCGCCAAAGGGTTCATCAAGCAGCAGAATTTGCGGATCGACCGCCAGCGCACGCGCCAGCGCCACCCGCTGTTTCTGACCGCCGGAAAGCTGTGCCGGGAAACGCCCGGCCAGATGTCCCAGCTGCACCATCTCCAGCAGGCGCGTGACTTTTTCTTTAATGGCCGCCGCAGAAGGACGCTCGCGGCGCGGCAGCACCGTCAGTCCAAACGCGATATTGTCGAATACCGTCATATGGCGAAACAGCGCATAGTGCTGGAATACAAAGCCGACGCGACGGTCGCGGGCGTGCAGCCGCGTCACATCGTTGCCGTGAAAGCTCAGACGGCCGCTGTTCTGGCTCTCCAGACCGGCGATAATACGCAGCAGCGTGGTTTTCCCGGAGCCGGACGGGCCCAGCAGCGCCACCATCTGACCAGAAGGGATATCCAGCGAAATATCGTTCAGCACTTTAGTCCGGCCAAAGGATTTGTTGATGTTACTGATTTCAATGCTCATTGTTCCCCCTCCCGTTGCGCGCGGCGTTCTAAACGCCATTGCAGCGCGCTTTTCAGAAACAGCGTGACTATCGCCATCAGGGTCAGCAGCGCGGCGGCGGTAAAAGCGCCCACGCTGTTGTAGTCCTGATGCAGCAATTCTACCTGTAGCGGCAGCGTGTAGGTTTCGCCGCGAATCGATCCCGAAACCACCGAAACCGCGCCAAACTCGCCAATCGCGCGCGCGTTAGTTAATACCAGGCCGTACAGCAGCGCCCAGCGGATATTTGGCAGCGTAACGCGCCAGAACATCTTCCAGCCGGAGGCGCCAAGCAGCACTGCGGCTTCATCTTCGCTGCTGCCCTGGCTCAGCATCACCGGCACCAGTTCGCGCACCACAAACGGACAGGTCACGAAGATAGTGACCATCGCCATACCCGGCCAGGAGAACATCAGCTGAATGCTGTGCTCGTCCAGCCAGCCGCCCGCCGGGCCGTTTACGCCCCAGAACAGCAGATACATCAGCCCCGCCACCACCGGCGACACGGCAAAAGGAATATCAAACAGCGTCAGCAGCAGCTGGCGGCCGGGAAAGGTGAAGCGCGTCACCAGCCAGGCCAGCAGCGTGCCGAACACCAGGTTAACCGGCACGGTGATCAGCGCCATCAGCACGGTCAGCCAGATGGCGTGCAGCATGTCGCCATCTTTCAGGTTGCTGAACATCGCCGTCACGCCGTCGGAAAAGGCGCTGGCGAAAATAGCGATAAGCGGCACCACCAGCAGGCCGAGCGAGACGATCATGCCCGTGGCGATCAGCAGCCATTTGCCCCAGCGCGGACGCTCGCGTCCAACGTGATTCAGTTCGGTAACGTCAGCCATTATTGACCTCCAAGACGACGGCCAAAGCGGCTTTGTAGAGTGTTAATCGCAAACAGCAGCAGCAGCGAGGCGGCCAGGATCACTGAAGCGATGGCGCTGGCTGCCGGATAGTCGAACTCCTGCAGACGCACGAAAATCATCAGCGAGGTCACCTCGGTTTTCCAGGCGATATTACCGGCAATAAAGATCACCGCGCCGAACTCGCCCAGGCTGCGGGTAAAAGAGAGCGCCGTGCCGGCCAGCAGCGCCGGGCCAACTTCCGGCAGCACCACGCGGCGGAAGCTCTGAAACGGCGTGGCGCCGAGGGTTTCCGCCGCCTCTTCATATTCCGGGCCAAGCTCTTCCAGCACCGGTTGCACCGTGCGCACCACGAAAGGAATGCTGGTAAAGGCCATCGCCACGGCGATCCCCAGCCAGGTGTAGGAAACTTTAATATCGAACTGCGCCAGCCACTGCCCGTACCAGCCGTTCACGGAAAAAAGCCCGGCCAGCGTCAGGCCTGCTACCGCCGTCGGCAGCGCAAAAGGCAGATCCATTAAGCCATCCAGCAGCGCGCGCCCCGGAAAACGGTAGCGCGTCAGGATCCAGGCCATCAGCATGCCGAAAAAGGCGTTAAACACCGAGGCGACGCCCGCCGACAGCAGCGTCACCTTATAGGCGGCAATCATCTGGGGATTGGTTACCACATCCCAGTACTGTGCCAGCGTCATCTCAGACAGCTGCATCAGCAGCGCGCTGATCGGCAACAGCAGGATCAGACAGGTAAAAAACAGACTACTGCCCAGGCTCAGTCCAAAGCCGGGCAGCACGCGCTTACTTTTAGTGGCAAACATTACTCACGTCCCGCTGCTAACAACTTATCCAGTTCGCCACCGCTGGCGAACTGCGTTTTCATGACCTGCTCCCAGCTGCCGAATACCTGTTCCACGCGGAACAAATCGACGGCCGGAAAGCGCTGCCGCTGCTGCGCCATCAGCTCAGGATTATTTACGCGGTAATAATATTGAGTGATGATTTTCTGCGCCGCAGGCGTGTAGAGATAGTTCAGGTACGCTTTGGCCGCTTTTTCCGTATGGTTGGCCGCCACGTTTTTATCGATCCATGTGACCGGGAATTCCGCCAGCACGTTGCTGTGCGGGATAATTACCTCAAAATCCTGCTGCGGGTACTGATTACGGATAGTGTTCACTTCCGACTCAAAAGTGATCAGCACGTCGCCAAGCCCGCGCTCGACGAAAGTGGTGGTCGCGCCGCGCCCGCCGGTATCAAAAACCTCGACGTTTTTAAGGAACTGCGCCATAAACCGTTCGGTTTTTGCTTTGTCGTGTCCGTCCGCTTTATCCGCCGCGCCCCACGCCGCCAGCCAGGTATAACGACCATTGCCGGAGGTTTTTGGATTAGGAAATATCAGCTTTACGTCGCTTTTGACCAGGTCGCGCCAGTCATGGATATGCTTTGGATTGCCCTTGCGCACCAGAAAAGCCATGGTGGAATAGAAAGGCGAGCTGTTGTTGGGCAAACGCTGCTGCCAGTCCGCCGGAATGAGGTTGCCGCGATCGTGCAGGATCTGCACGTCGGTCAACTGGTTATAGGTTACGACATCGGCTTTCAGGCCCTGCAAAATGGCCAGCGCCTGTTTAGATGACCCGGCGTGTGACTGCCTGATCGTCAGCTTGTCGCCGCCGTTTTGCTGCGCCCAACGCTGTTCAAAAGGCGTGTTCAGGGCCGCAAACAGTTCGCGTGAGACATCATAAGAGCTGTTCAGCAGCTCTGTCGCCTGGGCTGACCCGGCCAGCAGCAGCAGAACGGCGCCGCTACAGATTTTTTTCAGTGTGGTCATGCTGTTCATCCCGGAATGATGGCCCGTCTCACGGCCTGAGAGGGTTCAGTTTATTTATAACCACACGAAAAGGAGTAACTGTTTTATATACCGTTTGGTGATTTGGAAGTTTAAAAAGCTATAAGCGGGCGGGACAGGTTATGCAGCGGGCAGAAATAGAAAGCCTGTTTGAAGCAACGATCGCGCAAGGGGAACACCATGTCCAGGGAACTGTCGCGGATACGCCGGGCGGCGTGTGCTGGCTGCGCGCGTGGAACAATCGGGAAAGGGACAGCAAGCGCAATGACTATCCCGATCTGTTTCTGATAACGGTAGCGGCGGCTATCTGTCCTGTGACACACAGCCGCAGGCCAATCAGCGGCGCCAGACGATCTGGCTTACCTGCCATTTCTTCAGCGTATCATCAGACGGCAACAGCCCTTCCGGCCCGTGCCATTCGCCGGTAAAGACGTAGCTGATATGCTGGCTGTCCGGCGCGCGGCACTCTACTCCCTTGCCGCCAGCAGCCTTCTGACAGGCACCGAAAGCGCGGCTATAGAGGTCGCTGAAAGGCGTGCCGATCTTCACACCAGAGGTAGTCTGGATGCTGTCATCCATCACCCGCACCTCGCTGACGCTGGTTTCGCCCGTGATTTCCAGCTTCACCTCTTTGCCGTCGAGCGCCTGGAAGAAGGTGATAACCTTGCCGTTTTCGCCGCGCATCCCTTTACGTATCTGATAGTCGTCGTTCAGCGCTTCGCCAACCGCCTGCTCGTTCATCGCGGTCGCGCCGTTCAGGCCGCCAACGCCCTGCTCGCTGACCTCAGTAGCAGAACCGAACCAGTGCCAGGGCGAGAGGCTGGACCAGGAATAGGTCAGCGGGTTCCACCAGGTGGCCCCGTGAGTGGCCGGTGCGGCGTCGCCGGAACTGGCGCAGCCAGCCAGCATAACGGCCGCGGCCAGGGCTAAAGGACGAACGGTTTTCATGAAAACTCCTGACAAAAAGAGAGGCGGCTGCCATAGCACAACGCCTTTTACGGCAGCCCCAAAGAAAGGTTGGAGTACGGATCGGCAGAAAAGTTTATTCGAGGTGCTGCTCTGGCGCAAAACAGTCGCGCAGCCGCGCGCTGAAGGCAAACCAGCCCAGCGCCAGCAGATCGAAACCGGTAAACAGGATCATCCACGGCGACAGCGTGTCCTCGCCCAGCCAGAGGCTGGCGAACTGCACGCAGAGCATCACGGCCAGCGACAGGCAGAGTACCCAGCGCCACGCCTGCCAGAGCCGCGGCAGACGCTGGCGATAGCCGGTCAGCAGCAGCCCTACCGCCGCAGGCACGCCCAGCGCAATGCCCGTCCAGAACGCGCGCGTATCCGGATAGAACAGCGCCAACAGCGCCGTGCCCTGATCGCGAGAGGCACCGGCCATAATAAACAGTAGCCAGGTGCGCGCCTGCAGCAGCAGCACGCCCCAGAAGGCCAGCGGCAGCTTCAGCTGGCCTTTGGCATCGTAGTCGTCGGGCGTGTAGAGGCACATGGCGGAACGGTCGGCTGGCTTAATATTCGCGGTCTTCAATCAGGCGCTTACCAAGTAACATGCTGTCCTGCGTCTCGTAGTCCAGCTTTTCATAGAAACCCAACACCGCGTCGTTCTCTTCCCGCACCATCACGTTGATTTTCGGACAGCCGCGCGCAATCAGCTTTTTTTCAAGCCGGTTGATCAGCGCATTGGCGAAGCCACGGCCCTGATAGTCGGGATGCACGCCCAGATAGTAGGCTGAACCGCGATGGCCATCATAACCGCCCATCAGCGTACCGACCACGGCGCCACCGACCACCGCCACCAGAAACAGGTCGGGATCGTGATTAAGTTTGCGCTCAATATCCATTTCCGGATCGTTCCACGGGCGCAGCAGATCGCAGCGTTCCCACAGGGTGATCACTTCTTCAAAATCGTCCTGGCTAAATACGCGAATTTCCATAGCGTTGTCCCAGATGTTAACCACAATTCGCTGATTATCGCGGTTTCTTTCGCGGGCGCAACCCTCCGAAGAGATAATTGCCAGAAAGTGGCAGAAAGCGGCTACATAATCCCCAGATAGCACGCGATCGCTTTTCCAGCTGGCTGCATGAGCAGTGAATTTACGCTGCCGTTAGCGGCCTGAAATAAAAAGTAAAACGTTGAAATAGTTCCCCCCTCGCTGTCGTCTTATTGTTACGATATAACAGTAAGCACTTTGCGCCCTGAGGATGTTGTAATGAAAAAGTTTGGCCCGATGACCCCGCTTACTTCCCGCCGTCAGCTGCTGCTTTCCAGCCTGGCGCTGGCGCTGCTGGGCGGCAGTGCCGCCAGGGCAAAAGAAGCACCGCTTAAAACAGCATCCGCGCACGGGGCCACGCCGCCTAAAGCAAAGGGTAAAAGGATTGTGATGATCGATCCCGGCCACGGCGGCATCGATTCTGGCGCGGTAGGTGAAGAAGGTTCGGAAGAAAAACACGTGGTGCTGGAGATAGCCGGACATATCCGTCAGATGCTGAGCGATCATCCTCATATCGAGGCGCGACTGACGCGGGATAACGATCGCTTTATCCCGCTGGGCGAGCGCGTGGAAATTGCACACCAGCACGGCGCCGATCTTTTTATGTCGATACACGCCGATGGTTTTACCAGCCCCGATGCCAACGGCGCTTCGGTTTTCGCCCTTTCTAACCGTGGTGCCAGCAGCCGAATGGCCCGCTATCTGTCCGAGCGCGAAAACGCTGCCGATGCCGTGGGCGGCGTCAAGGTAGCGCAAAAGGATCACTATCTACAGCAGGTGCTGTTTGATTTGGTGCAGACCGATACGATTAAAAATAGCCTGACGCTGGGCAAGCACGTGCTGAGCCAGATCCGGCCGATTCACCATTTGCACAGTCAGCATCCCGAGCAGGCCGCTTTTGCCGTGCTGAAATCGCCTTCTATCCCTTCGGTGCTGGTGGAAACCTCTTTTATTACCAACCCCGCCGAAGAGCGCTTGCTGGGCACCACCGCTTTCCGTCGGAAAATCGCCGGCGCTATAGTGGATGGCGTTATCAGCTATTTTAATGAGTTCGATGCCAACAACCGCCGCCCCGGCTAGGGCATTTTGACGTATACTTCGCGCGTCATTTTACAGTCAGGCAAAACCATGAATACACCCGATATCGCCCTGGTAAAGCAGTTTCTGCTCAGGTTACAGGACACAATCTGTCAGCAGCTGGCGCAGGCTGACGGCAAGGCGCAGTTTGCGGAAGACAGCTGGACGCGCGAAGGCGGCGGCGGCGGCAGAAGCCGCGTGCTGCGCAACGGCGCGGTGTTTGAACAGGCTGGCGTTAACTTTTCTCATGTGCACGGCGACCAGATGCCCGCCTCCGCCACCGCGCACCGGCCGGAGCTGGCCGGCCGCAGTTTTGAAGCGATGGGCGTATCGCTGGTGATCCATCCGTCCAATCCTTACGTGCCCACCAGCCATGCCAACGTGCGCTTTTTTATTGCCGAAAAGCCGGGCGCCGACCCGGTATGGTGGTTCGGCGGCGGTTTCGATATGACGCCTTACTATGGCTTTACGGAAGACGCGGTGCACTGGCATCAAACCGCGGCCGATCTCTGTCAGCCCTTTGGCGAAGAGGTCTATCCACGCTACAAAAAGTGGTGTGACGACTATTTCTTTATTAAACACCGTAACGAGCAGCGCGGCATCGGCGGCCTGTTTTTTGACGATTTGAACACGCCGGATTTTGACCACTGTTTTCGCTTTATGCAGGCGGTCGGCGAAGGCTTCCTCAACGCTTATTTGCCGATAGTGGCGCGGCGCAAAACGCTGCCGTGGGGCGAGCGCGAGCGCCAGTTCCAGCTTTACCGCCGTGGCCGCTATGTGGAGTTCAACCTGGTGTGGGATCGCGGCACGCTGTTTGGTCTGCAGACCGGCGGCCGTACCGAATCCATTCTGATGTCGATGCCGCCGCTGGTACGCTGGGAATACGACTACCAGCCGCAGCCGGGCACGCCGGAAGCCGCGCTGTACAACGATTTCCTGCCGGTTAAAGCCTGGATTTAACATTGATATAGCGAGCCGGAAGCCGCCGCTCGCTATTTTTCCCCTCGCCTTCCCCAAAAATGTAGCAGCCAGTGCTGCCGCCTGCCGTAATCCTGAAGAAGTGCTACACTTTCAGGTACCGCGTTTTACCAGCCATTGGGCTAACCCATTGCAACAATCAGAGAAAACGCATTCCCATTACAGGACGTCTGATGCAATGTTTGGCCTGAGAATAATCCACCGCGTCGGAAGCCGGCCCTGCGTAAATGCACAGGATTGCGGCCCGGTTCGTTCGCTATTGGGCTTTGTAGCCCGGCGACAGCCGATGTTCCGGCACGGTCATCATTAGTTTTGCAGATTGCCCATCAAGGAGCCATGAGATGAACCAGCTAGACGCACTGAAACAATACACCACCGTGGTGGCGGACAGTGGCGATATCGAATCTATTCGTAATTATCACCCTGAAGATGCCACCACCAACCCATCTCTGATCCTGAAAGCCTCCAGCCTCGACTCTTACAAGCACCTGATCACCGACGCTATCGACTACGCCAAAAAACAGGGCGGCAGCAAAGAGACGCAAATCATCAACGCCAGCGACAAAGTCAACGTCAACCTCGGTATGGAAATCCTGAAAAGCGTGCCTGGCCGCGTTTCTACCGAGGTGGATGCTCGCCTGTCGTTTGACCGCGGCATGTGCGTGACCAAAGCCGAGAAGCTGGTGAGAATGTACGAAGACAACGGTATCGACCGTTCACGTATTCTGATCAAGCTCGCTTCCACCTGGGAAGGCATCCGCGCGGCGGAAGAGCTGGAGAAAAACGGCATCAACTGTAACCTGACGCTGCTGTTCTCCTTTGCCCAGGCGCGCGCCTGTGCGGAAGCGGGCGTGTTCCTGATTTCGCCGTTTGTCGGCCGTATCTACGACTGGTACAACACCCGCAAGCCGCTTGACCCTTATGTGGTGGATGAAGATCCAGGCGTGGTTTCCGTTCGTAAAATCTACGAGTACTACAAGCAGCACCGCTATAACACCATCATCATGGGCGCCAGCTTCCGTAAAACGGAACAAATCATCGCGCTGGCGGGCTGCGATCGCCTGACTATTTCACCAAACCTGCTGGAAGAGCTGCAGGCCAGCGACGCGCCGGTTGAGCGCAAGCTGACGCCGTCAACTGAAGCTTTCCACCAGCCTGCTCCGCTTTCTGAATCGGAGTTCCGCTGGGAGCACAATCAGGATCCTATGGCGGTAGAAAAACTGGCCGAAGGTATCCGCCAGTTTGCCGTTGACCAACAGCACCTGGAAGACGTGCTGGCCGCTAAGCTGTAATTTCGTTCACGGGCCTCCCCGACGCGCGTCGGGGAAAGTCGCCCGACGTTTATTTGCCCAGTTCGTCCCCCCAAAAATATCAGGGAGAAAAATATGTCTTCACGTAGAGAGTTGGCTAATGCAATCCGTGCGCTGAGTATGGATGCGGTGCAAAAAGCCAAATCGGGTCACCCAGGCGCCCCAATGGGCATGGCAGATATTGCAGAAGTGCTGTGGCGCGACTTTTTGCATCACAACCCGACTAACCCTGCCTGGGCCGATCGCGACCGTTTTATCCTTTCCAACGGTCACGGCTCCATGCTGCTGTACAGCCTGCTGCACCTGAGCGGCTATGACCTGCCGATTGAAGAACTGAAAAACTTCCGCCAGCTGCATTCCAAAACGCCGGGCCACCCGGAAATCGGCTACACGCCAGGCGTGGAAACCACTACCGGCCCGCTGGGTCAGGGTCTGGCCAACGCCGTGGGTCTGGCGATTGCCGAACGCACGCTGGCCGCGCAGTTTAACCGTCCCGATCATGAGATCGTCGATCACCATACCTATGTGTTTATGGGCGACGGCTGCCTGATGGAAGGTATCTCGCATGAAGTTTGCTCGCTGGCCGGCACGCTGGGCCTTGGCAAGCTGATCGGTTTCTACGATCACAACGGCATTTCGATCGACGGCGAAGTGGAAGGCTGGTTCAGCGATGATACCGCCAAGCGTTTTGAAGCCTACAACTGGCATGTGATCAGCGAAGTAGACGGTCACGACGCCGAAGCGGTAGCGAAAGCGATCAAAGAAGCGCAGAGCGTGACCGATAAGCCTTCTCTGATCATCTGCCGTACCATTATCGGCTACGGTTCGCCAAACAAAGCCGGTAAAGAAGAAGCGCACGGCGCGGCGCTGGGCGATGAAGAGATCGCACTGACCCGCAAACAGCTGGGCTGGAACTATCCGCCGTTCGAAATCCCGCAGGAAATTTACGCACAGTGGGATGCCAAAGAAGCGGGCCAGCAGTATGAGAAAGCATGGAACGACAAGTTCGCAGCTTATAAAGCGGCTTATCCGGAACTGGCGAAAGAGTACGCTCGTCGTATGGATGGCGGCATGCCGGAAAACTGGCAGCAGGAAACGCAGAAGTTTATCGAAGAGCTGCAGGCTAATCCGGCGAAAATCGCCAGCCGTAAAGCTTCCCAGAACTCGCTGGAAGCCTATGGCAAGCTGCTGCCGGAATTCCTGGGCGGTTCCGCTGACCTGGCGCCAAGCAACCTGACTATCTGGTCCGGTTCCAAATCGATTAAAGACGACCTGGCGGGTAACTATATCCACTACGGCGTGCGCGAATTCGGTATGACCGCTATCGCTAACGGCATCGCGCATCACGGCGGCTTTGTGCCTTACACCGCTACCTTCCTGATGTTCGTCGAGTATGCGCGTAACGCCGTGCGTATGGCGGCGCTGATGAAGGCGCGTCAGATCCTGGTCTACACACACGACTCCATCGGTCTGGGCGAAGATGGCCCGACGCACCAGCCGGTTGAGCAGATCGCCAGCCTGCGCGTTACGCCAAACATGAGCGTCTGGCGTCCTTGCGATCAGGTAGAAACCGCCGTGGCCTGGAAACACGCGATTGAGCGCCACCACGGCCCGACCGCGCTGATCCTTTCCCGTCAGAACCTGGCGCAGCCGGAGCGTACCAAAGAGCAGCTGGAAAACATCTCTCGCGGTGCCTACGTGCTGAAAGATAGCGAAGGCACGCCGGAAGTGATCCTGATCGCAACCGG
The DNA here is from genome assembly GCF_030484085.1 of Erwinia wuhanensis. Classification (NCBI taxonomy): domain Bacteria; kingdom Pseudomonadati; phylum Pseudomonadota; class Gammaproteobacteria; order Enterobacterales; family Erwiniaceae; genus Erwinia; species Erwinia wuhanensis. The sequence goes on from NZ_JAUJUH010000008.1 coordinate 70,521, forward strand.
TTCTGAAGTGGAAATCACGCTGGGCGCGGCAGCAAAACTGACCGCCAACGGCCATAAAGTTCGCGTGGTGTCTATGCCTTCAACCGACCTGTTTGATAAGCAGGATCTGGCCTATCGCGAATCGGTGCTGCCTTCCGGCGTTACCGCTCGCGTGGCGGTGGAAGCGGGCATCGCAGACTACTGGTATAAGTATGTCGGCCTGAACGGCGCGATTGTCGGGATGACCACCTTTGGTGAGTCCGCACCGGCAGAGAAGCTGTTTAACGAGTTTGGCTTCACGGTGGAAAACATCGTCAGCCATGCAGAAAAACTGCTGAAGCCTCACTAAGCCTGTTCTCCTGCCCGCCCCTGGCGGGCAGGAGTCTCACCGCCCAGCCTGATACCAAACAGATTTTCCCCTTCGCGATGCTGATACCAGGCGTAGCCGCCGTGCAATTCCGCAATAGCTTTAACCAGCGCCAGACCCAGTCCCGATCCCACGCTGTTGCGCGCCTCGTCTCCGCGCCAGAAGCGCTCAAATAATTTTTCCGTCTCCGCCAAAGGCTCACCCTTATTACCCACGGCTATATCGACAGCTTCTCCTGTCGCCTCGGTTTTTATGCGAACCAGCGTGTTTTCCGGTGCGTGGCGAACGGCATTGGTAATCAGATTGACCAGCGCCCGCTGAAACAGCATTTTATCGGCCTGAATATTGCCTTCCGCCTCCAGCGCAAAACGTAGCCCTTTTTCTTCCGCCAGCGGCTCCAGAAAATCGGTGATATTTTCCAGCGTGTCGGGCAGCGAAAAAACCTCTTTTCTGAGCGCCACGTTGTGGTGATCGGCTCTGGCCAGGAACAGAATGTTGTCGGTCAGGCGAGAGAGATTCTCCAGCTCTTCGATATTTCCTTCCAGCAGCTGCTGGTACGCTTCCGGCGTGCGCTCCTGCCCCAGCGCGACCTGATTCTGGCTGAGCATCACGTTGACCGGCGTGCGGAGCTCATGCGCCAGATCGTCGGCAAATCGGGTCAGCCGGGTAAAATCGTGCGCCAGGCGGCTGCGCATCACGTTAAGCGCCTCGCCCAGCGGCAGCAGCTCGCGGGGCAAAGTATTCAGCGGAACGCTGTCAGAAAGCCTGTCGGCGTGTGTGGCCGCGGTGATTTTGCTGAGCGCGCCTATGGCTCTTAGTCCCCGCCGGATCAGCAGAGGACTCAGGATAGCCCCAAGCATCAGCGCAGCCAGGCACACCAGCAGGCTTTCCTGGCGATACTGCTCCAGCATTTTGGCTCTTTCGCGCGCCAGCCGCGCTACCGTCAGCGTCACCGCGCCGCCGTTCGATTCGCCTTGCAGACTGAGAATGGTTAGCTCTTCACCTTCTTTGGTGCGCTGTCGGCGAAGCACGCCCGGCTGGTTTTCTGCGGTCAGCGCCGCCAGCCCAATGCCCGTCTGGTTAATCGTCACGTCCGGCCCCGCAGCCTGACGGATCAGCAGGATATCCTGCTGCGTGTCCACCATGCGGCTGAAATAAAGCGGCAGCATTTCCGGCTTCGCGCCATCCTGCAACAGCTGGCGCAGCTGAAGCGCCCGATTAATCAGCGTGCGATCGTCACGCCAGATCAGCTCGTGGCGTAACGCGCCGTAAAGCGTCAGCGTGATGCCGCCGCAGGCCGCCGCCATAATCAGCACAAAAATGATCGTGAGTCGGGCCGTCAGCGAGATCTTACGCATGCGGTTCTCCCGGCTCTGCCAGCCGGTATCCCATCCCGCGCACGGTGTCGATCAGTTTCGGCTCGTAGGGGTCGTCTATCTTGCGACGCAAACGGCGGATGGCTACGTCAACCGTGTTCGTTTCGCTGTCAAAATTAATGCCCCAGACCTCGCTGGCGATCAGCGTTCTCGGCACTATTTCTCCGCGTCGGCTGGCAAGCAGCCACAGCAGCGCGAATTCTCTACGGGTCAGTGCGACCGATTCGCCCTGCCGGCTGGCCGTCTGCCGCACCGAATCCATGACCAGATCGCCAACCGTCAGCACCGCTTGTGTAGGGTGATTCTGGCGCAGCTGCGCTCTGATGCGGGCCAGCAGCTCGGCAAAAGAGAAAGGTTTGACCAGGTAATCATTGGCGCCCAGCTCCAGCCCTTTAACGCGATCGTTTACCGAATCTCTTGCCGTCAGGCAAATTACCGGCGTGGCGCGGGCGGTACGTAGCGAGCGTAATACCTGCCATCCGTCCATGCCGGGCAGCATGATATCCAGCACGATAAGCGCATAGTTCTGGCTCAGGGCCAGGTGCAGTCCGTCGCGGCCGTCGGTGACGCTGTCCACCACAAATCCGGCTTCGCGCAGGCCCTGACAAAGCCAGTCGCTGGCTTTCTGGTTATCTTCAATCAGCAATAGTTTCATAAGCACAAGTCTGCCACGAGGCGGAAATTTTGTCCCCGAACTTCAGCCAATCTGACATTTTTGTCATGCTCGCGTCAGGTTGTTTCCCTTTGTTCTACGTTATAAAGAGGCATATTCAAACAGGAGAAGTGATGATGAAACAGTATTTCAACGCGGCAGCGCTGGCGCTCGCCCTTACCGCTTCTGCCTCCGCGATGGCCGCAGAGCAGAATCTTTTAAGCGTACACGTGCTGAACCAGCAAACTGGCAAACCGGCATCGAATGTGGAAGTTACGCTGGAGCAGAAACAGGACGCGGGCTGGAAATTCCTTAACAAGGCCAGCACCGATAAGGATGGACGTATTAAACAGTTCTGGCCTGCGCAGCCTGCAGCCACCGGCGATTACCGCGTCGTATTTAAAACCGGACGCTATTTTAGCGAGCAAAAGCAGGAGAGCTTCTTCCCGGAGATCCCGGTAGAGTTTCATATCAGCAACACGGCCGAGCATTATCATGTGCCGCTGCTGCTTAGCCAGTACGGCTACTCAACCTATCGCGGCAGCTGATCGCGTAAACGGGCGCCTCACCGGGCTGGGGCGCCGTGAATCAGGTAAAAGCTTTGCGCTTTTCTACGCCGTTCAGGAAAGCATACTCAATGAAGCCTTTTCACTCCGTAGACGCCTGCTCTGGCGCAGGCGGCATATCCCTTTTGCTGGTCCAGAGCGTCGGCCAGTCGTCGCTGCCGTGCCAGGCATCGCAGGTTCCCTCTTCCGCATATTCCGTCAGCACAAACTCGCGCCCGTCATACTGCCAGCGGGTAGCCGTACCGCAGTCGCCAAGGCCTCTTCCTTTGCCAAACGTCAGCAGCTCGCCGCGGCTGGCATCATAATCGGCATTGATCAGCTCCAGCTTTTTTTCTCCATGACGCGGCGGCGTAAAAGGCAGCGTCAGGGTCAATCCTCTGGCCATATAGGGCTGGCTGCGGGTGACCTCGAAAGCAAGATCGATAACGTTATAGGCACCCATTTCACAGCTGACCAGCAACAGGGCTTTTTTATCGTTCAGCGGCGCGACGCTGACCTGGCGACGCTGAGGATCCAACGAGCAGCGATCGGTATTGACGCGCCAGGTGCCGTAATCCAGCAGGCCGGTAGTTTCTTCACGCGTCAGGGCGGGCGGCACCGGTTGCAGACGGGGAGCTTCGGGGAAATCGGGCGGTGGCGGCACGTCCATTGCCGGACGTTCACCCTTTTTAATCCAGGCGCTCATGCCGTTGACCCGCCCCTGGATATCATCCATCAGCAGCAGCGCCGCTTTCAGGCCGTGCAGCGAGATAGTGGCGCGCGGCCGATAAAGCAGCTGTAGATTATCAGCGTCCATCACCAGCGACAGAAACTCATTGATGGAGATAGCATGGCCGGTAGAAAGGTGATGCGGCTGAACCTCCCAATGTTTTAAATCGGGCTTCAGCCGCTGGCCGTCCAGCAGCAGATTGTCCTGCAAAGGCGCGCCGCTCAGCTTGCCGGTATAGCGACTGCCGTAATCAATACGCAGAAAGGGCCGATCGTTAACGCCGGCATGACGACTGATGGTCATCACCAGCCCGTTGACGCCCGGCACGCTCCGGGCCACGCAGTAGTTCTGGTTATTACAGGTTATCTGCCAGTCAGAAAAGGTTTTTTGCAGGGGTTCGGCATGCAGTCCGGCGGCAAAAAACAGCAGCGCCAAAGGTAACTTTATCCAATAATGCATCGATACCCGTATCCCCGAATGACAGTTAAGCAGTAAGCATAGCGTAGCGGTTACCGCTCGGCACAATTAAATCAGCCGCAGCGCATTAAAAGAATAATTACCCGCTTTAATTATATTGAACTTTATGTGCAGGCGGCTCAATCAGATAAATCGGACAAGGAAAAAAGCGCCGCAGGACCGTCAAAAAATCGCTTATTATCAGATGAAAATAAAGTTTTTTTGTTTAGAAAGGATTAAAACTGCAGTAATAGTGTGAGCTTTGTCACCTTTTGCGCCCAGCGCGGCAAAGCCTGTGCGGCGGCTGCAAGCTGTCCGAATAAGATTGTTAAGCCTGAAATTTCATCATATAAGCAGATAGTTCTGATGCCAGCCTGAATAGCCTGCTCAGAGGCACATGCGAAAAGTTTATTCTCCTCCCTGTTTAGCTTATATTTATGCCATCGTCTGCGAAGATATTAAATAAATAATTAACTGAAGTTAACCCGCAAAAACTAAGGTTAATATTTGCGGATTATTTTATTTATTGACCCGGACGTTCTTATCTTATTAAGACCAGCTGTTAATCATCAGCCCGTCATTTTTAACCCAGCGTTAACCAACCTTCAATCAGCGCATACTGGAGCAGCATCACCGTTTTAGCATCTTTAATCTGCCCTGTTTTCACCCTGCTCCAGGCATCGGGAAAGCTCAGCTCCATCACGTCAATATCTTCATCGTCAACGCCGCCGCCTGCTGTGGCCCGCAGCGAGTCGTTATACTCTGCGGCAAAAAAATGCAGCCGTTCGGTTACGCCTCCTGGCGACATATACAGATCGTAAAGCTTGACCACTTCTCCCACTTCATAGCCGGTTTCCTCAACCGCTTCCTTACGGATACAGACTTCCGGCGAATCATCGTCCAGCAAGCCGGCGCAGGTTTCGATCAGCAGGCCGCTGTCGTTGCCGTTCAGCCAGGTGGCGATACGAAACTGACGGGTCAGGACCACGCTGTTTTTTTCACGGTTGTAAAGCAGGATGGTGGCGCCGTCGCCGCGATCGTAAACTTCGCGCTTATGACGCAGGGTTTCCCCATTTTTCGTCGTAAGGTCATAGGTGAAGTTGCGCAGCAGGAACCAATTTTCCGACAGGATTTTATCTTTGATCACTTCGACTTTGACTGACATACAGGCTCCGTTGCCTTTAGCGGAAGTGAGCCATCATAAGGCCTGCCCTGGGGGAAAACTATCAGCGGACATAAAAAAGGCGGCCACCGGGGCCGCCTTTTACTGCTGCTTCAGCTTCAGCGCGACGTCTCTTCCGCCACGTGATCGTGCTCGGTCTGCGCGATTTGGTTAGCGCGTTTACGCACGCCGAACCAGCCCAGCACCAGCACGACGGCGATCAGCGGCACGGCGGCGATAGTGTAGGTGCCGTTCGGGTAGTCAAACGCCATCAGCACCAGCACGCTGGCCAGGAACAGCAGCGTCAGCCAGGACGTAAACGGCGCCCACGGCAGCTTAAAGCTGACGTCTTCCGCGCGGCCTTCTTTAATCGCCTTACGCAGACGCATCTGGCAAACCACGATAAAGGCCCAGGAAGAGATAATCCCTAAGGAAGCGATATTCAGTACGATTTCGAACACGCGCGAAGGCACGATATAGTTCAGCCAGACGCCCACGATATAGACGGCTATGGTGACCAGGATGCCCATATAAGGCACCTGTTGACCGCTCATTTTAGAGAGGAACTTTGGTGCCGATCCGCCCATAGACATCGAGCGCAGAATACGGCCGGTAGAATAGAGGCCAGAGTTCAGGCTGGAGAGCGCTGCGCTGAGCACCACGATATTCATGATGCTGCCGATATAGGGCACGCCCAGCTTCGAGAAGAAGGTAACAAACGGGCTTTGACCCGCCTGATAGGCGTTCCACGGCAGCAGCAGCACCAGCAACACCACGGAGCCGACATAGAACAGGCCGATACGCCAGATCACGCTGTTGATCGCTTTCGGCAGCATGGTCTTCGGATCTTTACACTCTCCCGCCGCCGTGCCAACCAGCTCGATAGAGGCGAAGGCGAAAACGACGCCCTGCACCAGCACCAGCGCAGGCAGCAAACCGTGCGGGAAGAAGCCGCCGTTATCGGTAATCAAGTGGAAGCCGGTGGCGTTGCCGTCCAGCGGCTTGCCGCTGCCAAGAAACACCACGCCCACAATCAGGAAAAGCGCGATAGCCAGCACCTTCACCAGCGCAAACCAGAACTCCATTTCGGCAAACCATTTTACGCCGATCATATTCATGGTACCGACGATAGCCAGCGCGCCCAGCGCGAATACCCACTGCGGCACATCACCAAACGCGCCCCAGTAGTGCATATAAAGCGCTACGGCGGTGATATCCACGATCCCGGTCATCGCCCAGTTAACAAAGTACATCCAGCCTGCAACGTACGAGGCTTTTTCGCCCAGGAATTCACGTGCGTAAGAAACGAAGCTGCCGCTGGAAGGACGATGTAAAACCAGCTCGCCCAACGCGCGGAGTATAAAGAAAGAGAAGATGCCGCATACCAGGTAGACGATAGCCAGCGCCGGACCGGCAATTTGCAATCGCGCGCCCGCACCCAGGAACAGGCCGGTACCAATAGCCCCGCCGATAGCAATCATCTGCACATGGCGATTGTCCATCGCTTTGTGATAGCCGGAATCATGAGAATTTAACCAACGTCTTCTTGCGGCGCGCTTGTCTGCTACCGCTTTTTTATCAGCTTTCATTTTCTTTCCTAATTATCCTGTCCACAGTGATACGGCTACCATTCCCGGGCGACCTGATTTCTGTTGCGCTAACCAAACGATTGCGTTGCCCGCAGGCGTTCGGGCGTTTTCCCCTCTTCCTGTAGTTATTGTGTTGACGGAAGCGGGAAAATCACGGCGATGCATCCTAACCGTTCTGTAAAGCCGACGCAAAAAATCTGTAGGCGAAATCGTGAGGTTTTGTGACTTCCATCAGAGGAGGCAAAAAAAAACCGACCGCTTAAGACGGTCGGTTCTCCAACAGGGAAAGGCTACATGGGACAGGACAGGTTCTAGCGGTAAATCTCGGCGTTGCCGCTCCACAGGCTGGAGTCGCCGGGGGTGTCGGCACGGATCACGCGATAGTGGCTGGCGCCCATCTCTTCGGCTTTTTGCGCCAGCTGCGCGGTGGCGTCATCCAGCGAGCCGGTCACGCCGGTCACGGAAACCGTGCCCATTTGTTGCAGGTTTTGACTCTGTTCAGTGCTGACCTGGGTGGCGGCCAGCGTTGAAAATGAAGTGGCGGCCAGAATGGCAGCGGCAATCGTTGCAGGCAGTTTATTCATAGTTAGCTCCTTATCCGGATTAGCGGATAGCATGATTCGGGATACGGCGTTAACTATGACGGATGAGGTGCAAAGCAGGGTAAGCGCGCGGTAAAAGCGTTAAAGGAATGTGGGCACGACAAACATTTATCCCAAGAAGCGTCAATAAAAGTTACTTTTTCTGCATGATGTAACTTTATATTAATGCGCAGCGTAATTTTATGACGACTTTTTAACTCTACCCGCCGCCGCGTCTGGCTTCAAGTGCGCGACCGCACACTTTTGATCTTTCGCAAAGCGCCGGCGTTCGTGCGCTGCACCGCGCGAGGAAAAGCTTATACTGCGGCAGGCCTTATCTGGCTGACGCTGGCCGATGACGCTATCCGCAGCGTTAACGCCCTTTACGGGAGCATTGCATGTTAAAACGTTCCGTTACCCGCAGCCTGGCTCGCGCGCTGTTCGCTATCGTGCTGCTGGCCGTGTGCTGTTCTTTTCTGGCGCTGCTGACGCTTTCAGCCAGCCTGCGCGATGCCGAGGCGCTCAATATGGCCGGTTCGCTGCGCATGCAGAGCTACCGCCTGGCGCTGGATGCCGCAACCCGCTCGCCCTCGCTGGACAGCGATATCCTCAGCTATCAGCAGTCGCTTCAGGCGCCGGTGCTGCTTTCGCTACAGCATGCCTGGGTGCCAAACAATGTTAAAGCGCGCTATCACGAAATGCTGACGGCCTGGCAAAAGCTACAGCCCGAGCTGACCAGGGACGATGGTCAGCGCTTCCGGCAGCATGTCTCGCACTATGTCGCGCAGATAGATCGATTTGTGCTTGCCCTGCAGCGCTGGGCGGAGCTGAAAATGAAACTGGTGGCAGGCGCCTGCCTGCTGGGCTTTATTGCCATTGCCCTGCTGGCGAAAGCCTTTGCCCGCATGTCGGGCGATTTAGAAAAACAGTATCTGTGGCTTGAACAGGCGGTCAAAGAGCGAACCGGCGATCTGCGCCAGGCGAATCGCCGTCTGAAACTGCTTTATCGCTGCTCCGAGATGCTGCGCGGACACGATAAGGCCTATGCGCAGGTGCTTGAGCTGGCGAAAGAGCATGAAAATCTGCCGATTATCGCTCTGGACGTGGCGCCTCGCTGGCAGCTGACCGCTGGCGAAGAGGATAAACGTCTCGCCTGGCACAGCCTGCCGCTGGAGCAGACGCAAGGCGGGGTGCTGCGCTGGCAGGCAAGTGACAGCGAACCCTCGCTGATGCAGGGGCTGGCGACGATGCTGGGCCGCTCGTTACAGCTGGACGACGCTGAAGAAAAAGGCCGCCATTTGCTGCTGATGGAAGAGCGCGCCACTATCGCCAGAGAGCTACACGATTCCCTGGCGCAGTCGCTGGTTTACCTGCGCATTCAGCTGGCACGGCTGAAGCGCGTGGTCGACAAAGAGACGCCGCCGGCAGCTATCGTCGGCGAAATCGACGTGGCGCTGGCCGAAGCCAATCGCCAGCTGCGCGAACTGCTGACCACTTTTCGCCTGTCGGTGGAGCCGGCCGACCTCACGACCGCGCTGGAACAGGTCGTCGCGCAGCTTAACCGGCAAACGGAAGCGGATATTAAGCTTATCAGCGAGGCGCGGCAGCAGCGTTTGAATGCGCAACAGCAGGTACACGTTTTACAAATCGTCCGGGAAGCGCTGCTCAACGCTCTCCGCCACGCGCGCGCCAGCGACATTGCGGTACGCGTTACGCAGTCGGCCGCCGATTTGCTGCATATTGAGGTCAGCGATAACGGCCAGGGATTTTGTCTGGCCGATGCCAAACCCGGCCACTACGGTTTGGCTATAATGCAGGAGCGCGCAAAAAGTCTGAACGCGCAGCTGGAAATTACCCCGCAAGCGCAAGGCGGCACGCGGGTGCTCCTCCGTTTTATACCGGACAAAAGCTAAGGCGCACGGCGCTGAAATTTTGCATGATAATTTACATTTTATCCTCATTTTCTCCACGATTCCGCCAGGGACGCCGGGTAAAGTGAAACGCTCTGCTTAAACGCTTTGTTACGGGCAGCGATGCATTCTGCACGGCGTCGCCCGGTCGTAACCTTTCCCGACGCTAGCCTGGAGCCGCTGATGGCGAATTTTTTTATCGATCGCCCCATATTTGCGTGGGTGATAGCAATTTTGCTGTGTCTGACCGGTACTCTGGCTATTTTTTCGCTGCCCGTAGAGCAATATCCGGCGCTGGCGCCGCCTAACGTCCGTATTACCGCTAACTATCCCGGCGCTTCCGCGCAGACGCTGGAAAATACGGTTACTCAGGTGATCGAGCAGAATATGACCGGCATCGATAACCTGATGTACATGTCTTCGCAAAGCAGCAATACCGGCCAGGCGACGATTACGCTGACTTTTGTTGCGGGCACCAATCCCGACGAGGCGCGCCAGCAGGTGCAAAACCAGCTGCAAACCGCGCTGCGCAAGCTGCCTCAGGCCGTGCAGTCTCAGGGGGTGACGGTAACCAAAACCGGTGACACCAATATTCTGATGGTGGCCTTCGTCTCTACCGACGGCAGCATGGACAAACAGGACATTGCGGATTACGTCGCCAGCAACGTGCAGGATCCGCTGAGCCGCATCGACGGCGTGGGCCAGGTAGACGCCTACGGCTCGCAATACGCCATGCGCATCTGGCTCGATCCTGACAAATTGATCAACTATGCGCTGACCACCTCCGATATCGTCAGCGCCATCGAATCGCAAAACAGCCAGGTTGCCGTGGGCCAGCTGGGCGGCCTGCCTTCCGTAGAACGCCAGGCGCTCAACGCTACTATTAACTCTCAGTCGTTACTGACCACGCCCGAGCAATTTCGTCAGATTACGCTGCGCGTTAATCAGGATGGTTCGGAGGTGCGGCTGGGCGACGTGGCGCAGGTGGCATTGGGCGCGGAAAAATATGACTATCTGAGCCAGTACAACGGCCAGGCCGCTTCGGGTCTGGGCGTAAAGCTGGCTTCGGGCGCGAACGAGCTGCAAACGGACAAGCTGGTCAGAGCGCGCATTGAAGAACTTTCCCACTATTTCCCGCCCGGCCTTAAGGCGGAAATCGCTTATGAAACCACGCCTTTCGTGGTCGCCTCTATTGAAGACGTGGTGAAAACGCTGCTGGAGGCCATCGTACTGGTGTTCGTGGTTATGTATCTGTTTTTGCAGAATTTTCGCGCCACGCTTATTCCCACCATCGCCGTGCCGGTGGTACTGCTTGGCACTTTTGCCATTCTCTCTGCCTGCGGATTCAGTATTAACACGCTGACGATGTTTGCGATGGTGTTGGCGATCGGCCTGCTGGTGGACGACGCGATTGTGGTGGTGGAAAACGTCGAGCGAATAATGAGTGAGGAAGGCCTCTCGCCGCGCGATGCCACGCGAAAGTCAATGGGGCAAATTCAGGGCGCGCTGGTGGGGATAGCGCTGGTGCTCTCCGCCGTTTTCGTGCCGATGGCCTTTTTTGGCGGCACCACCGGCGCCATTTACCGGCAGTTTTCCATCACTATCGTTTCCGCTATGGTGCTTTCCGTGCTGGTGGCGATGGTGCTGACGCCCGCCCTCTGCGCCACGCTGTTAAAACCGCTGCCGCCGGGCGCGCATCATGAACGGCGAGGATTCTTCGGCTGGTTTAACCGCACCTTTAACCGTAACGCAGACCGCTATAAGCGCGGCGTAGGGCGCATCGTAGCGAAAGCGGGACGCTGGCTGCTGCTTTATGTGCTGCTTATCGCCGGCATGGCGCTGCTGTTCCTGCATCTGCCGACCTCTTTTCTGCCGCTGGAAGATCGCGGCGTCTTTACCACTCAGGTGCAGCTACCGCCAGGCTCCACGCTGCAACAGACGAATAAAGTGGTGAATAGAGTTGAGCAATATTACCTGACCCGGGAAAAGGATAACGTGCTGTCGGTGTTTTCAACTATCGGCGCCGGGCCAGGCGGCAACGGACAGAACGTGGCGCGCATGTTTGTCCGGCTGAAAGACTGGCGGGATCGGCCGGGCAAGGACAACAGCTCGTTTGCCATTATTGAACGCGCAACCGTGGCTTTTAAATCAATCCGCGAGGGCCGCGTGATCGCCAGCAGCCCGCCCGCAATCACCGGCATGGGCAACTCGGCCGGCTTCGATATGGAATTGCAGGATCATGCCGGTCTGGGCCACGACGCGCTGATGCAGGCGCGCGATCGGCTGCTGGCGATGGCGGAGAGCGATCCGTCACTGGCCCGCGTGCGTCATAACGGGCTGGACGATACGCCGCAGCTGCGGATCGATATCGATCAGCACAAGGCGCAGGCGCTGGGCGTGTCGGTGGACGATATCAACGACACGCTCACCACCGGCTGGGGCTCGACCTATGTTAATGACTTTCTCGATCGCGGACGCGTAAAAAAAGTCTACGTGCAGGCGGCCGCGCCTTTCCGCATGCTGCCGGACGATATCAATAAATGGTACGTGCGCAACAGCAGCGGCGGCATGGTGCCCTTTTCCGCTTTCGCCAGCACCCGCTGGGAAACCGGCTCGCCGCGTCTGGAGCGCTATAATGGCTATTCGTCGGTAGAGATCGTTGGCGAATCCGCTCAGGGCGTCAGCACCGGCACCGCGATGGACAGCATGGAGCAGCTGGTCAGCAAGCTGCCCACCGGTTTTGGCGTGCAGTGGACCGGCGCGTCGTTTCAGGAGCGGATGAGCGGCTCGCAGGCGCCCGCGCTCTATGCCATTTCTCTGCTGGTGGTTTTTCTCTGCCTGGCGGCGCTTTATGAAAGCTGGTCGGTGCCTTTCTCCGTGATGCTGGTCGTCCCGCTGGGCGTGGTGGGCGCGCTGGCGGCGACCTGGCTGCGCGGGCTGGAAAACGACGTCTATTTCCAGGTAGGGCTGCTGACGGTGATCGGGCTGTCGGCGAAAAACGCCATTCTTATCGTGGAGTTTGCTAACGAGATGAACAGTAAAGGATGCGATTTGCTGGAGGCGACGCTGGAAGCCTCGCGTCAACGCCTGCGCCCTATTCTGATGACGTCGCTGGCCTTTATTTTTGGCGTGCTGCCGATGACTGTCGGCAACGGCGCAGGCTCCAGCAGCCAGCACGCGGTAGGCACGGGCGTGATGGGCGGGATGATCGCCGCCACCGTGCTGGCGCTGTTCTTTGTGCCGATTTTCTTTGTGCTGGTGCGCCGACGCTTTCCGTTAAAAGAGAGGCCGATCGCATAAAAGAGCAAAGGCAGCCTGAAGGCTGCCTTTTTTAAATTCGGTTACTGAAGGTAAAGCTTGCCGGCGTGCTGCCGGATTTTTCTTTATGAATGTGTTACTTACGAGTCAACATCGTTTCGATAAAGTCTTTCCAGTTCCCCAGTTCTAAATCAATCATACATCACCTCTCTCGTTGTGTTGCGGTCATTATAGGATTATTCCTAAGGCGAAGTGAACAACTTTCGGCCATGAACAGGGGTGTAAAATTAAGAATTATCTTAAAACGTGCGGCCGCGCACATTTCTTATCGGTTGATTTTTAAGGGAATTAATAGCCTGCTTATCATCAGGGATCGGACGATCGGCTAACCGCTTGATTAGGCTGATATGTCAGCAAAAGGCATTTGGCAAGACACAACCGGGCTTCAGATATGAAGCGCGCGGTATGAGACATCAGGCACGAAGTACAAGGTTTGAAGTACGTAGTAAGAGACATCAGGCACAAAGTACGCGGTACGCGGTACGAGACATCAGGCGAAGCACGAAGTATGAAGCACGGGAAGTTTTTGAGGGGGCCTGAAGCCCCCTCGCGCATTTACTACTTCAGCACAATAATTTTGTCGTAGCCGCCGCTCTCGCTGTCTATATGGGTTTTGGCATCGGGATGCTCGGCCAGTACCGCTTCAACGATGTGATTAAACTCATCGCAGCGGGTCTCTTTTTTTCTGGCGATCACAATTGTCGATTTCGTCTCTTCAACCGTATGGGCGGAAGACGCTTCCATATAGTTCATATTATCCCTCCCTCTCCTCTGTTCCTGGGTTTATGCCGTCTTCCGTGCCTCGCAGGCGTATCCATTGTAAACTCAGCGCCTGAGCAGTATCGAATATAGATGAAGCCCACAGAAAATAGAAGGGAACCCGCCATGCTGACGATGTACGGCATTAAAAACTGCGACACCATCAAAAAGGCACGAAAGTACCTGGATGCTAACGGTGTAGCTTACCAGTTTCACGACTATCGCGCCGACGGGCTGGAGGCGGATTTGCTCCAGCGCTTCAGCGATACGCTGGGCTGGGAGGCGCTGCTGAACACGCGTGGAACCACCTGGCGCAAACTGGATGAAGCGACGCGCAGCGCGGTAGACAACGCGGCGGCCGCGCAGCAGCTTATGCTGGCACAGCCGGCGATGATTAAACGCCCATTGCTCTGCCGGGCCGACGGCTCTATGCTGCTGGGTTTTAACGAAACCGCTTACGCATCTTTTATCGTGGAGAAGTCCTGATTATGTATTGTCCGGTCATTGAGCTGACGCAGCAGCTTATTCGTCGCCCTTCCCTCAGCCCGGATGATGCCGGTTGCCAGGCTGTGATGATCGAGCGCCTTAAGGCGCTGGGCTTTACCGTTGAATTAATGAATATTGGCGATACGCAAAATTTCTGGGCATGGCGCGGCGAAGGCGAAACGCTGGCCTTTGCCGGGCATACCGACGTGGTGCCCGCAGGTGATGCCAACCGCTGGATCAACCCGCCGTTTGAACCCGCCATCCGCGACGGCATGCTGTTTGGACGCGGCGCGGCGGATATGAAAGGCTCGCTGGCCGCCATGGTTGTCGCCGCCGAGCGTTTTGTCGCCGCCCATCCGCACCACAAGGGCCGCCTGGCCTTTCTGATTACCTCCGATGAAGAAGCCAGCGCCGTAAACGGCACGGTCAAAGTTGTCGAGACGCTGATGGCGCGCAACGAGCGCCTGGACTACTGCCTGGTCGGCGAGCCTTCCAGCACGGAAATCGTGGGCGACGTGGTGAAAAACGGCCGTCGCGGTTCGATGACCGCCAACCTGACCATTCATGGCGTACAGGGCCACGTCGCTTATCCGCACCTCGCTGATAATCCGGTACATCGCGCGCTGCCTGCGCTGAACGAGCTGACGGCGACAGAATGGGATCGGGGCAACGAGTTTTTCCCGCCGACCAGCATGCAGATTGCCAATGTCCAGGCCGGAACCGGCAGCAACAACGTGATCCCCGGCGAGTTTTTCGTGCAGTTTAATTTCCGTTTCAGCACCGAGCTGACCGACGCGCTGATCAAAGAGCGCGTACAGGCGCTGCTGGATCGGCATCAGCTGCGCTATACGCTTGACTGGGTGGTTTCCGGCCAGCCTTTTTTAACCTCTACCGGCAAACTGGTCGAGGCGGTGGTAAACGCCGTTGAGCACTATAATGAGATCAAGCCGCAGCTGCTGACGACCGGCGGCACGTCCGACGGCCGCTTTATTGCCCGTATGGGCGCGCAGGTTGTGGAGTTAGGGCCGGTCAACGCCACCATTCACAAAATAAATGAGTGCGTTAAGGCTGCCGACCTCCAGCTGCTGAGTCGGATGTATCAGCGCATTATGGAACAATTGATAGCGTAAGGATCAAATATGGAATGGCTGAAAGAGTACTGGTGGTTGCTGGGGATTGTGCTGATGGTGGGCATTCTGATGAATGTGTATAAAGACCTGAAGCGTATCGACCATAAAAAATATATGGATAACCGCCCGGATTTGCCGCCGCATCGCGATTTTAACGATAAATGGGACGATGAAGACGACTGGCCGAAGAAGAAGTAAACGACAGGGGCGACGGCCCCTGTTTTAATTTATGTCCGACTGCCCTGTCTTCATTATCTTTAGCCTCCATGTTTCTGCCCGCTCATTATCCAGCGCTGTCAGCGCCCGTTCCGCCTCCTGCCGCCAGCCGTTCAGCAACGCCTTACGCCCCGACAGCCCCGACAGTTTGACCAGCTCTGCCTGAGCCAGCCCTTCCGTCAGCGCGCCCTGTAATAACGGCAGCGGCTGCGGGGCGTTTTCCAGCAGTCGGCCCAGCGCACCGATAGCGGCCTCGAACGAGCGCTGCGCCCACGCAAAGCCCGCCAGCTCGCGCCAGTCGTCCTCATCCAGGCCAGTGGCCTCAACGTTCGGGAAAGTCAGATCGACGTCATGAAGAAAAGGACGCAGCCAGCGCCAGTCGCGCGCCAGCCGACGCTCCGCCCTGTCGGCCAGCGCCCTTCCCCGTTCGCTCAGCGGCAGAATCGCCATCGCGGTGTGGCAGCCGCTGCTCGCTTCCGTTCGCGTGCCCACCCGCGCCAGCCGGAACCCGCAGGCCTGCCAGAAACGCCATAGCGAAGGCGTATAGCCAAAACTCACCGAGAAAAAGTCCAGCCCTTCCGCCTGACTGACGCTGTGCCGCACCATCTCCCTGCCGACACCCTGCCGCCGCAGCGCGGGCATGATGGCGATGCGGCTGATACGGCGTGAGCGCATCTGCGCCGCTTCCGGCCAGCCGCCGTGGGCCGCCAGCGACTGCGCCACCAGGTTGCCTGGCGGACGACGCAGTCCCGCCCACACGGCCTGCGCCAGCTCCGCCGTTAATCCGCCTTCCTCCACCAGCCAGAGCGCGCCCTGAACTTTGTCCGCCTGCAGCGCGGCGCTGAAGCGCATGCCCGGCGCGTCCATCATGCGCCGAAGATCGATCGGCGAAGTGCGGTAGTGCGCGCTGGCGAGCAGCTGATAAATCGCCTCCAGCACCGCCGGGTTTTCCTGCCATTCCGCCTGCTGCGGAAAACAAAAGCGCACCGGCGCGCTGACAATTTCAGGCTCCGCTTCGCTGAACAGCAGGGCGCGATCGATAAACTGCTCAAGCGGATCGTGCGCCGACCAGCGCAAAGGCTGGTCAAGTCGGCACAGCGTAGCGTTGGGCAGGCTGTCGCAGAACTTCAGCATAAAGCCGCGCCCCGTCCCTTCATAACCCTGCAAGGTGGTGGTTAACAGCGTGCGCGGAAAAAGCCTGACCAGCTGCTCAAGCATCGGCGCGGGGATCGCTGCCGCTTCGTCAATCAGCAGCCAGTCAACATCCCGGGGACGCGCCGCCGGGTCGAGCGCCAGCAGCCTGTCCGGCGCGATAAAATCAAAAGCGTCGCCCGCGTAGGTTGCCAGCACGTCGGTGGCGGCTTTCGCGGGGGCGGAGATAAGCGCACGGCCGGGCCAGCGGGCGGCAAGCAACCCGGCAAGCGCGGATTTGCCTCGTCCTCGCGGCGCGGTGACCACGTAGATACCCGGTTTCGCCATCAGCAATTGCTCCAACAGAGCCTGCTGCTGACCGTCGTCATCGGGCTGCCAGTCTGGCGCGAACGGCGGCGCAGGCAAAACGGGCGCCTGATGCTGGCAAAACCGCGCGGCCTGTGGATCGGCCAGCAGCAGCTTTTGCAGACGGGAGACAAAATTAGGCGTGGCGAGCGGCGTAGCGGTATCTCCCCAGCGCAGCGAATCTTTATCGGGTTGCGCTGGCCAGCCGGCCCATTCCGGCACCAGCATCAGCAGCCAGCTTCCCGCTTTCAGCGTGCCCGCCAGCACTGCCAGCGCCTCGGCGTTGAAGCCGTGACGCGCGTCAAACACGGCGTGCAGAAACTCCTGCCCCAGCAGCGTCCGCACCGCTTCGGGCGCGCAATGCAGCGGGCTTTGCGGCGCATCGCCAAGCCACAGCCAGTCGCCGGGCAGCAGCGATAGCCACTGCTGCGCCTGCTGCTGGCACCACTCCGCCTCGCCGCTGATAACCATCAGCCTGCGCATTCCCTGCCGCTGTAGCTGCTCCGTTTGCGTAATGACGTCGCGCAGATCAGCCACTGAAAGTGTCACACTGGCCAGGATTGCCGCTGTCGAACCCTTTTTTAAACCAGCTGTAGCGCTGCTCCGAGGTGCCGTGGGTGAAACTGTCCGGCACCACGCGTCCCTGGCTTTTCTGTTGCAGACGATCGTCCCCGATCGCCTCGGCGGCGTTCAGCGCCTCCTGCAAATCGCCCGGCTCCAGCACGTTTTCCTGCTGCATATAGTGGCCCCAGACGCCGGCAAAGCAGTCGGCCTGTAGCTCCAGCTTCACGGAAAGCTGGTTCGCCTGCTTTTGGCCGCCCTGCTGCTGCAGCTGACGCACCTTAGGTTCAATACCAAGAAGATGCTGCACGTGGTGTCCGACCTCGTGCGCGACCACGTAGCCCTGCGCAAAGTCGCCATCGGCGCCAAGCTTGTTTTTCATTTCATCATAGAACGACAGATCGATGTAGACGGTGCTGTCGGTCGGGCAGTAGAACGGCCCCATCACGGACTGTCCCGTGCCGCAGCCGGTACGGGTTGCACCGCGATACATCACCAGCTTGGGTGGCGTATAGGTTTTGCCCATTTTCTCGAAGATTTTTTGCCAGGTGTCTTCCGTGGTAGCCAGCATCACTGAGGTGAATTTCGCCGCCTCATCCTGCTGCGGCGTGCTTCGCTGCTGCTGTTGTGAAGAGAGCGAGGTCGACTCGCCGGTCAATAAAGGCGTTAAATCGTAGCCGTAGTAGCCCGCAATCATCACGACGATCAGCAGAATAATGCCGCCTTTGCCGCGCGGAATACGCATCCGTCCCGCGCCCATTGAGTTACCACCGGATTCATTACGGCGATCTTCCACGTTATCGCTCTCACGGCGCCCTTGCCAACGCATACACTACCTCGGATTATGAACTGTTGGAGTGATTTTAGTCGCGCATAGCCGCTAACACCAGCCTTGCGGCGGCTGCCGGGCCGGAACGGAAAGGTATTTCAGAATAGAGGTAGATTAGCGGAGCAGGTAAGAGAAAAGCGGCCGTGGCGACACCCACGGCCGGGGGAAATCAGTCCAGCTTCACGCCCAGACGATTCGCCACTTCTTCATAGGCTTCAATCAGACCGCCCAGGCTCTGGCGATAGCGATCTTTATCCATTTTATTCAGCGTCTCTTTGTCCCACAGGCGCGCGCCGTCCGGGGAAAACTCATCGCCCAGCGTGACTTCACCGTGGAACAGGCCGAACTCGAGCTTGAAGTCCACCAGGATCAGACCGGCATCGGAGAAAAGCTGGCTCAGCACGTCGTTGGCTTTGTAGGTCAGCTCGCGCATACGCGCCAGGTTCTCTTTGCTCACCCAGCCAAAGGTTTCACAGTAGGATTCGTTGATCATGGGATCGTGACGCGCATCGTCTTTTAAAAACAGATCGAACAGCGGCGGGTTCAGGATGGTGCCCTCTTCCACGCCCAGGCGCTTCACCAGCGACCCTGCCGCGCGGTTGCGCACTACACACTCCACCGGCACCATTTCCAGCTTTTTGACCAGCGCTTCGTTGTCCGACAGCAGCGCTTCCATCTGGGTAGGGATGCCCGCTTCCGCCAGCTTGCTCATGATAAAGTGATTAAATTTATTGTTAATCATTCCTTTGCGGTCAAACTGTTCGATGCGCTCACCGTCCAGGGCTGATGTATCGTTGCGGAATTCGAGTATCAGCAGATCCGGATTTTCGGTGCTGTAAACGGTTTTCGCTTTGCCGCGATACAACTCAGCTTGCTTTTTCATCTCTTTACTCCAAACGTGAAATGCCCGGTGCTTTGCGCCTGCGAACAGGCCGAAACCGGTCGGGTATGAACTGTTGCGTCCATTGTATGATCGGACGCGAAAAAACCGAAGCAATCGATTACGCGGCAGCAAATAAAAAAGGCCGACGCGCGTCGGCCTTTCGATTATTTGTTAAATGCCGCCTGGAACACGGCGACCAGCGCATCGTTTTGCGACTGGGTCAGCGCATGGCCTTTTGGATCCAGGAACTGCAGGCTGCTGCGGTTATCCAGATCGCCGACCTGTAGCTTATAGTTGCCGTCGGTCAGCTCAGGATCTTTCGCGCCAATGCTGTCCCAGGTCTCGCTGGACGGGGCGCTGTAGGTCACGTTCAGGCTGCCCTGCGGACGGTTGCGGTCGGTGATCTTCATGCCCACGCGCTCCAGCGCGGTCGGCAGACGCTCCCAGACCAGGTTAAACGGCGCGCGCACCACCAGCGTAGGCAGGCCGGTATCGTCCGCGCCGCTCTGCACGTTGATTTGCGCAGTGCTGCCTTTAACCGCCGCGTCGTCGCGAGTCGTGGCGATTTTATCCAGGCCAGCGCTCAGCTCGTTCAGCATCTGCGCGGTGTAGCGCTGCAGCTGGACGGGTGAAGTAACGGCTTTACCTTCCTGCTCCAGCTCCAGCAGCTTCACGCTCAGCGCCTGCTGATAGCCCTGCTGCTGCACGGCTATCTGGTAGCGGCCGCGATACTGATGATCTTCATCAGCGCGGTTCCACTGCACCCAGTCGGTGGTCAGCGTCTGGCTGCCGTCGGTGCGGCTGGCAATCGGATAGTTGCGCGTCTGCACTACCGTCACAACCTGCGGCCACAGCGCGCCGCTGGCGTTATCGACCAGCAGCACGCCGGAGTTGCCGGCAAACTGAGTGCGGGCGCCGTTGATCAGCGCCAGCGGCTGGGCCGGTGGACGGATATCCAGCTGCTTGCCGACGGCGCCTTTCGCGCTGGCGGAAGGGATATCAAAATCACCGTTTTGCAGCGGCAGGATCATTCCTGCTGGCGCGTGCAGCTCGTTGATATCCGCAGCTTTGAGGTAAGATTCGTCGCCGCTGACCTGGCGCTTGTAGCGCTGATCGCTCGAACATGCCGCCAACAACATCACCAGCGACAGGCCAACCACTTTTGCGATTGCCGACTTTTGTACTGAGTAAGCCATTACTTCTCCCTAAATTTACAGCAGGCCTGCGTCTTTCAGTGCCTGCTCAACAACCGGACGACCGGCATCAGTCATCGGCGTCATTGGTAGACGCAGCGTATCGGTTGCAATTAATCCTAATTTTTTAGCAGCCCATTTTACCGGGACAGGATTAGGCTCAATAAATAGCTTCTGATGCAGAGGCATCAGACGCTGGTTAAGGCGGCGCGCTTCCCGGAAGTTGCCCTGCTGCGCAAGCGCGCAGAGCTCCGCCATTTCGCGCGCGGCGATGTTGGCCGTTACGGAGATAACGCCCCTGCCGCCCAGCTGCATAAAGTCGAGGGCAGAAAGGTCGTCGCCGCTGACCAGCACGAAATCGTCATCGACCAGCTCTTGGATCTGGCTAACCCGCGATAAGTTCCCGGTCGCCTCTTTGATTCCGATAATATTTTTGATCTTCGCCAGACGGCCTACGGTTTCCGGCAGCATATCGCAACCGGTACGCGACGGCACATTGTAGAGCATTTGCGGAAGATCGGTGCTTTCGGCGATGGCTTTAAAGTGCTGGTACAACCCTTCCTGGGTTGGACGATTGTAGTATGGGGTGACGGTAAGGCAGCCTACCACGCCGCTGTTTTCAAAACGATGCGTCAGCGCGATGCCTTCTGCCGTGGCGTTGGCGCCGGTACCGGCAATGATGGGAATGCGCCCGTCGGCCAGCTCCAGCGTCAGCATGACCACGTCACCATGCTCGTCGTGGCTTAATGTTGCCGATTCGCCCGTTGTTCCTACGGAGACAATTGCCGCTGTTCCGCTGGCAACATGATAATCAATCAGTTTTTTCAGACTTGCGCGACAGACGGACCCTTTGTCGTCCATCGGCGTAACGAGCGCAACAATACTTCCCGTAAACATTAGCCATCCCCTCCACAAACAAGTGCTTCATGGTACGTTTGACGGCCCACGAAAAGCAAGCGGGCAAGCCTGCCAGGCCCCTTGGCACAGGGTATTTTTTATGTTTACCTAAGAGTTATCACAATTGCTAATCACTGAGACGTACAGGAAGCATTATTTTGCCGCAGTCAGAGCAACATCACCTGGTTATTACCGCCGTGGGCGTCGACCGACCGGGGATTGTTAATACCATTACCCGCCACGTCAGCAGCTGCGATTGCAATATCGAAGACAGCCGCCTGGCCATATTGGGTGATGAATTCACTTTTATTATGCTGCTTTCAGGAAGCTGGAACGCTATCGCGCTGATTGAATCGACGCTGCCGCTGAAAGGCGCCGAGCTGGAGCTGCTGATCGTGATGAAGCGCACCACCTTTCGCGAAAGGCCGCCTATGCCCGCTACCGTCTGGGTGCAGATTGAAGTCACCGACTCCGCGCATATTATCGAACGCTTTACCGATCTCTTTGATTCCCATCAGATGCATATTGCTGAACTGGTCTCACGCACGCAACCTGCGGCAGAAAATCAGCCGCCCTTGCTCTATATTCAAATTACCGCGCACAGTCCTGCCAGCCAGGATGCTGCCATTATTGAGCAGGCGTTTAACAGCCTCTGTACAGAGTTAAGTGCACAAGGCACTATTAGCGTCGTCCAGTATCCACAGCATGATGAAAAAACGGAGAATAGTGATGAATCCACTGAAAGCCGGCGATCCCGCACCCGTCTTTAGCTTGCCCGACCAGGATGGCGAGCAGGTAAACCTGACCGACTTCCAGGGACAGCGCGTTCTGGTCTATTTTTACCCAAAAGCCATGACGCCGGGCTGCACCGTACAGGCGTGCGGTCTGCGCGACAGCATGGACGAGCTGAAAAAAGCGGGCGTGGAAGTGCTGGGCATCAGCACCGATAAACCGGAAAAACTCTCGCGTTTTGTCGAGAAGGAGCTGCTGAACTTCACGCTGCTGTCGGATGAAAATCATCAGGTTTGCGAGCAGTTCGGCATCTGGGGCGAGAAAACCTTTATGGGCAAAACCTATGACGGCATCCACCGCATCAGCTTCCTGATTGGTACCGACGGCAAAATCGAAAAAGTGTTTGATGATTTCAAAACCAGCAACCACCACGATATCGTGATGGACTATTTGCAATCGGCCTGATGGTGAAACGGGCGGTGTGATTACCGCCCATTGCGATAACGTTTTCTGATGTTAAAAATCGTAGTCATCCAGCTGTGCTTCAATCATTTTATTTCCATAATACCTTTTCTTTAATTTTTCCTTTTGTCTTCTGGCCTGGTCACAGACGGTTTCTACCTTCTTTTCTATCTCATTTTGGCGTGCCGCTGAAAGCGTACTGTCCCATTCGCCTGAAAAGTGCTGGCAATCTTCGGCGTTATCCAAAAATGCCTTCAAATCTTTGGGTACAGATGGAGGCTTATTGGCATACGAACAACCGCAAACAGTAAAATTAAAAACAAGAACAGCTAAGTGAGCTTTCATATTACCGCCCATCCGAGGACCAATGAGGTTTATCGCTTATACCACCACGGTATTTAATGACGCCAAATATTTTCCCCACCTCATGAAGTTCTTTATTCATGCCGTCTTTCGGAAATGATCTGATAGTTAGCGTTTTTTTATTATTGTCTTCTATTATTAACACCCCAGACCAGGAAATGGCCATATCAATAGCTTTCCCTTCCGTATGCCGGCTTCTTAACGATGGCGCAACGTTCAGGTTTGCCATGCCAAATGCTGCCATCATTTCCGCTGCTGCGGCCAGGCTCTCTGCCAAAAAACTCTTTTACCCAATGTTTTCCGCTTAATCTTTCCATAAAAATCCTTTTGAAGAAGAGTTAAAGGAAGGGCTTTAAAAAAACCTAAAACATTACGCTTCCTTCCACGGAAAAAAACTTTAATTCATTATCCCTTTGCGGAATAGCGACTCGATTATACAGAAAATAATTTCATGAATAGCGCAACAAGAATTAATAGATAAAGAGAGGAGATATTCTCTCCTCTCTTTATTACCTATTTAAGCCCTGAACGTTCAGAATTCAGTTCATCAGGCCAGGCATGAAGCACCGCTTTCACCAGCGAGGCCAGCGGAATAGCGAAAAATACGCCCCAGAAGCCCCACAGGCCGCCAAAGATAACCACCGACAGAATAATTACCAGCGGATGCAGATTCACCGCTTCGGAAAACAGCACCGGCACCAGAATATTGCCGTCCAGACCCTGAATAATCAGATAAACGATAATCATCGTCCAGAAATCGCCGCCCAGCCCCCACTGCGCCAGGCCTACGCCAATAACCGGCACGGTCACGGCCAGCGCGCCTATGTAAGGGATCAGTACCGACACGCCAACCAGCACCGCCAGCAGCAGCGCGTAGTTCATGCCGATAGCCAGAAAACCGATCCAGCTCGCCACGCCGACCACCACCATTTCCAGCACTTTGCCGCGAATATAGTTGGAAACCTGCTGATTCATCTCCAGCCAGACCTGTCCGGCCAGGCCGCGATTACGCGGTAAAATGCGGCCGATCGCCGCCAGCATCTGCTCTTTATCCTTAAGCAGGAAGAACACCATCAGAGGCACCAGCACCAGGTAAATCGCCAGCGTCATCAGGCCCACCAGCGAAGCCAGAGAATAGCGCAGCAGCTGATCGCCGATACCGCTCAGCCTGGCGCGCAGGTTTTCCACCACGATATCGACCAGCCCGACATCTATCAGCGCCGGGAAACGCTCCGGCAGACGCGTGGCAAAGTGATACAGGCTGGTTAGCATCGTAGGCAGCTCGTGCGCTAAATTGATGCCCTGTTGCCAGGCGACGGGCGCCACGACCAGGATCAGCACCAGCACAATAGTGGCGAAGAAAATCAATACGATAGTAGTGGCCCAGGCGCGCGAGCAGCCAAGCCGTTCCAGACGTACCGTCGGCCACTCCAGCAGATAAGCAACAACCAGCGCCACCAGCAGCGGCGCCAGCAGGCCGTTAAAGAAGAAAAGGATGCCGAAAGCGGCAAGCAGTATCGCCAGCAGCGCGATAGCCTGGGGATCGCTAAAGCGCCGGCGATACCACTGTAGTAGAAGATCCAGCATGGAAAAGTCCTGGCTTACTGAAGGAAGCCGCAGAGTCTACCTGAAAAAATGGCTGGCCGCGCGGCTTCCAGCGCCGGCCTCAGCCATACTGACGGTAAATCTCCTACGCCGTTTCCTGCCATTGCCCGCTCACCACCACGCGGTTGCGTCCGGCATGTTTGGCGCTGTAGAGGGCGTCGTCCGCCTGTTTAAATACCTGCTCCAGCGGCATCTCGTCCGCGTTCCACAGCGCTACGCCAATCGACAGCGTCACGCATCCCACCGGGGCCAGCGCCAGCTGTTCAATTTTTTTACGCACGCGCTCGGCAATTACCGCCGCCATTTCCCGGTCCGCGCCCGGCAGGATCATCAAAAACTCTTCGCCGCCGTTGCGGCATACCACATCGGTCTGGCGCGAGCTTTTGCTCAGCTCCTGCGCCACGCTTTTAATCACGCTGTCGCCCACGTCGTGGCCCCAGCCGTCGTTGACGCGTTTAAAGTGATCGATATCCAGCGCCAGCACGGCAAAAGGCTGGCGCGTGGCGTAAAAATACTCCAGCACGGCGTGCAGGCCGCGACGGTTCAGCAAGGAGGTCATAGGATCGGTCTGCACCTCAAACTTCAGGCGACCAATTTTATCCTGCAGCAGGCCGAGGCCGGTGAGCATTGCCCGCTTGATCTGCGCCGCTTCGTAATACCAGGAGCGGATGGCGCCAATCTCCGTAGACGCGCCGGGCGCATCCATCTGGCTGGCGTTGTCCGCCAGCTGCCCCAGCGGCCGCGCGATCAGCCAGGCAAACAGCCAGGCTAACGCCAGCGTCAACAGCGCCAGCGGAACGGCGCGCTGCACCACCTGCAGCATCATGCTGGTAAGCGGCGTCAGCGTGGTGGGCGTCGGCTTCATCGCCACAATCATCCAGCCGGGCGTGGCAACCATTGCGTAGCCCGCCAGCATCGGCTCGCCGTTTTGCTTCGACACCTGCTGAGAGCCGTTATCCTGTTTCATCTCGTCGCTAATCAGCGGCGCGATTTTCTGCCCGATTAACGTGCCGTTTTGGTGACACAGCACGCGGTTGCCGCTGTCGACCACGTAAAGAGAAGAGCCGTCACGGTAGAACTGCTCGCCCAGTAGCTCGTTGAGAATACTCTTTTTCTTCAGGTAGATGGTGCCGCCAACAAAACCCAGATAGACGCCGTTGGGCGACCAGATAGGATAGGAGACGAACACCATTAAATTATTGGCGACCGACAGCGAAGGCTGGCTGACCAGCGGTTTACGCTCTTTCAGCGCCTGTCGGGTAACCGGCGTGGTCAGATGCACGCCTTTGAGCATCAGCGAGTCGGGAGAAATGGCTTTTACCCAGCCGTTGGCATCGACAATCACCGCCGAGTTAAAACTGTTGGTCTGCTCGCGCAGGCGCATGACTTCACGCTGCATCAGCGCGTCATCATTGCCGCCCTGTCCCAGCGTTTTGGCACTGAAAGCCAGCTGCGACTCCGCCAGCTGAAAAAACATTTCCGTGGTAGAGGCGAGCTTGGTCGCATAAACCCGGTTGGATTCCAGCGTATTTTCGATCAGCACTTCCCGCTGCACTTGCCGGGTGGCGTACAAAGAGTTGGCCAACGTGATGGCAATGCTGGCGAAGGCCAGCAGCATAATCAGCGTGCGCAAATCCAGCTTCAGACGAGGAAGCCTCATAGATTAGCCCCGAGGAAACATTTCATAGATGTCGCTTCTTTTTTTTAATTTGGTTTGGTAACGCGTCATGCCCTGGTGAAGCATGGAGTCATACAAGGAGTATCGTCAGCATTAGGAATAATCTTAGAGATTTTAACTCAATTTTTTGCAGATGGGCAGAGGTAACTGATAAGAAGGCGAATTCAGGCGACAGCGGGGGTAGCGTCCCGCACCGATAACGGGCGGGACAAAGATGGCTACATAGCGAGGAAAGCGTAACCCTGGTTTTCCAGCGTGGCGACCGTGGTCGGGCTGGAAAGTGCATGGGTAACGGAGGTATCAATCCACTCATGCTTAAAGTGATGGAAAGCCACTGACTGATCGCAGACGGAGACGTCCACGCCTTTAGCGCGCAGTTCGCTAATCAGCTTCAGATTAGGGTTATCCACGCCGAAGACTTTTTTATATTCCGCGTTATTTAACATTGCTGGCGTACCGTCGCCGGTCACCGAGACCACAAATTTAAGCTGCTCCTGCGGCACCCCGGAAGCAATATATAAATTCACCACGCGGGCAACGCGCTCCAGGCCAAGGTTAGGGACTTTAGGGCCATTTTCCGCTTTGGTTATCTGGAACACGACTTTATTGCTGTCGCCCACGGCCGGCTTATAAGCCGCATCCGCCTCATAATGAATTTTGCCGTAGCCATCGATAGCCGGCGTGCTCCAGAAGCCGTCAGGATCGTTATCCTGAACGCCGAAGTGCTGGCTGATTTTCTCTGCAATAGCCGGGGCGGAAGAGAAGCTGGCGCCAATAAAACCGGCCACGGCAGCGATTAAAACGTAAGACACAACAGGACGCATAGTATGCTCTCCAGAAAGCGTAACGAATCGGAAACGGAACAGAGGGAAGTGAAGTTATCGTGTAAATCTGACGCAAAGATTGAGTAAATTATTTCTTGCTGTAAATAAGCGCTACTCTGCTTTTATAAGTGCGGCACTGCTCGTCGGTTTTATTTATCTGTTTTATTTAAAAGCGAGATATATTTTTAATCAGAAAAAAGTGCCAGCGTATAAAAGCATTTCCTCCTCAACGCTTTTTATTATTCCTGCTGAGTCAGCCATGGTTCTTTGGCTAAGCAAAAAATTCTGATAAAGCCTGGAGCGGGATTATAAAGATAAACGCAAGGAAGGCCTGTGCAAGAGACGGCGAGAAGGATCGGTTTACAGCCATTTTTAGGAGTAAACCTAAACAATTTTCGTGCCATATTCAATTTTACTGAATAAATTTACCTGAATTTACTTAATAATCCGCTTTCCTGCCCCTGTGTGCCAGCAGGGCCTACGTTCAGTTTTTTTCGCTGAGTTTAAGGTATGCTCGTCCGGCCCGGTATTTATTCATGCTTAGCGGCGTTTCCTTCCTTATCACCTCTGGTTAAGATAGCCGCTGAAGAGCGCCGTCCTGCAGAACCGTTAATCCTTCTGCCGGGCAATTGAGGACGTTATCAGAATAGGATTTTGCATGATTAACCGACTGAAAAGGTGCGCGCTGGCGTCGCTGATCCTGCTGCCCACGATAGCCGCGCAGCCTGCCAGGGCCGACATCAGCGATACTTTGCCGGATATCGGCACCACCGCAGGCAATACGCTTTCCGTTAATCAGGAACTGGCGATGGGGGATTTCTATGTTCGCCAGCTGCGGGCCAGCGCGCCGCTGATCAACGATCCCCTGCTCAATGACTATATCAACCAGCTGGGCCAGCGGCTGGTGGCGCACGCCTGGTCGGTCAAGACGCCGTTCCACTTTTTCCTGGTCAGCAATGACGAGCTGAACGCCTTTGCCTTTTTCGGCGGCAACGTGGTGCTGCATTCCGCCCTGTTCCGCTATACCGAAAACGAAAGCCAGCTGGCCTCGGTGCTGGCACACGAAATTTCTCACGTTACCCAGCGTCACCTGGCGCGCGCGATGGAAGAGCAGCAGCGTAACGCGCCGCTGACCTGGGTGGGCGCGCTTGGCTCCATTCTGCTGGCGATGGCAAACCCGCAGGCCGGGATGGCGGCGTTAAGCGGCACGCTGGCGGGCGCGCAGCAGGGCGTGATCAGCTTTACCCAGCAGAACGAGCAGGAGGCTGACCGTATCGGCATTCAGGTCTTGCAGCGCGCGGGGTTCGATCCCCAGGCGATGCCCAACTTTCTGCAAAAGCTGTCCGACCAGTCCCGCTTCGCCTCTAAGCCGCCGGAAATTTTGCTGACCCATCCCCTGCCCGACAGCCGCCTGGCCGATGCCCGCAACCGCGCCAACCAGATGAAGCCCGTCGTGGTGCAGTCGTCACAGGATTTCTATATGGCGAAAGTGCGCGTGCTGGGCATGTACGCGACGGGAAAAAACCAGCTTGGTGACGATCTGCTGGAAACATTGAGTAAAGGCAACACGCGCGAGCAGACCGCCGCGCAGTACGGCAAGGCCGTTCAGTTCCTGCAGGCGAAAAGCTATGACAACGCCCGACGCATTATCGCGCCGCTGCTGGCCGCTCAGCCGAATAACGTCTGGTATCTGGATCTGATGACCGATATTGATATCGGCCTGAAGCAGCCGCAGCGCGCTATCGCCCTGCTGGAAAAAGCCAAAGCATCCAGCCCGGTGGTACAGCTCAACCTGGCTAACGCTTACGTCGAGGCGAAGCAGCCCGCCAGCGCCAGCAAAATCCTTTATCGCTATACCTGGACGCATAAAGACGATCCCAACGGCTGGGATCTGCTGGCGCAGGCGTCGTCCGCTCAGGGGCTGACGGATGAAGAAGAGGCGGCGCGGGCGGAAAGCCTGGCGCTGAACGGCCAGCTGGATCAAGCGATCCGCAGCCTGAGCGACGCCAGCGCCGCCGTGCCGCTGGGCAGCCTCAAGCAGGCCCGCTACGATGCCCGTATCGATCAGCTGCGCTATTTACAGCAGCGTTTCCGTCAGTATCAGAAAAGGTAAGCGAATGATGTCGAACGTTGAGATTTACCATAACCCACGCTGCTCCAAAAGCCGCGAAACGCTGGCGCTGTTGCAAAGTAAAGGGATTGAACCGGAAGTCGTGCTCTATCTGAAAAATCCGCCGACTGTCGCCACGCTGGAAAGACTGCTCCTTCAGGCGGGCTTCAGCTCTGCGCGCAAGCTGATGCGCAGCAAAGAGGCGCGCTATCAGGCGCTGAACCTGGACGATCCCACGCTTAGCGAAGCGGATTTGCTGGCGGCAATGGTCGCTTATCCGGAGCTGATTGAGCGCCCGATCGTGGTGGCTAACGGCAAGGCGCGGCTGGGCAGGCCGCCGGAGCAGGTGCTGGCTATCCTTTAAAGATCCAGCGCCTCTTTCACGAAGGGAATGGTCAGCTTGCGCTGGGCGCTGATCGAGGCGCGATCCAGCTTGTCCAGCGTCATAAACAGCGTGCGCATTTCCCGATCCAGCCTTTTTAGCAGAAAGCGGCCGACATCTTCTGGCAGTTCAAAACCGCGCAGCCGCGCCCGCAGCTGGAGCGCCTGAAGCTTGTCGTCATCCGACAGCGGCTGCAAACGATAGATTTGTCCCCAGTCCAGACGGGAAGCGAGATCGGGCAGCTTCAGGTTCAGCTGGCGCGGCGGGCGATCGCCGGTGATCAGCAGACGGGTGCGGCCCGTTTCCAGAATACGGTTATAGAGATCGAAAATCGCCATTTCCCAGGGTTCGTCGCCGGCGATGCACTCGATGTTGTCGATGCAGATCAGCGCCAGCTGTTCCATACCGTCCAGTACTTCAGGCACGAACCAGGTACGCTTGTCGAGCGGCACGTAGCCCACGGCTTCGCCACGCGCGGAGAGTTCCGCACAGGCCGCGTGGAGCAGATGGCTGCGCCCGCCGCCTTCACGCGACCAGAAATAGAGATAGCTGCCGTGCTCCTGCTGTAACGCCCCTTGCAGCGCGGCGATCAGCGACGGGTTATCCCCCGGCCAGAAGCTGGCGAAGGTTTCATCATCGGGCAAATAGAGCGGCAGTGAGAGCTGTGCCGGAGTGTTCAGAAGCACCTCAGTAATGGGTCGAAATCCGGCGGCAGTTTATCACAGTTCTTTAAGGATTATGAAACGGGCAGCGCCGCTGCCCGTCAGATCTTTACTCGCGATCCTGCGGATCCAGAATGACCTCTTCCGGGCGGATCAGCGTAATCAGCCGGAAGATCAGGCTCAGCCCGATGCCGACGATAGTCGCCAGCGCCATGCCTTTCAGCTCTGCCGCGCCAATATGCACCGTGGCGCCGCTGACGCCGATGATCAGGATCACCGAGGTCAGGATCAGGTTCTGCGCCTTGTTGTAATCCACTTTGGATTCAATCAGCACGCGGATACCGGAAGCGCCAATCACGCCGTACAGCAGCAGCGACACGCCGCCCATCACCGGCACCGGCACCGCCTGGATCGCGGCGGCCAGCTTGCCAACGCAGGAAAGCAGAATGGCAAGAATAGCCGCGCCGCCAATCACCCAGGTGCTGTAAACGCGGGTAATTGCCATCACGCCAATATTTTCGCCATAGGTGGTGTTAGGCGTAGAGCCGAACAGGCCGGAAAAAATCGTCGAGACGCCGTTGGCAAACATCGAGCGATGCAGGCCGGGATCTTTCAGCAGGTCTTTTTTAACGATGTTCGCCGTAACCACCAGATGCCCGACATGCTCGGCGATCACCACCAGCGCCGCAGGCAGAATGGTCAGCATTGCCGCCCACTCGAAGCGCGGCGTGTAGAAGGTCGGCAGCGCAAACCACGGTGCCGCTTCAACCGATGACCAGTTTACGATGCCCATAAACCAGGAAAGCGCATAGCCGACCAGCACGCCGATCAGGATAGGGATAATCGCCAGAAAGCCGCGGAACAGCACCGAGCCGAAAACGGTCACCGCCAGCGTCACCATGGAAATCAGAATGGTTTTGCCGTCGACCGCCGCGCCGTTAGCCGGCAGCAAACCGGCCATATTCGCCGCCACGCTGGCCAGCTCCAGCCCGATGACCGCCACGATAGCGCCCATCGCAGCCGGTGGAAACATCACGTCCAGCCAGCCCGTTCCGGCTTTTTTTACAATTAGCGCCACCAGGCAGAACAGCACGCCGCAAAGGATAAAGCCGCCCAGCGCCACCTCGTAGCCCAGCGGCAGCAGCAGCAGCACCGGCGAAATAAAGGCAAAGCTGGAGCCCAGATAGGCCGGGATTTTCCCTTTACAGATAAAAAGGTACAGCAGCGTGCCGATGCCGTTAAACAGCAGCACGGTGGCCGGATTGATATGAAACAGGATAGGCACCAGCACCGTCGCGCCAAACATGGCGAACAGATGCTGGAAGCTGAGTGGGATGGTTTGCAGCAGCGGTGGCCGCTCGCTTACGCCGATAGCGCGACGCGTCATGGTGAGTTACCCCTTATTTTTCACAATAAAAAACCGACTCTCTGGTCGGCTTGATCGCTGGCAGTCATGATAAAACGCGGGTTGCAGGCCGATGCCCGGCGCGGCCGTTGGGCAACGCGCGGCGATGCCGGACGCTGTCCGGCCCCGGACGGGCGGATAAAAGGCCTGCGGCTTTATCATTTCGTACCGAAGATCTTGTCGCCCGCGTCGCCAAGGCCCGGAATGATATATCCTTTTTCGTTCAGTCCCTGATCGACGGAGGCGGTATACAGCTCCACGTCCGGATGCGCTTTTTCCAGCGCCGCGATGCCTTCCGGCGCGGCAACCAGCACCAGCACTTTAATACTGCTGCAGCCCGCTTTCTTCAGCAGGTCGATAGTGGCGATCATCGAGCCGCCGGTCGCCAGCATAGGGTCAACCACCAGCGCCATGCGCTCTTCGATATTGGAAACCAGCTTTTGAAAATAAGGCACCGGCTCCAGCGTCTCTTCGTCGCGATACACGCCCACGACGCTGATGCGCGCGCTGGGCACGTGCTCCAGCACGCCTTCCATCATGCCCAGGCCGGCACGCAGGATAGGCACAACGGTAATTTTTTTGCCTTTGATCTGGTCGATTTCCACCGGGCCGTTCCAGCCTTCGATAGTGACCTTTTCCGTTTCTAAATCCGATGTGGCTTCATAAGTCAGCAGACTTCCCACCTCCGAGGCGAGTTCACGAAAACGTTTGGTGCTGACGTCCTGTTCACGCATCAGACCCAGTTTATGTTTGACCAGCGGGTGTTTGACTTCCACGATCTTCATTGTTTTACTCCCGGAGTGTATGGCTGCAAAAAAAAATCGCGAGATTATAGCGCCATTTAGCAGCCAGTACCTATTACTTAATCCGACTTCTGCCGGATCCCTGCCATCCCCTTAAGGATTAGCGCAAAGTGAGCGCGGCGCAATGGTGGCGAAGATGAGGCTCGCAAACGTTTGCCTGCGCTGTTAGAATTGCCGCGCTTTATTACCAACCACCAACCGCAAACCGCGTGGGGATTTCGCAGTGACCGACAAAACCTCTCTCAGCTATAAAGACGCCGGTGTAGATATCGATGCTGGCAATGCTTTAGTCGACCGTATCAAAGGCGTAGTGAAAAAGACTCGTCGCCCGGAAGTGATGGGCGGACTGGGCGGTTTCGGTGCGCTTTGTGCGCTGCCGCAAAAATACCGTGAACCGGTTCTGGTTTCCGGCACTGACGGCGTCGGCACCAAGCTGCGTCTGGCCATGGACCTGAAGCGCCACGATGCCATCGGTATCGACCTGGTTGCGATGTGCGTGAACGATTTGGTGGTCCAGGGCGCCGAGCCGCTGTTCTTCCTTGATTACTACGCCACCGGTAAGCTGGATGTGGAGACGGCCGCCAGCGTGATTACCGGTATTGCAGAAGGCTGCTTACAGTCCGGCTGCGCGCTGGTCGGCGGCGAAACGGCTGAAATGCCCGGCATGTATCACGGCGAAGATTACGACGTGGCGGGCTTCTGCGTTGGCGTGGTGGAAAAGTCGGAAATTATCGACGGCAGCAAAGTCAAAGACGGCGACGTGCTGATTGCGCTGGGTTCAAGCGGCCCGCACTCCAACGGCTATTCGCTGGTGCGCAAAATTCTGGCGTTCAGCAATACCGACCCGGAAACCACCCTGCTTGAAGGCAAGCCGCTGGCGGATCATCTGCTGGAGCCAACCCGCATTTACGTTAAAAATATTCTCAGCCTGATTGAGCAGGTTGACGTCCACGCTATCGCCCACCTGACCGGCGGCGGCTTCTGGGAAAACATCCCGCGCGTGCTGCCGGACAACACCCAGGCGGTGCTGTCGGAGTCAAGCTGGCAGTGGCCTGCCGTGTTCGGCTGGATGCAGGAAGCGGGCAACGTCAGCCGCTTTGAAATGTATCGCACCTTTAACTGCGGCGTCGGCATGGTGATTGCGCTGGACGCCAGCGAAGCGGATAAAGCGGTAGAGCTGATGACCGCCGCCGGCGAAAAAGCCTGGAAGATTGGCGTGATTAAAGCCTCCGGTGCCGAAGAGCGCGTGGTGATTAACGCATGAAGCGGCTCGTCGTGCTGGTTTCCGGCCAGGGGAGCAATCTCCAGGCCATTCTGGACGCCTGCCGGCAGGGACGGATCCACGGCAGCGTTGCTGCCGTGTTCAGCAACAAAGCCGACGCTTACGGCCTGACGCGCGCGCGCGAGGCGGGCGTGCCCGCTCATGCGCTGGCGGCCGCGCAGTTTGCCGATCGCGACGCCTTCGATCGCCAGCTGATGCTGGAAATTGACGCCTACGCGCCCGACCTGGTGATCCTGGCAGGCTATATGCGTATTCTGAGTGCGGATTTCGTGGCGCGCTACGCGGGCAGGATGCTGAATATCCACCCTTCCCTGCTGCCGAAATATCCTGGCCTGCACACGCATCGCCAGGCGATTGAAAACGGCGACGAAGAGCACGGCACCTCGGTGCATTTCGTTACCGAAGAGCTGGACGGTGGCCCGGTGATCCTTCAGGCCAAAGTACCGGTTTTTTCCGGAGATACGATCGATGAGGTCGCGGCGCGCGTGCAGCATCAGGAGCACGCTATTTATCCGCTGGTGGTCGGCTGGTTTGCGGATGGCCGCCTGAAAATGCAGGACGGCGCGGCCTGGCTGGACGGCGAGCAACTGCCGCCGGAAGGCTACGCCTGGGGCTAAAAGGGAAACCGGCGTTTCCCTTTTTTATTCAGCCATAGCGTCCCGTAATATAATCCTCTGTGCGTCGCTGGCGCGGCGCGGTAAAAATCCTGTCCGTTTCGTCAAACTCCACCACGCTGCCGTGATGCATAAACGCGGTATAGTCGGATACGCGCGCGGCCTGCTGCATATTATGCGTGACCAGCACCAGCGTGAAATGCTGTTTCAGCGTGCTCATCAGTTCTTCAATCACCAGCGTGGAGATCGGATCGAGCGCCGAGGTCGGCTCGTCCAGCAGCAAAATTTCCGGTTCGATGGCGATGGCTCTGGCGATCACCAGCCGCTGCTGCTGGCCGCTGGAGAGCGTTAAGGCATTCTGCCAGAGGTTGTTTTTTACCTCTGACCAGAGC
Source organism: Erwinia wuhanensis (assembly GCF_030484085.1). Classification (NCBI taxonomy): domain Bacteria; kingdom Pseudomonadati; phylum Pseudomonadota; class Gammaproteobacteria; order Enterobacterales; family Erwiniaceae; genus Erwinia; species Erwinia wuhanensis. The sequence continues at coordinate 104,951 of NZ_JAUJUH010000008.1, forward strand.
GCCGCCGCGCGCAGCGCGCTTTCCACCGCCTCGTCCAGCACGCGCCTGTCGCGTACGCCCTGAAGACGCAGCCCGTACACCACGTTTTCATAGATGGTTTTGGGGAACGGGTTTGGCCGCTGAAAAACCATGCCGACCCTTCTGCGCAGCGCCGCGAGATCCTCATTGCCGCCCAGAATCGACTGCTGCTGCAGGCGGATATCGCCCGTAACCCGACAGCCGTCAATCAGATCGTTCATGCGGTTAAAGCAGCGCAGCAGCGTCGATTTACCGCAGCCCGACGGGCCAATCAGCGCGGTAATGCGGTTTTTGGGCACGCGCAGATCGATTGCCTTCAGCGCCTGTTTCTCGCCATACCACAGCGAAAGGTTCTCCACCTCCAGCGCGGTGTCCTGCTCGTTTGGCATTACGCTCTTCTCCATTAATTAATCAGCGCGCGGTAGCGTTCGCGCAGCCGGTGGCGCAGCGCCATCGCCAGCAGGTTCAGCGCCAGAATAATCAGCACCAGCAGCAGCGCCGTGGCGAAAACCAGCGGCCTGTCCGCCTGCGCGTGGGGATTCTGAAACGCCAGATCGTAGATTTGGAAGCCAAGATGCATAAATTTGCGGTCAAGATGCAGATAGGGGAAAACCGCATCCACCGGCAGCTCCGGCACCATTTTCACCACGCCAACCAGCATCAGCGGCGCGGTTTCGCCTGCCGCTCGCGCCACCGCCAGGATCAGCCCGGTCAGCATCGCCGGGATCGACAGCGGCAAAACCACATGCCACAGCGTTTCCGCCTGGGTTGCGCCCAGCGCCAGCGATCCTTGCCGCAGCGTCTGCGGAATGCGCGACAGTCCCTCTTCCGTGGCGACAATCACCACCGGCAGCGTCAGCAGCGCCAGCGTCAGCGACGCCCAGAGCAGGCCCGGCGTGCCGAAAGTGGGATCCGGTAACGCGTGCGCGAAAAAAAGCCGATCCAGGCTGCCGCCGACCAGCCAGACAAAAAAGCCCAGGCCGAACACGCCGTAAACGATGGAGGGCACGCCAGCCAGATTGACTACCGCGATGCGCACAAGACGCGTAAGAAAACCGTTGCCGGCATACTCATGCAGCCAGATCGCCGCCACCACGCCAAGCGGCATCACCACCACGGACATCAGCAGCACCATTAAAATCGTGCCGAAAATAGCCGGAAATACGCCATCTTCGCCCAGGCTGCCGCCGGAAGCGCCGCTGACAAAATGCCACAGCTGCGAGCCAAAATGGCGCCACTTTTCGCCGTAGCTCATGGCGTTGGGATACCAGGCCGCCAGGATCTGCGTCAGCGGAATAAGATGCTGCGATCCCGTGACGTCGCGCAGCACCAGCACGGTGCCTTCGTTCTCCTGGCTCAGTCCGGTCAGCGCCTGCGCCTGCTGGCGAAACTGCCGCTGAAGCTCGGCGCTGTCCGCCTGCCAGATGCTCTGCGCCTGCGGCGTATAGCGCTGCTCCTGCTCCAGGCGCTGCCGTTTACGATCCAGCTGCTCCATTTCGCTGTTCAGCCGCGCCAGCGCCACATGGCGAATTTTTTCTGCCTGCCGCTGGCGCTGCCGCGTCTCTTTAATCCGCTGCTGTAGCACGCGCATCATATCGGCAGCCACCAGCGGCCTTCCGTTTTCGCGCAGGCCGTCAAACCAGCCGTAGGCCATACCGCCGACGCGACGTTGCAGGGCGATAACGTTGCCTGGCCGCTCCGTCGCGATAATATCGCTGCTGAGCAGGCTGTGAAAATCACTGTCGCTGAAGTCGCGGTTGCCGGTTTTAATCAGGTAACGCGTCACGTGTTCCGGCAGATTATCCGGCAGCGGCGCGCCGCTGGCCTCGAGACGCTCGCGCGGGACGCCCTGAGAGCTGGCGATTTCACCCAGCGTCTGCGGCGCATGATCCACCGTAAACAGCGTCACCGGCTGCGGCCAGAAGTAGCGCATGGCCGACCAGCCGAGCAGCGCGATCAGCAACAGAAACGCCAACAGGCTCAGCGCCACCGCGCCGCCGGTCAGCCATCGCCAGCGATGATTGCGGCTAACGGCGCTCATCCCTGCATTTCCTGCTGGCTGAAGCGCTGACGCAACCGCTGACGCACCAGCTCCGCCAGGGTGTTGACCACCAGCGTAAAGACCAGCAGCACCAGCGCGCTCAGAAACAGCACCCGATAATGGCCGCTGCCTGCAGCGGCTTCCGGCATTTCTATCGCCACGTTAGCGGAGAGCGTGCGTACGCCCTGTAACAATCCGCCTTCCGTCACCGGCGTGTTGCCCGTTGCCATCAGCACGATCATGGTTTCTCCTATCGCCCGGCCAAAGCCGATCATCAGCGCCGCAAAAATACCGGCGGACGCGCCCGGCAGCACGACGCGCGTTAAGGTTTGCCACTGCGTCGCGCCCAGCGCCAGCGATCCCTGCCCCAGCGACGGCGGCACGCTGAAAATGGCGTCCTCGGCCAGGGTGAAGATCAGCGGCACCAGCGCAAAGCCCATCGCCACGCTGGCGATCAGCAGGTTACGCTGCTGATAGCCGCCGCACAGGCTGTCGGCCAGGCTGACGCCCAGCACGCGATGTTCCAGCATCGGCAGCAGCCAGAGGCAGCCCAGCGTCACCAGCAGCAGCACCGGCAGTAAAATCCAGATTTCACGCCCTTCGCCGCACAGCCGCCTGCGCCATTTTTCCGGCAGCCGTTGTGAAACGTGGCTGCACAGCAGCAGCGCGGCGGCCAGCGCCAGCGGCCACAGCAGCACGCCCGCCAGGCGATCCGCCAGCTGCGGCGCCAGCCACAGCCCGGCAATCAGCCCGATCACCACGCTGGGCAGCGCGCCCATCATTTCTATCGCCGGTTTTACCCAGCGACGCAGCGCGGGCGCCATAAACCAGGCCGTATACATAGCGGCGGCCAGCGCCAGCGGCGTGGCGAACAGCATCGCCAGTCCCGCCGCCTTCAGCGTGCCGACCACCATTGGCACCAGGCTGAACTTGCCCTGGTAATCGTCGTTGGCCGACGTGGACTGCCAGACGTAGTCCGCCTGCGGATAGTGCTCATACCAGACTTTTTGCCACAGGTTGCGCCAGCTGATATCCGGCCAGGGGTTGCTGAGGTGATAATGCTGCCAGCTGCCCTGTCGCTCCACCAGCAGCCCGTCGCCGCGCGGCGCAAAGGCCGCGTTCAGCACGCCGGGATCGAGCTGGCTGCGCAGCACCACGCCTTCCTGCTTGCTGGCGAACAGCTTAAATTCGCCCGCCGGGTTTAAGGTAGCGAACACGCGGCGATGCGCCTCGCTTAACAGCAGAGGCTGGTTGCTGGCGTGATGGAAAGCACGGATAGCGTTCAGATGCGGGCCGGTCGCGCTGGCGATATCAAACCACTGTGTGATGCTGTCGTGGTCAGCCATCAGCAGCGTGCTGCCCCCGCTGAGCTGGGCCAGCCGTTCCGGCTGTTGCAGTAAGGTGTGGGATTCGCGCAGCGTCAGACCGCCGTCGGTGATGCGCCAGACGCGCAGGCTGTTTTTGGCAAGGCCGTACAGCAGCCGTCCATCGGGCGAAATCATCAGCTGGCTGACGTCCGGCACGCTGACGCTGAAGCTTGCCGTCGCCTGTAGCGGCTGAAAGCGGTAAAGCGTGATCTGCGTGGCGCTGGCCTCGGCCACCAGCCAGCGGTTTTCCGCCGTCTGCGCCAGCGCAATAACCTTCGCGTCGGGATTGCCGCCCAGCGGCTGGTCGCCCAGCGGAAACTTCCAGCGCGGCTCCGCTTCGCTGAAGTCGGGCTGCACCAGCGTCAGGCCGGCGGCGCTTTTCAGCAGGACGCTGTCGTTATCCGTCGCAACGGCGACGCGGCCCTGCGCCAGCCATAGCGCAGGCACTTTCGACTGATTCATCAGCGAAAGGAATTCCGCCCTGCCCTGCGCGTCAATACGCCATCCCCACTGCTGCTGCGCGTCCATGCCCATTGCTACGGCCGGCTGGTCCTGATCCAGCGCAATGCGGCTAACGCTGCTGAGCGTCGGCGACGAAAAAAGCGGCACCACCACCCAGATCAGCCAGACGAACAGCAGCAGCATCACCAGCAAAATCGCCAGTCCGCAGGCCATCACCACGCGTCGGGTCAGCCGATCGATAAACTGCCGCCGCCGATCGTTATAATGTGCAGGAATGGGAATTGGGTTCATGCCAGTCTTCGCTATAAAATGCGCTTAAGCGCCTTATGTTGCCCGTATGTGGCTAATAAGACAATCGGGATTCGCCATAGACAGGGCTGTCATACTCTCGTCATAATGCCCCGAGACAATGCCTGGTTTTTTACAGGATCTGTGGAACGGAGTAAAAATGGGTCAGGAAAAGCTTTATATAGAGAAAGAACTAAGCTGGTTATCCTTTAATGAGCGCGTTTTACAGGAAGCGGCGGACAAATCCAATCCCCTGATTGAACGGATGCGGTTTTTGGGCATCTACTCCAATAATCTGGAAGAGTTTTATAAAGTCCGCTTCGCCGATCTGAAACGCCGCATTTTGATTGGGGAAGAACAGGGTTCGCCCGACACGCCGCGCCATCTGCTGAAAAAAATCCAGGCGCGCGTGCTGAAAGCCGATCAGGAATTTGACGGGTTGTATAACGATCTGCTGCTGGAAATGGCGCGCAACCAAATTTTTCTGATCAACGAACGTCAGCTCTCTCCCAATCAGCAAAGCTGGCTGCGGCACTATTTTAAACACGAGCTGCGGCAGCACATTACGCCGATCCTGGTTTATCCCGACACCGATCTGATTGAGTTTCTGAAAGACGACTACACCTATCTGGCGGTAGAGATTATTCGCGGCGAAAAGATTGACTATGCGCTGCTGGAGATCCCGTCTGATAAGGTGCCGCGCTTTGTCAACCTGCCGCCGGAAACACCGCGCCGCCGCAAACCGATGATCCTGCTGGATAACATTCTGCGCTACTGTCTGGGCGATATCTTCCGCGGCTTTTTTGATTACGATGCGCTGAACGCCTATTCGATGAAGATGACCCGCGATGCGGAATATGACCTGGTCACCGAAATGGAGTCCAGCCTGCTGGAGCTGATGTCTTCCAGCCTGAAGCAGCGCCTGACCGCCGAGCCGGTGCGCTTTGTCTATCAGCGCGATATGCCCGACGCGATGGTGGAGATGCTCAGCAAGAAGCTGAACATCAGCAACTATGACTCCATCGTGCCCGGCGGCCGCTACCATAACTTTAAAGACTTTATCGGCTTCCCGAACGTCGGCAAGGCCAATCTGGTCAACAAACCGCTGCCGCAGCTGCGCCACATCTGGTTTGACCGCTTCCGCAACGGCTTTGACGCCATCCGCAATCGCGACGTGCTGCTTTACTATCCTTATCACACCTTTGAGCACGTGCTGGAGCTGCTGCGCCAGGCTTCTTTCGACCCTGCCGTGCTGGCGATAAAGATCAACATTTACCGCGTGGCGAAGAATTCACGCATTATCGATGCGATGATCCACGCGGCCTATAACGGTAAAAAAGTCACCGTGGTGGTGGAGCTACAGGCGCGTTTCGACGAAGAGGCGAATATTCACTGGGCGAAACGCCTGACGGAAGCGGGCGTGCACGTGATTTTCTCCGCGCCGGGCCTGAAAATTCACGCCAAGCTGTTTTTAATTTCCCGTCGTGAAAACGGCGAGATCGTCCGCTACGCCCATATCGGCACCGGCAATTTCAACGAAAAAACGGCGCGGATTTACACCGACTACTCCTTACTGACCGCAGATGCCCGCATCACCAACGAGGTCAGACGCGTCTTTAACTTTATCGAAAACCCCTATCGTCCGGTGAGTTTCGAGCACCTGATGGTGTCGCCGCAGAACTCGCGTCAGATGCTCTATCAGCTGATTGATAACGAAATAGCCAACGCGCAGAAAGGCATTCAGGCCGGCATCACGCTGAAGATCAACAATCTGGTCGATAAAGGCCTGGTGGATCGGCTTTACACCGCCTCCAGCGTCGGCGTGAAGGTTAACCTGCTGGTGCGCGGCATGTGCTCGCTGATCCCCAATCTGGAAGGCATCAGCGATAATATCCGCGTGATCAGCATTGTCGATCGCTATCTGGAGCACGATCGCGTCTATATTTTCGATAACGGCGGCGACAAAAAAGTGTTCCTCTCCTCCGCCGACTGGATGACACGCAATATCGATTACCGTATTGAAGTGGCCTGCTGCATCCTTGACCCTATTCTGAAACAGCGGGTGCTGGATATTATTGGCATCCTCTTCAGTGATACGCTTAAGGCGCGCTTCGTAGACAAAGAGCTTAGCAACCGTTACGTTCCGCGCGGCAACCGCCGTAAGGTGCGCGCGCAGCTGGCTATTTACGATTACATTAAATCTCTGGAACAACCTGACTAACCACTATGCCAATATCCCAGAAAAGTACGCCCAAACCCCAGGAATTCGCCGCCATCGACTTGGGCTCAAACAGTTTTCATATGGTGATTGCCCGCGTGGTGGACGGCGCCATGCAGGTGCTCGGCAGGTTGAAACAGCGGGTGCATCTGGCCGACGGTCTGGATCACAACAACGTGCTGGCCGAAGAGGCGATTGAACGCGGCCTGAGCTGTCTGGCGCTGTTCGCCGAGCGTTTGCAGGGCTTCAGCGCGGCCAACGTTACCATCGTCGGCACCCACACGCTGCGCCAGGCGGTGAATGCGGAAGACTTTTTACGGCGCGCGGCGGACGTCATCCCCTACCCGATTGAAGTTATTTCCGGGCAGGAAGAGGCGCGCCTGATTTTTATGGGCGTGGAGCACACCCAGCCTGAAAAAGGCCGCAAGCTGGTGATCGATATCGGCGGCGGCTCGACCGAACTGGTGATCGGTGAAGATTTCGAACCTAAACTGGTGGAAAGCCGCCGCATGGGCTGCGTCAGCTTCGCCAATCTCTATTTCCCCGGCGGCGCCATCAGCAAAGAGAATTTCCGCCGCGCGCGGCTGGCCGCCACGCAAAAGCTGGAAACGCTCTCCTGGCAGTATCGCCTGCACGGCTGGCAGTACGCGCTGGGCGCGTCCGGCACCATCAAAGCCACGGTGGAAGTGCTCCAGGCGATGGGCGAGAAAGACAAGCTGATTACGCCAGAGCGGCTGGAGAGTCTTTATGACGAGGTGATTAAGCATAAGTCTTTCGACAGCCTGAGCCTGCCGGGCCTTTCCGACGAGCGTAAGGTGGTGTTTGTGCCGGGCCTGGCTATTCTCTGCGGCGTCTTTGACGCGCTGGCTATCCGCGAGCTTCGGCTTTCCGACGGCGCGCTGCGCGAAGGCGTGCTTTATGAGATGGAGGGCCGCTTCCGCCATCAGGATATTCGCAGCCGTACCGCGCAGAGCATGGCGAACCACTACGCCATCGACAGCGACCAGGCCCGGCGCGTGCTGGACACCACCGAACAGCTCTACGTCCAGTGGCGGGATCAAAATCCTAAGCAGGCGAATCCGCAGCTGGCCGCGCTGCTGAAATGGGCGGCGATGCTGCATGAGGTGGGGCTGACCATCAACCATAGCGGCCTGCATCGCCATTCGTCCTATATCCTGCAAAACACCAATATGCCGGGCTTTAATCAGGATCAGCAAACGCTGCTGGCGACGCTGGTACGCTGGCATCGCAAAGCGGTGAAGGTGGACGAGCTGCCGCGCCTGACGCTGTACAAGAAAAAGCAGTTTCTGCCGCTGGTGTTTCTGCTGCGGCTGGGCACGCTGCTGAACAATCAGCGCCAGGCGACTTCGACGCCCGATTCGCTGCTGCTGGAGACGGACGACGGCCACTGGACGCTGACCTTCCCCCGCGATTACTTTAGCCAGAACAATCTGGTTCAGCTCGATCTGGAACGCGAACAGAGCTACTGGAAAGAGGTGACCGGCTGGCAGCTGACGATCAAAGAGTCCGATGAATGAACCAGAAGCCCGACCATTACTACACCGAAAAGTATCAGCTTACCGCCCCGCACTCTGAAGTGGTGGCGGCCGTTAGTCAGATAGCGCCCGGCGGTCGGGCGCTCGATCTGGGCTGCGGCAGCGGGCGGAATTCGCTTTATCTCCATCTGAAGGGATTTGAGGTAACCGCCTGGGATCGCAATCCGGCGCGTCTTGAGCAAATTATTGCGGAAGAGCAGCTGAGCGGCATTCACACGGCGGTTAAAGATCTTAATAACGTGAGGTTTAACGGCGCTTACGAGCTGGTGCTCTCTACCGTGGTGATGATGTTTTTACAGCCGGAAGCCATCCCGCAGCTGATTGCCGATATGCAGGCCAGCACGGTACGGGGCGGCTATAACCTGATTGTCTCGGCGATGGACACGGAGGACTATCCGTGTTCGCTGTTCCCCTTCACGTTTAAATCCGGCGAGCTGAGCGAGTACTATCGCAAATGGCGGATCGTGAAATATAACGAGCATGTCGGCCAGCTGCACCGCACGGACGAGCACGGCAACCGCATTTCGCTGCGTTTCGCCACGCTGCTGGCGCAAAAAGAGCGGGTGAAAGAGTAGCGGCTAGTCGGGCAGCCTCTGCGGAGGCGCCTCGGCCTTCTCCGCCAGCGAATACAGCGGCTTTGCTTCGCCGTACAGCGCGCCCTGAAGGTAATCCACGCCCAGCTTGCGCAGCAGAGTGTCTGCCTCCTGCGTTTCCACGTCCGCCGCCACAATCTGCATTTTTTTCAGCCGGGCCATAATGCAGGTTGATTCAATGATTTGATAATCCAGGCTGTTATTAAACATATTGCGGACAAACTCGCCGTTAAGCCGCAGCATATCCGCTTCGATCTGCTTTAACAGCGCGTAGCTGCTGTAGCCGTGCCCAAAGTTGCTGATAGCGACGCGGCAACCCAGATAGCGCAGCTGGTCGATGGCCCGATAGCCACCGCCGTGCGGCGTCAGCATCGGCGACTCTTCCACGTAAAAGATCAGCTGCCACGGCTCAACGCAGTAGTCCTGCAACATCGCCTGTATCTCTTTCGCCAGCCCCGGCCTGCACAGGCTAAGGGTGAAAAGCTCCGTCGCAATGCGGATGCCGGGCAGCCTTGTCCGATGCTGGTTGATAAAACAGAGGATCTGGCGCAGCCGCCAGCAGTCCAGCTCCCAGGTTAAGCCGAACTCGTTGATGACCGCATAAAACTCTGTTGCCGGTACCGGTTCGCGATGGTCGTTTTCCAAAGCAAGCCAGACCGCGTGATAGTCGTCGCCGCGCACGCCGCAAATTCTCTGCGCAATCAGCTGGAAACCGTTGGATTTTAGCGCCTGCTGGATGGTATTCAGCAGCGCGATTTTTTTGCTGATGCGGTACTGCACCGGCTGCGTCATTTTCTGCTGCAGGTTCTCCGTTATGCCGCTGGTCAGCGAGAGCTCCGCCATGCCGCTCAGCTCGCCGAGCAGCTCATAAAGATGATTGACCGGCGGCAGGACGCTGCAATAGCTGACGCCGATACCGGGATGCACCGGCAGGCCGTCCCAGCTCAGGCAGTAATCTTTCAGCCGGGCCGTGATCTTTTCAATCCGCGCCAGCTGCCCGCTCCCTTCCAGCCGCATCACTAAATCGAAGCCGGGGAGCTGATAAACGTCTTCCTCCGGCTGAAGTTCAGGCTTCAAATGGGCGGCCAGGCTGCTTTTATAATGAATACGCAGGCGCAGTCCATAGATGCGGCTCAGGCGATCCAGATCGGGGATAGTCAGAAAGCAGAGCGTGGAGCCGGGGCTGTTTGCCAGCGCCAGGCTTAGCGCGCGCAGATTAGGCAGATTCATGACGGGATCGTTTAACGCCGCCGCTTTGGTTCTGGCCAGCGTGCGGCGCTGGCGCGTGGTGATAGCCGCCATCAGCAGCAGGCTAAGGCTGAACACCAGCAGGTTGGCTGAAATAACCGCCAGCTGATAAGGCCCGGTATCCGGATGAAGAAAACGATCGCGCAGCTGATAAAGCACCATCAGCAGCAGCGCCCAGAGCAGGCCGGTAAAAAGATAGCCGAAACGCATCGCTGCCCAGAGCATTAAAGGCAGCATCAGGGGCAAACCGTATTCGGTGGCCAACAGATTCTGCCGGCCAGGCGCGACCTGAAGCAGCATGGTCAACAGAAACGCCAACAGCAGCGTCCATACCACGCCTTCCGTTTTGCTGACCTCGGGTGAAAACTGCTGGCGAAGGCGAAAGATCGTCAGCCGCAGATAGCCCGGACTGCGCAGGCTGCGGACGACCAGATAGCAGACCGGCACCATAGTGACGCAAGCCAGCAGCACGGACTGAAAATTCAGCAGCGTATGCAGCGAAAACGGTTCCCAGGGGAAAATCGAGCCTTTTAGCGGCACAAGGCCTGCCGTCGCCAGCCCCTGCATCATAAAAACAAACAGCGAGGGAATAAAAAAAGCCAGCCAGAACAGCCTGTTGGGCATCAGGCGCAGCTCGCCATAGCTGACGCCCCAGCGCCGTTTCACCTGAAGCCGGTAGCCGCTCCAGCCGCTTAACAGCACCAACAGCCAGGTGGCGGCGATCGCCGCCGCAGGCCCGGGCGCGTAGCGGTTAAAATAGTAGAGGCTCAGCCCTGTTGCTATCCCCGGAAAAGCCTTCCAGTCATACACCAGCAGCATCGCTATAATCATAGCCAGCGGCAGATAGATCAGATAAACGTAGCCATCCAGCATCCAAAGGCGCACCGAAAGCTGCGTGGTGAGCGGCATCAGAATAGCCGGCAGAATAAGGGCTAGCCCCCAAGGGCTTTGACGGAAGCGGTTAAGGCGGGCCGTGATGATCATGATACTCGCTGGATAACAGGGCGATCACGCCCGAACAGGATAGGCCGGAGCAGACCGGCGCTGGCGTATCCGCAATACTATGCATATTCCTCCGGCTAAAATTGATCTTCATCATTTTCAGTGCTTTTCTCTGCCAGAATCTCGCTGCCGTCAGGGAAGCTGAGAGGTAAACCCGCCGCGCCGCGCGTCTGAACAAAGCCCTCTCCTTCGGGCGATCGGCATTGACCTAGCGGCCGCGCTGTGTCTAAATTGTGCAATTGCCTACGGGCTAACTTCAGGAAACTTGCGTGAACCGCGCCATGCCATTCAGAAAACAGCGTAAAACAAGCCGTATGACCCGGATCGTTTTGCTGGTCAGCTTTATTATCCTGGCAGCACGCCTGCTTTATGTGCTGCCCGGGGCTATTGAACACCACAAACAAAAACAGCAGGAAACGACGGTCTCTGCCCCCGGCGCTAAATAGCGGCCAGGCCGCCTGAAAAAGTGCAACTTATTCCGTTCATCCGCCCAAATTAAGCAATACTTACTTCTTTGTCCGCTTTTGCCAGACACAAGGGAATTTTTATGTCTGTAGCTCAGTCACATGCTCAGCAGCTTGCTGAAATCCGTAACCGTATACTTAATCTTCTGCTCAACGACAACGACCTCGTGGATACGCTGCTCCGCAAACCGCTGAAACAAAGCGAAGCCGAAGCTGCAGCGCATCAGGAGCAGGTGCAGGAGCTGAGAGACTACCTGCCGCTGCTGCACGCTGCGGATATCGCCGACCTGCTGGAAGCGCTGCCGGAAGAGGAACGCCAGGCGCTCTGGCAGCTGGTCGGTACCAACCGACGCGGCGAAGTGCTGGTCGAAGCGTCTGAAAACGTCTGGGAAAGCCTGATCGAGGAGATGAGCGATCGCGATCTGCTCCAGGCGATCGAACCGCTGGATATTGATGAACAGGTTTATCTCGCCAAGTATTTATCGCGTGATTTAACGGGCCGGCTGCTGACCTCGCTCGATCCGGCGCAGCGTTCACGCGTGCTGGAAGTGATGGATTTCGACCGCGACCGCGTCGGGCGCATCATGGATTTTAAGCTGGTTACCGTACCGGCCGACATCAAACTTGCAACCGTACAGCGCTATCTGCGACGGAAGAAAGTGATGCCGGAAGGCACCGATAAGCTTTTTATTACCGACGAAAACAATATGCTGCTGGGCGAGCTGACGCTGATGGATATTCTGCTGAACAAGCCCGGCAAGCGGGTTTTCGAGGTGATGAACGACAGGCCGGTGACCTTTCGGCTGGATGACAAGGCTGAAGACGCGGCGGGCGCGTTTGAGCGTTACGATCTGATCTCTGCCGCCGTTATCGATGCCAAAGGCAAGCTGATGGGGCGCGTCACCATCGAAGACGTTATCGACCTGGTTAACGAGGCGAACGACAGCAATATTCGTAAGATGGGCGGCGTAAACCCTGACGAGGACGTTTTTGCCCCGGTCAGGAAAGCGGTACGCACTCGCTGGACATGGCTGGCGGTTAACCTCTGTACAGCCTTTGTCGCCTCACGCGTGATCGGCCTGTTTGAGGATACGATTTCCCAGCTGGTGGCGCTGGCGACGCTGATGCCGATTGTAGCCGGGATCGGCGGCAATACCGGCAATCAGACCATTACCATGATCGTGCGCGCGCTGGCGCTACATCAGGTCGAACCGGGTAACTTTTCGTTTTTGATCGCGCGCGAACTGGGCGTGGCATTGATTAACGGTCTTTGCTGGGGCGGTATTATGGGCGGCGTCACCTGGGCGATGTACGGCAATCCGGCGCTGGGCGGCGTCATGATGCTGGCGATGGTGCTGAATCTGCTGCTGGCGGCGCTGATGGGCGTCCTTATTCCGCTGATTATGACCAAACTAAAACGCGATCCGGCAGTCGGCTCCAGCGTTCTGATCACTGCGCTGACCGATACCGGCGGCTTTTTCATTTTCTTAGGGCTGGCGACGATTTTTTTACTGCATAAGTAACGGTATCGTCCGGGGCGCGCGCACAAAGCCTGTTCACTTTGTACCCGCGCCCCACGGCCACTCTTTTATCCTCGCCCGACATCCTCTGAAAAGACGCCACGCTGCCAGGACTTTAAGATTTGTGGTTCGCTTACCTGAAGATTATCCGCGATACCTGGACGCCAAAGTCCGCGTTCGGATTGGTAACCGAGTCGCCAGCCCGCTCCTGGAAAACAGCAACGGCAAGATCTCTTCTTTTCGGCAGACGAGAGATATCGGCCTCGGCCAACGCCGCCGGGATCTCATCATAGTGCAAATCCGTGCAGTAAACCGGCGAGCCAGGCTGCTGACGCCAGGAATCCGCCAGGCTGCCGGCGTCAAAAGCATCGAAGCCGGTATCATTCACCAGACGCATAATCAGCTGCCGACTCGCCTCATCATCGCCGGCAACCGGTATCGCAATGCGATCCGCCGCGCCTTGCGGCATGCCCTTTTCGGCAAAAGATCCCGAGCCGATGGCGTTCCAGGCTTTGATCACGGGTCGACCGATCTGCTCTGACACCCACAGGCTTTCTGGCTGGCCATTTTCGATAGCGTCGATTTTCAGATCCCGGTGCGGATAATAATTGGAGGTATCCGCCACCACAACGCCGGAAGGCAGCGCGCGAATAAGCGGCGCCACGTCCGGAATGCGGACGAGCGGAATAGAAAGGATCAGGACGTCAATATCGTTAACGGCCTCTTCTGTTCTTACCGCCTGGGCGCCCGTGGCAAGCGTTTCTGCCTCGATGGTTTCCGGCCCGCGCGAGTTGGCGACCTTCACCTGGTGCCCGGCGGCGGCCAGCTTACGGACCAGGGTTTTGCCTATATGACCTGTACCGAGAATACCGATTTTCAAAGGGGATGAAGGGTTCATGGTTCTCTCCTGTCTTATTGGCTGCCGCTCGGGGCAGCGTTCTCCAATACGGCGTGTCTTTGGCGATATCTACAGCCCGAACGCCGTGATTATTGTCATTGTGCAAACGGCGTTATGCCGTCACTGCCCGGTTGCGGGCAACGATATGCTCGTGGGTCAGCGGTTCGCTGGCAGACATAAACTCTTTCAGCAGCGCCTCGCGGTTTACGGGGGCACGTTCTTTATCTGCCGCCAGCAGCGCCTTCTTCAGCGCCGCTGCGCTAAGTTCTGTACAGTAGGCTGGCGTACCGGGCTGCTGACGCCAGGACTCCGCGAGGCTACCGGCATCCACGGCATCAAACCCGGTATCGCTGACCAGCGCCATCGCGGTGCGTTTGGCTGTTTCATCATCGCCAGCGACCGGAATGGCAATCCGTTCGGTTACGCCCACAGGCATCCCCTTGTCAGCCAGGGTAGCCGCCAGCACGGCATTCCAGGCTTTAATCAGCGGCCTGCCTGCCTGCTCGCTGGCCCAAACGCTTTCCGGCTTACCTTGCGCGAGAGCGGGAATAGCATCATCCCGAAACGGATAGTAGTTAGAGGTATCGATAACCGGTACGCTGGCCGGCACGGTTTTCAACAGTTCGGCCAGACCCTGGTGAGCGGTAAAGGGCGTTGACAGGATAACGGCGTCGGCGCCTTTGACGGCCTCTTCCCGCGTCACCGCCGTTGCGCCAGCCTTGCGGGCGACCTCGGCGATGGTTTCCGGCCCCCGTGAATTTGCCAGCCTGACGCTATGGCCGCAGGCAGAGAGTTTGGCTGCCAGTGTGGCGCCGATATTTCCCGCGCCAATAATGCCGATATTCATAAATGTCTCCTGATTGCTGAGGGGTTATTCGGCTGCCGGATGGGCAAAGTCATTGAGCGTGTCGCGTAGCTGAACCAGCCCTGCTTCCGTCAGTTTGCAGGCCGATCTGATTTGATCGGTCACGGCCCACAGGGTGTCACGCAGCGCCTCTCCGCTCTCTGTCAGCGTGACCAGCACCCGACGTTCGTCTTTTGGATCGCGTCGGCGGGATACTTTCCCCGCCGCTTCCAACCGCTTCAGGAGCGGCGTAATGGTGCCCGTATCCATCCCCAGCCTGCCGCCCAAATCCCCTACCGATCGGGGCGTTCCGTTAAACAATTCCAGCATCACCAGATACTGCGGGAAGGTCAGCCCCAGCGGATCGAGGAAAGGTTTATGCATCCGGTTCATCCTGTTTGCCGCCCCGTAAAGGGCAAAGGAAAGCTCGGTGCCTATTTCCCGGCGTTGTTTGTTAATGGTCATCTCGTAATATCTGTTGGTTGATTATCTAGTGCACTAGATAATCCTGGCAGATTTTCCTGTCGCTTGCAAAAGGATCGCCAGGTAATTTGTGCGCTGTTGCTTCAGAACGGCCATAGTTGTCGCGGTATTTGCTTGATAGTAAAGGCATAGTGCGCTGGAAAGGCAGGCTGATTCAGCTGCGATCCTGATCGAAACGCCCCGGCACACCCTCACTTTCAGGTTGGCCCAATCTCATCGCTTATTGACCATCGGGCTACTCACGCCTCGCTGTTTATCCTCCCTATACTGCTTCCGTACCTGCTTAAAAGCCTTTCGCTACGCGGAAAAAGACTACAGAAGGAAGAAACGATGAAACTGACGCAAATCCGTAACGCCACGCTTATTCTTGAATATGCGGGGAAAAAATTTCTTATCGATCCTATGCTGGCGGACAAAGAAGCCTGGCCGGGCTTTCCCGGAACGGCACGTCCGCATCTGCGTAACCCGCTGGTGGCGCTGCCGGTTGCCGTGGATACCCTGCTGAACGTCGATGCGGTGATCGTGACCCATACCCATCCCGACCACTGGGACGATGCGGCGCAGCAGCTTATTCCTGACGACAAGCTTATTTTTACCCAGCACGATGCTGATGCCACGCTGATCCGCAGCCAGGGCTTTACCAACGTTCGCGTGTTGACGACGGAAAACAGCTATGAAGGCATTACTATCATTAAAACGGGCGGGCAGCACGGCAGCGATGAGGCCTATGCAAACCCGGAAATGGCTGCCATGCTGGGTGATGCCTGCGGCCTGGTGTTCCGCCACGCCGATGAAAAAGTGCTGTATATCGCCGGCGATACTATCTGGGTGAAACCTTATGAAGAAAGCCTGCAAAGCCACCGGCCGGACGTCGTGGTGCTTAATGCCGGTTTTGCTCAGGTCGACGGTTATGGCGCCATTATTATGGGCACCGAAGATATCCTGCGTACTCACCAAATGCTGCCGGAGGCGACGATCGTGGCTTCGCATCTGGAAGCCGTTAATCACTGCGTGCTGACCCGCGCGGAAATCCGTGAGTTTGCTCAGCAAAAAGGTATGCAACAGAGCGTATGCGCGCCCGAAGATGGCGAAACGCTGGTATTCTGATGCTTTTGGGGAACCTGCTCAGTTCGGCGGGTTCCCAGCCCAGTCAGGAGAAAAAACGTGACCGTTCCTGTTGTTGCCGTGATTGCCACTGCCGGAGTCAGCACCTTTCACTTTTCCGTCCCCTGTATCGTTTTCGGCAAGGCGCTGCCCGAGCCGGATCGCTTCGATCTGCAAATCTGTGCGGAAACGCCCGGCAACGTTCTGTCCGATATTGGCCTGTTTATTAACGTAAAACACGGGCTGGCGCTGCTGGAAAAGGCCGATATTATCGTGGTGCCTTTCTGGGATCGTCCGGAAGAGAAACCCTCTCCGGCGCTGCTCAGCGCGCTAAAAGCAGCCTGGCGGCGCGGCGCAGAGGTGGTGGGATTATGTCTGGGCACCTACGTGCTGGCCTATGCAGGACTGCTGGAAAACCGACGCGCGGCTACGCACTGGGAATATGAAAAAGACTTCACGGAACGCTTCCCGCAGGTGCATCTTGATACCAACGCGCTTTATATCACTGATGAACGCCTGACCACTTCCGCCGGGACGGCTGCCGGCATCGACTGCTGCCTGAGTATCGTGCGCGATCGTTATGGCAGCGTGTTAGCCAACAAGGTCGCCAGGCGCATGGTGATGCCGCCCTATCGGGAAGGCGGACAGGCGCAGTATATCGAGCGTCCCGTCCCGGAAACCACTCGCGATAATGCGATTAACGAACTGATCGGCTATCTGCGCAGAAACCTCGAAAGACCGCACACTATCGATTCGCTGGCGGCCTTTTGCAATATGAGCCGCCGCACCCTGACCCGCCACTTTTTTACCGCTACCGGCCTGACGCTGAGCGACTGGCTGATCAGCGAGCGGCTTCAGCGCAGCCAGGTGCTGCTGGAGTCGACGGATCACAGTATTGAGGTGGTGGCAGCCATGTCGGGATTTCAGTCGCCGGTATCGTTCCGACAGAATTTTAAACACCGATTTGCCGTCAGCCCCAGCGAATGGCGTCGGGCCTTCAGAGGGCCGGACGCGCTGCTGTAGAGAGCAGGATGCCGCTGATGAGAAGCTGTTGCGCGCGCCTGCAAAGCTCTGGTTATGGCAGCGATAACGGCGACTTTCCGCTACGCCAGCGGGTAGCCGATGGCGTTAGCAGTATGGCGCTACTCCCGCCCGGCAGGACAAGATAATAAAGTCCAAATTGGGTCAACGATATGGCCTGCAACTTATCCATGCCTTGTTTGTTCGTTAATTAAACGGTAACGTCAGGAATCAACACGTATAACCGTTGCTTTACTCATCCGCATCCACTAACCAACAGGTGCTTTATGGATCACACCACCCGGCAATATCGGGACGCTGTCCACCCTTATCAGCGTAGCGCGCGCTAACGCCTGCGCGTAAACCCCCTTTCCCGCCCGGCAGGGTTTGCAAGATAGCGGCTCACGCCATAGCCTGCGGGAATGGGCTTCCATCCGCGACACACTGGCCCACACCTCTATGCAAGGAATCAAACGATGACCAGTCCTGTAGAGTCCTTCCCCATTCACATTCCCCAGACGCAGCTTGACGATCTGGCCCAGCGCCTGGCGCAAACCCGGTGGCCAGATCCGGAAACCGTAAGCGACAACAGCCAGGGGCCGAAGCTTGAACGTCTTCGCGCTCTGGTAGCGCACTGGCAAAAAGACTATGACTGGCGCGCCACTGAAACCCAGCTCAACCAGTGGAACAGCAGCCGCACTGAGATCGACGGCCTCGGCATTCACTTTCTACATATTCGCTCGCCCCATTCTGACGCCCTTCCCTTGCTGATGACGCACGGGTGGCCAGGCTCTGTTCTTGAATTCAGGGCAATGATCGGCCCGCTTACCGACCCTACGGCCTATGGGGGGCAAGCCAGCGATGCGTTCCATTTGGTTATCCCTGCGCTACCGGGTTTTGGTTTCAGTGATAAGCCAACTTCCCCGGGATGGGGCGTGGGTAAAACCGCCAGCGCCTGGGTGCAGCTAATGACGCGTTTGGGCTATGGCCAGCGCTGGGCTGCCCAGGGTGGAGACTGGGGATCGGCCGTGACCACCGCTCTGGGGCATATGCGCCCGCCAGGCCTGGTCGGCATTCACCTGAACATGGTGATGTATCAGCCGACCCAGGATGAAATCGCGCAGGCCACCCCTGAAGAGCAGCGCATGCTGGCTGATGCGCAACGCTACGACCAGGAGCTTTCGGGCTATATGAAGGTGCAAAGCACCCGGCCGCAGTCGGTAGGTTTTGCCCTGGCAGACTCCCCCGTGGGCCTGGCCGCATGGATATACGCGCTATTTCAGGACGCCTCCGACAGCGGCGGCGAGCCTGAGCGGGCAATCGACATCAACGCCCTGATCGATGACATCATGCTGTACTGGCTGCCTAACGCCGGCCCAAGCTCGGTCCGCTTCTACTGGGAAGGAATACGTGAAATGCAACAGCAAGGTCCCGCTTCTGCCATCCCCACCCCTGCGGGCGTGAGCATGTTTCCGGGCGAGCTGCTTCGTCTCTCACGGCGCTGGGCGCAGGCGCGTTTCGAGGATTTGAGGTTCTTTGCGGAAGCTGAGCACGGCGGCCACTTTGCCGCGATGGAAAACCCGGCAGTGCTTACCGACCATGTGCGTGAGACTTTTCGCTTGCTGCGTTGAGCGGACAAGCGTGCCTGATACCCTGTCAGCATTAACTAACTGAACAGGGTTTCGAGGGGCTTTTCTGATGAGGCCTGCACTGCGCACCAAAACGATTGATGACGCAGAAAAACCACCGCCTGTTTTTATTCCAGGTATAAAAACAGGCGGTTAACTACAGTACTATTCCCACTCGATCGTCGCCGGCGGCTTGCCGGAGATATCGTAAACCACGCGGGAAATACCGTTGATTTCATTGATGATGCGGTTAGAGACGCGGCCCAGGAACTCATAAGGCAGGTGCGCCCAGTGCGCGGTCATAAAGTCGATGGTTTCTACCGCACGCAGCGAAACCACCCAGTCATACTTACGCCCGTCGCCCATCACGCCTACTGAACGTACAGGCAGGAACACGGTGAACGCCTGGCTGACCTTGTTATACAGATCGGCCTTGTGCAGCTCTTCGATAAAGATCGCATCGGCGCGACGCAGCAGATCGCAATACTCTTTCTTTACTTCGCCCAGCACGCGCACGCCCAGACCCGGTCCAGGGAACGGATGACGGTAAAGCATGTTGTACGGCAGACCAAGCTCCAGGCCGATTTTACGCACTTCGTCTTTGAACAGCTCACGCAGCGGTTCAACCAGGCCCATCTTCATCTCTTTCGGCAGGCCGCCCACGTTGTGGTGCGACTTGATAACGTGCGCTTTGCCGGTAGCAGAAGCGGCGGATTCGATCACGTCCGGATAGATGGTGCCCTGCGCCAGCCACTTCACGTCTTCCAGCTTCAGCGCCTCTTCATCGAACACTTCCACGAAGACGCGGCCAATGATTTTTCGCTTGGCTTCCGGCTCGTCGACGCCCGCCAGCGCGTCCAGGAAACGTTTTTCGCCTTCCACGTGGACAATGTTCAGGCCAAAGTGATCGCCGAACATCTCCAGCACCTGCTCCGCTTCGTTCAGGCGCAGCAGGCCGTTGTCGACGAATACGCAGGTCAGACGATCGCCGATGGCGCGGTGCAGCAGCATCGCGGTCACGGAAGAGTCCACGCCGCCGGACAGGCCCAGGATCACCCTGTCGTTGCCCACCTGCACGCGCAGGCGCTCAACCGCATCTTCGATGATTTTTGCCGGCGTCCACAGCGCTTCACACTGGCAGATATCCAGCACAAAACGCTCCAGCATCCGCTGGCCCTGACGCGTGTGCGTCACTTCCGGGTGGAACTGCACGCCGTACAGGCGCTTCTCTTCGTTAGCCATAATGGCGAAGGGGCAGCTTTCGGTGCTGGCAACGGTCACAAAATCGGACGGGATAGCGGTAACTTTGTCGCCGTGGCTCATCCAGACGTCCAGCAGCGGTTTGCCGTCCGCGCTCAGGGAATCTTCAATGCCGCGAGTCAGCGCGCTGTCCACGCCAACTTCTACCTGCGCATAGCCAAACTCGCGCTCGCTGGAGCCTTCCACCTTGCCGCCAAGCTGCAGCGCCATGGTCTGCATCCCGTAGCAAACGCCGAATACCGGCACGCCCGCGTTGAAAACGTATTCCGGCGCGCGCGGGCTGTTGTGTTCGGTGGTGCTTTCCGGGCCGCCGGAAAGAATGATGCCGTTTGGATTAAACTGGCGGATCTGCTCTTCAGTGACGTCCCACGCCCAAAGTTCACAGTAGACGCCCAGCTCGCGCACGCGGCGTGCCACCAGCTGCGTATACTGCGAGCCGAAATCAAGGATCAGGATGCGGTGTTTATGGATATTTTCCGTGGTCATTGGGCTATTCCAGAGCGATAAACAAATACAGGGATTAAGTAAAATGCCCGGTCAGCGCCGGGCATCGGGCCGGGTTATCAGGAACCCATGCGGTAGTTTGGCGACTCTTTGGTAATGGTGACGTCGTGCACGTGGCTTTCGGTGATGCCCGCGCCGCTGATGCGAACGAATTCCGCTTTGGTGCGCAGAGCTTCGATGGTGCCGCAGCCGGTCAGACCCATACAGGAGCGCAGGCCGCCCATCTGCTGATGCACGATCTCTTTCAGACGGCCTTTATAGGCCACGCGACCTTCGATACCTTCCGGCACCAGCTTGTCCGCCGCGTTATCGGTCTGGAAGTAACGGTCGGAAGAGCCTTTGGACATCGCGCCCAGCGAGCCCATGCCGCGATAGGATTTGAACGAGCGGCCCTGATACAGTTCGATTTCGCCCGGCGATTCTTCGGTGCCCGCCAGCATAGAGCCGACCATGACCGCGCTGGCACCAGCCGCAATCGCCTTGGCGATGTCGCCGGAGAAGCGAATGCCGCCGTCGGCGATAACAGGAATACCGGTACCTTCCAGCGCGGCGACCGCGTCAGAAACTGCAGTGATCTGCGGCACGCCCACGCCGGTGACGATACGGGTGGTACAGATGGAGCCAGGGCCGATACCCACTTTCACCGCACTTACGCCAGCCTCAACCAGCGCCAGCGCGCCAGCGCCGGTCGCGACGTTGCCGCCGAGGATCTGCAGGTCAGGATATTTAGCACGGGTTTCACGGATACGCTGCAATACGCCTTCAGAGTGGCCGTGAGAAGAGTCAATCAGCAGCACGTCAACGCCAGCCGCGACCAGCGCGTCCACGCGCTCTTCGTTGCCCGCGCCCGCGCCTACCGCTGCGCCGACGCGCAGACGACCTTCCTGGTCTTTACAGGCGTTAGGCTTGCGTTCGGCTTTCTGGAAATCTTTAACGGTGATCATGCCCAGCAGATGGAAAGCATCGTCCACCACCAGCGCTTTTTCGATGCGTTTTTCGTGCATCTTTTGCAGCACGACTTCACGCGCTTCGCCTTCGCGTACGGTGACCAGACGCTCTTTTGGCGTCATGACCGCCGAAACCGGCAGGCTCATATCGGTGACAAAACGCACGTCGCGGCCGGTGATGATACCTACCAGCTCGTTGTCGCCGTTAACCACCGGATAGCCCGCGAAGCCGTTACGCTCGGTCAGCAGCTTCACTTCGCTCAGCGCCGTAGTGGGCAGCACGGTTTGCGGATCGGTCACCACGCCGCTTTCATGTTTCTTCACCTTGCGGACTTCTTCCGCCTGGCGCTCGATGGACATATTTTTATGGATAAAGCCCAGCCCGCCTTCCTGCGCCAGCGCAATAGCCAGGCCCGCTTCGGTCACGGTGTCCATAGCCGCAGAGAGCATAGGAATATTCAGGCGAATGGTTTTGGTAAGCTGGGTACTGAGGTCGGCCGTATTAGGCAACACAGTCGAATGAGCGGGAACGAGCAGCACGTCGTCAAATGTCAGGGCTTCTTTAGCGATTCTTAGCATGGCAATATCTCAACCTCAGGGTGAATGAGAACTTGTAAAATATTGCCGCGGCATTATACAGGGCGTAATCGATTGCCTCCAGCATTATTTACGAAAAACTCTTGATCCCTCCCGTCAGGCATGTAGTATCGGTTAATTAACCCTCTGATTTAAAGTTTGATCTCTATCACATGTCGCTACCGCCAACCGCCAATATTTTTACCGTCAGCCGCCTGAATACCACGGTGCGCAAGCTGCTGGAAATGGAGATGGGCCAGGTCTGGCTGAGCGCCGAGATCTCTAACTTTTCCCAGCCCTCTTCCGGCCACTGGTATTTTACGCTGAAGGACGACGGCGCACAGGTACGCTGCGCGATGTTCCGCAACAGTAACCGCCGCGTAACCTTTCGTCCGCAAAACGGCCAGCAGGTGCTGGTCAGGGCCACCATCACGCTTTATGAACCGCGCGGCGACTATCAGCTGATTGCCGAAAGTATGCAGCCTGCCGGCGACGGCCTGCTTCAGCAGCAGTTTGAACAGCTGAAGCAAAAGCTGACGAGCGAAGGCCTGTTTGAACAGAGCCATAAGCAGCCGCTGCCCGATCCTGCACGCCAGGTAGGCGTGATCACCTCTGCCACCGGCGCGGCGCTGCACGATGTGCTGCGGGTTTTACACCGCCGCGACCCTTCCCTGCCGGTGGTGATTTATCCCACGCCGGTTCAAGGGGCGGATGCGCCAGCCAGCATTGTGCGGGCGATTGAGCTGGCCAACCAGCGCGCAGAGTGTGACGTGCTGATCGTCGGACGCGGCGGCGGCTCGCTGGAGGATCTGTGGAGCTTCAACGACGAGCGCGTGGCACGGGCAATTTTCGCCAGCCGCATCGCTATCGTCAGCGCCGTAGGGCACGAAACCGACGTGACTATCGCTGACTTTGTGGCGGATCTGCGCGCGCCAACGCCTTCTGCGGCAGCGGAGCTGGTCAGCCGCAATCAGATTGAGCTGCTGCGCCAGCTTCAGTCGCAGCAGACAAGGCTGGAGATGGCGATGGACTACTATCTCGCGCAGCAGAACCGCACCTTTACCCGCCTGCACCACCGTTTACAGCAGCAGCATCCCCAGCTGCGGCTGGCGCGCCAGCAGACGACGCTGATGCGGCTCCACCGCAGGCTGGATGACGCCATGCAGCTGCGGCTGCGCCAGGCCGCTCGTCAGCAGGAACAGGCTACGCAGCGGCTTGCCGCCACGCAGCCGCAGAACCGGCTTTATCGCGCGCAGCAGCAGCTTCAGCAGTGGCGCTACCGTTTACAGCAGGCGATGCAGGCGCAGCTCAACGGCGGCAAACAGCAGTTCGCCACGCTGGCGGCCCAGCTGGAAGGCGTCAGCCCGTTGGCGACGCTGGCGCGCGGTTTCAGCGTCACTACGGCAGCCGACGGTCAGGCCATTAAAAAGGCCGCGCAGCTGAAGGCGGGCGACAGGCTGAAGACCCGGCTGAACGACGGCTGGGTAGAGAGCGAAGTCACGGCGGTCACGCCCGTTAAAAAAGCCCGCGCTAAAAAGGCGTGAGGCTTTTGGCAGACATATCGCTTCGCCGCCTTCGGGTTTCTCACCTCAGGCGCTGCTGAAGATATCCTGATGCGTACCGGTTCTTGCGAGTTTGAGATCGTTACCTACGACTTTGTAAATCAAGATCCAGTCGCCTTCAATATGCGCATCGCGGTAGCCTCGCCAGGTATGCTGCAAAGGATGATCTTCTTATTCAGATGGGATCTTTCTCCCCTCGGCCAACAACGTGATTAATATTTTCAGTCGGGTCATATCTTTGCCGCGTCGCTGCTGTCTTTTTATATCTCCTTTGAAGGCACTCGCCAGTACCGGTTTTAACATCAGATCCCTGTGTCCTTAAACAGAGCGTCAGCGGATTCAAAGCGTTCTCCGTGGCCATTATCCAGCTCTTCCATAGCAGCCTGGGTAGCCACATTTGGGGTTTTTACCTCAAAAGGAAGACGGCCTTCGTCCGCCACGCGGATCATTACCATGCGGATTACATCCGATGTGCTGAGGCCCATTTTGTTAAGGGCAGCGACGGCTCGTTCCTTGATATCTTGCGGGATACGAGCCTTTACCAGTGCATCTGCGTTCATATTTACTCCTTCGGTCAAGGCTAAATGGTCGGGGTAGCTCCGACTGATATTGTGGGCACAACAAGACCACATATCAAGCGTCCTTTTCGCCATTCAGCGTTGCCGTAAACAAATCTACCTTCTGAAGAAACCAAAAGAAAATCGCTGTTTTAAAAATGCGGGACGCGCCGCAGGCTTGTTTATGCGGGTACGCAAAGGACATTTACGATGGACCAGGGAGCATGGTATGCATTATGGCGTCATCTCTCCCTATATTCTGCGCAAAATCATTGATAACGGCTCCGGCCTGCGGCAGAGTTGCGCGCGTCAGACTCTGGCGCACGTGCAGATGCTGATGGCGGCGCAGCTGAAGGGCGGAGATTGCTGATTTATTATCTGGATAATCGTTTTAAAAACGCGTCAACTTGCTTAATAAATTCTTCAATCATATCCTGATACTCAAGATACGTATCTACGATTTAAGGGTATATGTCTCCCCAGTCTGGATTAAATAAGATCCAAAAAAATCGGATGTTCAAAAAATCAGATGCCATCCCGCTTTTTTTTGAGGTAGGCTGATAACCAATCAAGAAAACCAATAAGCGTCGGAGTATATTCCCTTGTGTCACCTGCGGAACCTCGCGTTAATTCATTCAGCGCTACTGCGGCCGTTTCATTATCTGGATAAGTACGCCGAAAATCATCGATATTACGAATTAAATTATCAAGATAATGCGGGCCGTCTTCGAGATAAATTTTGAAAGCAGCGTCAACAATCTCTGGATAACTGTCGCCATATTCATCGCTGTCCTGGCCGAAAAAGACGACAAAAAAATTGCTGACTGGGGTGAAGTTTTTCATCACTGGCTTGCTTTTATATAGTAATGGCCGCGGATTTCTGTGTATATGACACTTCCCAATAATGGACTTACCCTCGGCGCTTTCCCTTTTAGAACTGCGGTGGATATGCCATGTAATTATCGCTGTGATGCGTCAGGGCGCTCCATTTATATTCTAAAACCCATTTCCGTATCTACAAAGTTACCATCCCCCTTTTCTGGATATTGGTTGCGGAATGTATTTTTCTTTTTTGGGGAGCCTGTGCATAAGAAATGTAGTACCGCAAGCGGGACAAAGGCTCTGCTTACAATAATTAGATGCAGAATCTGCTATTACTTTTCCGGTCGGCTGAAGTATCGATATTTCTCTTTTCTGGTAGCAGTTTGCACAAAGGTAATGCGTTTTCATATCAGGGTCAGGTACTGCCTTAAGCCGATATACCGTAGAACCGGACTCCATCGTGTGAATTTCGTATTGAGAAGATTGCAGAGCAAACATCTTGATCTGAGCATTTTCCTCAGTGAGTTGCATGGTGACCTGTTTCTCCGCGTGGTACAGGCTCGCGAGTTCTGCATTAAGCATTTGTAATTCTGTGATTTTCTCATGTAATTCTCCAGTCGCCTTATCAATAACCGACTGTTCCCTGGCGTCCTTCAATACTTTGACAAGAGCATAGGCTTCTTTAGCTGCTGCGATGGCTGCCGTGGTTTCTGCAAACATAGTAAATATCCTTACTTACTGTTGGGGTAAAGAAAGGATACATTCTCTCTTGCTATTATGGAATAGCAGAAAACGGCCTACTGCGTTAATGCGAAACATGCTCCAGTGTTGTTAAGCGCGTACGCAAAGCAGCCACTATACTTTTTGGACATTTACGATGGACCAAGGAGCATGGTATGCATTACGGCGTCATCCCTCCCTATATGCTAAGCAAAATCATTGATAACGGCTCCGGCCTGCAGCAGAGCTGCGCGCGCCAGACTCTGGCGCACGTGCAGACGCTGATGGCGGAAACCTGGGTCAAACCGGACGGGGCAAAAACCGCCACGCCGGGCCAGGTCCAGCGGGAAATCTATGATTCAGAGCAGACCCAAAATCTTCCCGGCACGCTGGTGCGCAGCGAAGGCCAGTCAGGCAATAACGACGTTGCCGCCAATGAGGCTTACGACTATCTTGGCGTCACCTACGACTTTTTCTGGCAGGCCTATAAGCGTAATTCCCTGGATAATCAGGGGCTGACGCTGAAAGGCACCGTGCACTATGGCAAAGACTATCAGAACGCCTTCTGGAACGGTCAGCAAATGGTGTTCGGCGACGGCGACGGCGAAATCTTCAATCGTTTTACCATCGCGCTGGATGTGGTCGGCCACGAGCTGGCGCACGGCGTAACGGAAACCGAAGCCGGCCTGATCTATTTTGAGCAGGCGGGCGCGCTGAATGAATCGCTGTCGGACGTGTTTGGCTCGCTGGTTAAGCAGTTCAGCCGCAAGCAGACGGCCGATCAGGCGGACTGGCTAATCGGCGAAGGGCTGCTGGCCGAAGGCATTAACGGCAAAGGACTACGCTCTATGTCGGCGCCGGGAACGGCCTACGACGATCCGCTGCTGGGCAAAGATCCTCAGCCTGCGGATATGAAAGGCTATATCCAGACGCGCGAAGACAACGGTGGCGTGCATCTGAACTCCGGCATTCCCAATCGCGCTTTCTATCTGGCCGCGAAGACGCTCGGCGGCTACGCCTGGGAGCTGGCCGGCTACGCCTGGTACGATACGGTATGCGATAAAACGCTGCCGCAGAATGCCGACTTTAAAACTTTCGCGCAGTATACTGTTAATCACGGTCAGAAACGTTTTAATAAATCGGTAGGTCAGGCCATTGAAAATGCCTGGAAGGAGGTTGGCGTGTTATGAATTCACTTCCGGAACTGAGCGACGACGCGATCATCGACGTGGCGCGCGAAGGCGGTTTTGCTTTTATCCCTAAACTGTCCAGCCCAAGACGCATCGCGCTGGCCCAACTGGATCCTCCGCAGCGGGAGCATGTGTGCAGCGTATTGCGCCACGCGCTGCGGCTGGGAGAACCGCCGGGAGAGCAAAGCCGCGCCGGAAGAGGCGATCAGCGCTATTACCGTATCGAAATCAGCTATGCCACGCGGCAGCAGGTCGGCAATCTGGTGATCCTAATCCCTGAGGATCTGGCGCCGCCCGAGCTGGTGCAGCTCTGGCACGATGGCCAGTAGCCAGAAAAAAGCCCCGCCATTGCTGGCGGGGCTTTTTATTATCGCGCTTATTTATCCAGCGCGTAAGCAATTACGTAGTCGCCGCGATCCGGAGACTGACGCGCGCCGCCGGCTGAAATCAGGATGTACTGCTTGCCTGTTTTCGGCGACTTGTAGCTAATGGGGCCGCCCTGACTGCCAACCGGCAGACGTGCTTTCCACACCTCTTTACCGGTAGCCGTGTCAAACGCGCGCAGATAGTAATCCTGCGTGCCCGCGATAAACACCAGGCCGCCCTGCGTAGCCAGCGTGCCGCCCAGCGTCGGCATCCCTACCGGCATCTGCGCGTGCATTTTGATGCCGAACGGGCCGGTATCCTGCACCGTACCAACCGGAACCTGCCACACCAGCTTCTGCGTTTTCAGATCGATAGCAGAGAGCGTACCGAACGGCGGTTTCTGGCAAGGAATGCCCAGCGGCGACATAAAGCGGTTTTTGTTTACCGCATAAGGCGTGCCTTTCAGCGGCACCGCACCCATGCCGGTGTTGATCGCTTCCCCGCCGTTGCTGCCGCGAGCGGTAGCGCCGGTATTGGCCGGGATCATCTGCACCCACAGGCCAAGACGCATGTCGTTGACGAAGATGTAGTGATTGTTCGGATCGGTAGACAGGCTGCCCCAGTTCATGCCGCCCAGCGAGCCAGGGAAGCTCAGGGCTTTGTCGGTGCCCGGCACGGTGTACAGGCCATCGTAGCGCATGGATTTAAAGGCCACGCGGCAGGCAAGCTGATCGAACGGCGTAGCGCCCCACATATCAGACTCTTTCAGCGTTTCCGCGCCAATCTGCGGCATGCCGACAGACTTAGGCTGCGTCGGCGTATACTGCTCGTTCGGGATATTGCCTTTTTTAACCGGTACTTCTTTCACTTCGGTCAGCGGCTTGCCGGTCAGACGATCCAGCACGTAGATCTGGCCCGCTTTGGTGCCAATCACTACGGCCGGTTTGCTGGTGCCATCCTTCATCGGGAAGTCGATCAGGCTTGGCTGCATCGGCAGGTCAAAGTCCCACAGATCGTTGTGCACGGTCTGGTAAACCCACTTCTCTTTGCCGGTAGTCGCATCGACCGCCAGAATGGAAGCGCCATATTTATGGTTCAGCGCGGTACGCGTTGCACCATACAGATCGACCGACGAACTGCCCATTGGCATAAACACGGTATTCATCGCGGGATCGTAGGACATCGGCGCCCAGGAGTTAGGCGTGCTGCGGGCATAGTTCTGGCCCGGCTGCAGTTTTGCATTCGGATCGTCATTGCCCGTATCAAAGGCCCAGCGCATCTGGCCGGTAATCACATCAAAGCCACGGATCACGCCGCCAGGCATATCGGTCTGGACGTTATCCGCAACGCGGCCACCGACCACAACGGTGGTGCCCGCAAGCGTTGGCGCAGAGGTCAGCTGATATTTTGGATCCTGCGCTTCGCCCAGGCCCGCTTTCAGGTCAACCACACCGTGGTCGCCAAAGTTCTGGCACAGTTCGCCATTGTCGGCGTTGATAGCCATCAGGCGCGCATCGATGGTATTCATCAGCAGACGACGCTGGCAGCTGTCGCCCGCAGGCAGCACGGCCTGCGGCACTGGCGTAGAGCCAGGCACTGAAGGCTGTTTCAGTGGCTGAGTGGCGTCAAAGTAAGCCAGGCCGCGACAGCGGTTCCAGACCTCTGCCTGCGCATTCACCACGTGTTCCCACATCTTTTTCCCCGTGTCGGCGTTGACCGCGATCACGTTGTTGTGCGGCGTGCAAAGGTAGAGCACATCGCCAATCTGCAAAGGCGTTTGCTGATCTTCCGCGCCGTTGCCGGTTGGGCTGTCAGGAATATCGCCGGTGCGGAAAGTCCAGGCTACCTTCAGGTCTTTCACGTTGTCGCGCGTGATCTGGTCCAGCGCCACAAAGCGGCTGCCGCCCGGCGTATTGCCGTAGTTGTCCCAGTTTTTCTGTTCGGTCGCTTTATTTACCGGCACCAGCGGCAGTTCGCTGCCGTCGGCAACCGGCGCGTGTGGCTGGAACATCTGTACAAAGGTCGCCACCAGGCCTACAACCAGCACGGCAGCAGAAATATAAGCAGGCTTAGCCGCAGCAGATTTCCCTTCGTGCCTGCGCAGCGCGGGCAGCGTAATCAAGGCCAGCAGCATCAGCCCGGCGATGGTCATCAGGCGCGAAACCAGCGGCCAGAAATCCAGACCGACCTCCAGCAGCGCCCAGATTACCGTGCCGATAAAGACCAGCGCGTAAACCGCAACGGCGGAAGATTTGCGGCGGAAAAACTGGATAGCGGCAATCACGGTCAAAATACCGGCGATCATGAAATACCAGCTGCCGCCCAGCGACAGCAGTTTTCCGCCACCAACCACGAAGAACAGGCCGGTTGCCAGCAAGATCAGGCCCAGCAGAACGCACCACAGGCCCAGCCATTTCGACGACCGGGCATTTGTTTGAGACATGGAAAAACACTCCTGGAAAACAGCGTTTAGCGTAATCTCAGGCTGCTTCTGCACCCATTTTAAACGGGCGCGGCGTAAAGCAACTCAACATTATGCTATAGACGCTTAACAAGGCGATACGGGTTGACCCCGTCCTGCGTTGGCGGCCTGCCGACCGCTAACGGCAAAATTGTACCACGCGGTTCATAAATAACTACACACAAAATTAACAAACTTCACACTCGTGCGTATTAAGCACATTTATTGGTACGTTATTTTAACTTTTACTAAACAATTTCGCGGGATAATAGTTCACGCCAGCTTAATAAGCAGCACGCGGCGGTACGAAAAAAGAAAGGGTTAAAGCGGATTCAGGGCGGGGAAATAAAAGCAGAGTTGATGAAAATGGCCTCGCCACTTAGCAGCAACCTGCATTCAGAGCGAAGCATTATTTTAATACGCTTACAGCGATTCAATCAGCGGCCTGAAGACAACCCGCTTTCTGGATATTAAGCCGTCGCCGTTAGGGCAAAAATAGTCGGTAGCGCCGCAGGCCTTGAGGAGCTGTAGCGGCCGATCGCAATCAGGGCAGATAGCTTTGGCGGCAAAATCACGCTGGCAGCTGGCGCAGTACAGCCGTTCATCCTGGATGACAAGGGGATGCTGGCAAATCGGGCAGTGTTCACTCATCGTTTTCTCCTGTTTTATTTGATAAGTATAAAACAAAGTTGCACCGCCGCATTTAAGAAGCAGCCTTTGTCGGGCAATAAGAAAAGAGGTAACCGGCTGGCGGCCCGCAAAGAGAAAAGCCGCTCGCCGACATCAATTCCGACCCCAAAAAAGCGAGCCCGACAGAATGCCGGGCCCGGAAAACACCGTTGTCAGGGCGATAAGGCATCGCCCGCAAATCAGCGTTTGTTCTTTTTCAGATGGCTCAGCAGGCGTTTGCGCTTGCGCTGCTGGTTAGGCGTCAGCAGGTTGCGTTTACCGGCAAAAGGGTTATCCCCTTCTTTAAACTGGATGCGAATAGGCGTACCCATCACTTCCAGCGAGCGGCGGAAGTAGTTCATCAGATAGCGCTTGTAGGAATCCGGCAGATCTTTCACCTGGTTGCCGTGGATCACCACAATCGGCGGGTTGTAGCCGCCGGCATGCGCATACTTCAGCTTCACGCGGCGACCGCGCACCAGCGGCGGCTGATGATCGTCGGCTGCCATATTCATAATGCGGGTCAGCATTGAGGTATTCACGCGACGGGTTGAGCAGTCGTAAGCTTCGGTAACCGATTCGAACAGGTTGCCTACGCCGCTGCCGTGCAGCGCGGAGATAAAGTGCACGCGGGCAAAATCGATAAAGCCAAGACGGAAGTCGAGGGTTTCTTTAACTTCTTCGCGCACTTCCTGCGACAGGCCGTCCCATTTGTTCACCACAATCACCAGCGAGCGACCGCTGTTGAGGATAAAGCCGAGCAGCGACAGATCCTGATCGGAAATCCCTTCGTGGGCGTCGATCACCAGCATCACCACGTTAGCGTCTTCGATCGCCTGTAGCGTTTTGATCACCGAGAACTTCTCGACCGTTTCGGTAATTTTGCCGCGCTTGCGCACGCCTGCCGTGTCGATCAGGATATATTCGCGGCCGTCGCGTTCCATAGGGATATAGATGCTGTCGCGCGTGGTGCCCGGCATATCGTAAACCACAACGCGATCCTCACCGAGGATACGGTTAGTCAGCGTGGATTTACCCACGTTAGGCCGACCGACGATAGCCAGCTTGATCGGCAGATCCAGCGGGTTGAAGTCGTCTTCCTCTTCTTCCTGCTCTGCGCCGCTCTCTTTCGCCGCCAGCTCCGCCCAGTAGGCTTCGTTCTCTTCTTCTTCCGTCAGCTCCGCCTGCGGCGCAACCTCATCCATCCACGGCAGCAGCACCATTTCCAGCAGGCCGGTAACGCCACGACCGTGCGAAGCGGCGATAGCATGGATTTCACCCAGCCCCAGCGAATAGAAATCGACCACGGCGGAATCCGGATCCATGCCGTCGGTTTTGTTGGCTACCAGAAAAGTGGGTTTCTGGCGTGAGCGCAAATGTTGGGCAATGGCCTGATCGGCAGGCATCAGGCCTGCACGCGCATCAACCATAAACAGCACCACGTCGGCCTCTTCGATCGCCAGCAGCGACTGTTCGGCCATACGGGTTTCCACGCCCTCTTCATTGCCATCGATACCGCCGGTATCAATGCAGATAAACTCACGCCCTTCGACCTCGGCGCGACCATACTTACGGTCACGGGTTAGCCCAGGAAAATCCGCTACCAGC
This sequence comes from Erwinia wuhanensis, assembly GCF_030484085.1. Lineage (NCBI taxonomy): Bacteria > Pseudomonadati > Pseudomonadota > Gammaproteobacteria > Enterobacterales > Erwiniaceae > Erwinia > Erwinia wuhanensis. Next base: position 136,947 of record NZ_JAUJUH010000008.1, read on the forward strand.
GCATCTCGCGTGCGCGTAAGACGGTTAAAAAGTGTAGATTTTCCCACATTGGGACGCCCGACCAGCGCGACCACAGGTACCATATTGAAGCCTCATTACTAAAATTAAACGCCTGACCGCTTGCAACTTGATTACTGGCGCACACGCAGGCTGAAGGCGTAGAGGATACCACGCCTGTAAAAAAACGAAACGGCCCCTGAACAATCAGGAGCCGTTTCGACGTGCAGGCAGCGTATTAGCGCGTGAAAGCGTAGACTTCGCCGCCTTTCGCCTGGATCAGCAGCTTGTCGCTGGCGACCACCGGCGAGGTCTGGAAGCCAGAGCCGTCCACTTTCTGCTGCGCAACAAAACGGCCGTCGGTGGTATTCACCCAGTGCAGGTAGCCTTCGCTATCGCCTACGACCAGATAGCCATTATAAAGCACCGGCGCGGTCAGGTTGCGGTGCAGCAGATCGCTCTGACGCCACAGGGTTACGCCGCCATCGGTGCTCAAGGCCACTACGCGATCGTCCTGGTCAACCAGGTAGATGCGTCCCGCGTCCACGATCATATCGTTTACGGAGCCGATTTCGCGTTTCCACATCACCTGTCCTGAGCGCAGATCCAGCGCCGCCAGGCTGCCGTTATAGGCCAGCGCGTAAACCACGCCGTCAACGACGACCGGCGTGGTATCCACATCGGCAAGACGATCGATTTCCGTCGCGCCGCCCGGCTGGGAGATACGCTGCTGCCAGATAATCTGGCCCTGGTTCATCATCACCGCGCTGACGCGACCGTTGTCGCCGCCGACGATAGCCGCACCGAAGGCGGTAGCAGGCGCGGACTCACCGCGCAGCGACAGCGCCGGCACGTCAAGGTTAACCGTCCACTTTACGACGCCGCTGCTCTGATCCAGGCCCTGCAGCATACCGTTGCTGGTATGCACCAGCACCAGACCGTCGCTGGCAACCGGGCGCGACAGCACTTCGCCAGCCGCTTTGGTCTGCCAGGCGATGGAGCCATCGCTGCTGTTCAGCGCATAAACCTGGCCGCGCTCGCTGCCGACATAGACGTGACCGCCGTCGTAAGAGAGGCCGCCGGAAAGCAGCGCGGGCAGGTTCTTAGAGAAGAAGCCCGTTTTGGTCGACAGATCGACCTTCCACTGTTCTTTGCCGTCGCCCGCGTTCAGCGCTTTTACCACGCCGAAACGATCGGCGGCGTAAACGGTGTTCTCAGACCAGGCCGGATGCAGGTTGGAGTAGTAATCGCCCACGCCATCGCCTACCGACGTGCTCCAGACCTCTTCCGGGGTAAACTGATTTTCCACTTTCGGCAGCGGCGACATTTTGACCACGTCTTCTTCACCGCTGAACCATGAACATCCGCTGAGCAGCGTGACTGAAATCAGTGCCGGCAGCAGTATCTTACGCAATTCCATGAAATCCCTCTTAAGCCCGTTGCGGCAATTATTAACCTGGCAAATTATTCATTTTCATCTGCAGCATCTCTTTCAGCGCCGGCGAGGCGTTGGAAGCAATGCCTTTACTCCAGGCTTCGCGAGCGCCCTTGCTGTCGCCCTTGCTGAGCAGCGCTTCGCCGCGTACGTCAGCAATGATAGCCGTCCAGCCGTCGCCCTTGATCGCATCCAGGGTCTTCAGTACCGCATCCGGCTGCTTCTGCTGCAGCTGAATACGCGCCAGGCGCAGGTTCAACACCGCCTGCAGATTGGCGTCTTTGGTCGCCTTCAGGCCGCTTTGCAGCTGCGCGGCGGCTTTATCCAGCTCGTTGTTGTCAACATAGCGTTTTGCCACATCCAGCGAAGCCAGCGCGCCATAGGTGTTACTGTTGCTGTCGGCGAATTTCGCCGCCGCCGTCAGCGTTTCCGGCTTGCTGGCGTCCAGCGCGCCCGAAACCTGCTGGTAGGTCGCCGAGACTTCGCGGCTGCTGGTGTCCTGATGGCTGCTCCAGTAGCGCCAGCCCGCCAGCGCGCCGATGCCGATAATCACGCCGATAGCCAGCGCCTTGCCGTTCTGCGCGAAAAAGCCTTTTAGCGCGTCGACCTGCTCGTTTTCGTTGCTATACACTTCCACGCAAACTCTCCTTAAATCGCGGCCGTCTGCTTCAGCATTGCTGCCAGCGTCGCTGCCGCCTCATGCTGCTCCAGCTTCTGCTGCTCGCCGTTGCGCAAATCTTTGATGACAACCTGATTGTTGGCCACTTCTTCCTCGCCCAGCACCAGCGCGACGCGTGCGCCCCACTTGTCCGCGCGGGCAAACTGCTTCTTGAAGTTGCCGCCGCCAAAATTGGTCATCAGCTTCAGAGACGGATCCGCATCGCGCAGTTTTTCCGCCAGCTGCATCGCCGCAGACTGTACGCCAGCCCCTGAAGCGATAACATAGACATCGACAATGCGCGTCGGTTCAAATTCCGGATTCACCGCCTGCACCAGCAGCACCAGACGCTCCAGCCCCATCGCAAAACCGACGGCCGGCGTAGCGCGACCGCCCAGCTGTTCGACCAGCCCATCGTAGCGGCCGCCAGCGCACACCGTGCCCTGCGCGCCCAGGCTGCTGGTCACCCATTCAAAGACGGTACGGTTATAGTAGTCCAGGCCGCGCACCAGGCGCTGGTTCACCGTGTAGGCGATACCGGCGGCATCCAGCAGCTGGCAAAGACCGTCAAAGTGTTCGCGGGAGTCAGCGTCCAGATAGTCGCCCAGTACCGGCGCGTCGTTCAGCAGCTGCTGGACGTCCGGGTTTTTGCTGTCCAGCACGCGCAGCGGATTGCTGTACATGCGGCGTTTACAATCCTCGTCCAGCACTTCTTTATGCTGTTCCAGGAAAGCCACCAGCGCATCGCGGTAGCTGGCGCGCGCCTCCAGCGAACCGATAGAGTTCAGCTCCAGACGGACGTGATCGGCAATGCCCAGCGACTTCCACCAGCGCGCGGTCATCATAATCAGCTCGGCGTCGATATCCGGCCCCTGAAGACCAAACACTTCCGCACCGATTTGATGGAACTGACGATAGCGGCCCTTCTGCGGACGCTCGTAGCGGAACATCGGCCCGATATACCACAGGCGCTGTTCCTGATTGTAGAGCAGACCGTGCTCGATGCCGGCGCGCACGCAGCTTGCCGTGCCTTCAGGACGCAGCGTCAGGCTTTCGCCGTTGCGATCGTCGAAGGTGTACATCTCTTTTTCAACCACGTCGGTGACTTCACCGATAGCGCGTTTGAATAACGGGGTCTGCTCTACAATCGGCGTGCGGATTTCGCTGTAGCCATAGCTGGCCAGCACCTGCTTAAGGGTTTGTTCAATACGCTGCCACACCGCGGTATCCACAGGCAGATAGTCGTTCATGCCGCGGATTGCCTGAATATTCTTCGCCACTGTTTTCTCTTCTTTCCTTTCGGGGGCGGACGCGCAAGCTGCGGCCCGCCCCGCCATTATTTATTTTTCAACCTGCTGCACATCGATACGACGGGATTCGTCCATCATCGCGGCTTTGGCACGAATACGCGCTTCCAGCTGGTCAATCATATCGTGGTTATCCAGACGCTCGCGCAGGCGCACGCCGTCCTCGTAAAACCCGCTTTTCTTGTTGCTGCCGGTGACGCCCAGCGTGGAAACCAGCGCCTCGCCCGGCCCGTTGACCACGCAGCCGATAATAGAAACGTCCATGGGCGTAATGATATCTTCCAGCCGCTGCTCCAGTGCGTTAACGGTGCCGATCACATCAAACTCCTGACGGGAGCAGGTTGGACAGGCGATAAAGTTAATGCCTCTGGAGCGAATGCGCAGCGATTTCAGAATATCAAAACCGACTTTCACCTCTTCGATTGGATCGGCCGCCAGCGAAATACGCAGCGTATCGCCAATGCCTTCCGACAGCAGCAGGCCCAGGCCAATCGCGGATTTCACCGCGCCGGCGCGCGCGCCGCCTGCCTCGGTAATGCCCAGGTGCAGCGGCTGCTCGATCTGCTTAGCCAGCAGGCGATACGACTCCACCGCCAGGAACACGTCCGACGCTTTTACGCTGACCTTGAACTGATCGAAGTTAAGACGATCGAGGTGATCGACATGGCGCATAGCGGATTCCAGCAGCGCCTGCGGCGTCGGCTCGCCATACTTTTCCTGCAGATCCTTTTCCAGCGATCCGGCGTTAACGCCGATACGGATTGGGATATTATTGTAACGCGCGCAGTCAACGACCTGCCGAATACGCTCTTCGTTGCCGATATTGCCGGGGTTGATGCGCAGGCAGTCAACGCCGTATTCAGCCACTTTCAGCGCGATACGGTAGTCAAAATGGATATCGGCAACCAGCGGGACGTTAACCTGCTGCTTGATAAGGCGGAACGCTTCGGCGGCATCCATGGTGGGAACAGAGACGCGAACGATATCAACGCCGACGCGCTCAAGCGCTTTGATTTGGTTAACCGTTGCGGCCACATCGGTGGTTCGCGTATTGGTCATGGACTGGACGGCGATAGGCGCGCCGTCGCCCACTGGCACCTGGCCGACGTAAATGCGCTTTGATTTGCGACGGATAATGGGTGCTTCGTTATGCATATTCTTTCTCCGAAATTACTCGCGACCAGAAGATGCGTTATTGCGCACCGACTGTCAGGCGGGCAACCTGGTTGCTACGGATAAAACGACTCAGATCGACCGGCTGGCCCTGATACTGGATCTGAACGGCGCCCGGCGCGCCAATCTTAAGACGATATGGCGCCGTGCCGGAAAGGCTGAGTTTACCACCACTACGCTGGATCCCGCTGAACAGTTTCTTGCCTGTCGCATCGGAAACTTCCAGCCAGCACTCTTTGCTGAAGTTCATAACCAGCGCGTTGGCCTCGGCGGCTGGCGCGCTAACGCCTGCAGAAGCCGTCGGCATCTGGCCGTTGTCGGCCGGCACCTGCGAAGGCGAAACCGCAACCGGCGCGGCTGAGCCGGTAGCAGCGGCTGAAGTATTGGCTGCGGAGGCGGCAGAGCCGGTCGCGGCAGCTGAAGTATTGGCCGCAGAAGAAGTGGCAGCAGCGTCAGGCGCGGCCGCGGTATCCGCAGGCGCGCTCTGGGCCGGCGCCGTCGGCGCCTCTTCGGCTGGCGACATGCCGTCCGCGCCGCTGTTGTTCAGCGGAATGGACTGGCTGTTATCGCCGCCTGCGCTGACATTCTGATCGGCCATTGAAACCAGATCGTCCTGCGCCGCCTTGTGGTTCTGCCACCACCATGCGCCGGTCAGGCCTACCACCACAAACAGCACCAGCCAGGTAAAAATCATCAGCCAGCCGTCGCGTTTTTTGCGGCGTTTGCCCAGGGAAAAACTCTGCATCGGCTCGACTTTAGCAGCCCGTACGGGTGCCTGTTTCGCCATCATCGGCAGCAGCTCTTCTTCCGGCACGTGCACCAGCCGGGCGTAAGAACGGATATAGCCACGCAGGAAGGTAGACGCCAGATCCGCAGGCGCCTTGTCCTCTTCAATATCGCGGACGGTGGAAAGTTTCAGGCAAAGGCGCTCCGCAACGTTCTGCTGAGACAGGCCCATTTGCTCACGGGCTACGCGCAGGCGCTCGCCTGTTGAATTTACTGCTGATTTATCTTGAGTGGCTTCAGTATTCATTAGCTAAAAAATGCAGGTACTGTATCGATTGTGGAAAATTTCGCGCCAGCTGTTCCCCGGCAAGCCGGATGCTCTCCGGATGCCCTGCCCGCGCGGCGAAGCGAATCTCTAACCACAAGCTCTGCGCCGAAGCGGCAAAGTTGTGTTGATAAACATCTAACAGGAGCCGCGATGAATCGCGCTCGTTCTTTCCAAATCGCCTTTCGGCTTCCGCCAGCAGCGCAGCGCCCTTTTCCGCATCGTTTTGCGTCGCTTCCAGCAACGCGGCTTTGGCCTTCTGCGCTTCACCCGCGCGCAGATAGCAATAGCCGGCATTCTCCAGGGCGTCGGCGCGACCCGGTATTCGGATCGCCTTACTGAACTGCTGCTGGGCCGCATCATACTGCCCTAAAAGACAGAGAAACGCACCGTAATTATTGATTACGTCACGGTTTTGTCCTGCCAGCGCCACGGCTTTTCGGTAATGCTCCTGCGCCGAGGCGTTGTCGCCCACGCGCTGAAAATAGCGGGCCATGGCAAGCCTGCAGCGATAGTCGTCAGGCGCCAGCTGCAGCGCCTGTCGTAAATTGCGTTCCGCCGGGGCCAGCTGATCCTGCGCCAGCCAGGCCAGGCCTAATTGTAGTCGCGTCCCGGCCAGCTCGCTGCGCGGTGTCGTCAGGCTACAGCCCGCAAGCAGCAGCGCGACCAGCCAAAATGATAATCCCTTATTCATCATCGCCTCCTTAGCGGAAGCGATGTTACGCCCTTTTACTCAGCGGACAAGCCGCGAGCCTGGCTTTCAGAGCGCTTTCACAGAAATCGCTTCGCCGGCCATTTTTTTACGCATCGTGCGGCGCGTGCGGTCGATGACTTCACCAGCAAGCTGGCCGCAGGCGGCATCAATATCATCGCCGCGGGTCTTACGCACAATAGTGGTAAAACCATAATCCATCAACACTTTAGAGAAGCGATCGATGCGACTGTTCGAACTCCGGCCATACGGCGCGCCCGGGAAGGGGTTCCACGGAATAAGGTTAATCTTGCACGGCGTCTCTTTCAGCAGCGCGGCCAGCTCATGCGCGTTATCGGTGCTGTCGTTGACGTGATCCAGCATGACATACTCGATGGTCACGCGGCCCTGATTGGCGTTGGACTTGGAGATGTAGCGCGCGACGGAAGCCAGGAAGGTTTCGATATTATATTTTTTGTTGATCGGCACGATTTCGTCGCGGATAGCGTCGTTTGGCGCATGTAGCGAAATCGCCAGCGCTACGTCGATCATATCGCCCAGCTTGTCCAGCGCGGGAACGACCCCGGAGGTGGACAGCGTCACGCGGCGTTTTGACAGCCCGAAGCCGAAATCGTCCAGCATGATTTCCATCGCCGGGACAACGTTATTCAGGTTGAGCAGCGGCTCGCCCATGCCCATCATTACCACGTTGGTGATAGGACGCTGGCCGGTTACTTTCGACGCGCCGATAATTTTAGCCGCGCGCCAGACCTGGCCGATAATTTCGGATACGCGCAGGTTGCGGTTGAAGCCCTGCTGCGCGGTCGAGCAGAATTTACACTCCAGCGCGCAGCCGACCTGCGAGGAGACGCACAGCGTGGCGCGATCTTTCTCCGGAATATAAACGGTTTCCACCTGCTGGCCACCGACCGTGATCGCCCATTTGATGGTGCCGTCCGCCGAGCGCTGCTCTTCCGCCACTTCCGGCGCGCGGATTTCGGCCAGCTCTTTCAGCTTGCCGCGGAAAACCTTGTTGATGTCGGTCATCTCATCGAAATCATCACAGCAGTAGTGATAAATCCACTTCATTACCTGATCGGCACGGAACGGCTTTTCGCCCAGGCCAACAAAAAATTCGCGCATTTGCTGACGGTTCAGATCGAGCAGGTTGATTTTTTCTTTTTTTGGCGTGGTGATAGCAGATGACGGGGTGACAATTTGTTCAGACATAATATTCTCTGGCCTCGTTGTTACACGTTATGGCGCTGGGGAGGTTAATAAGAAGTATAAATGAAACGCCCCCGCTGAGCAGGGGCGCATTATTGTACAGGCAGAGCGTCTGCGGATTAAAGGGCGTTATGAAAATAAATTGTAAACGCGCCGCATTCCCCTGCCATCAATAATCAATAATTAACGAGTGCGTGGGCACACTTCGCCTTCGCCAAAGAAGAAGGCGATTTCGCGAGCGGCAGACTCGGCAGAGTCAGAACCGTGGGTCGCGTTCTCGGTGAAGCTGTCCGCGTAGTCGGCACGCAGCGTACCAGCCAGCGCGTTGTCCGGGTTAGTTGCGCCCATCAGATCGCGGTGACGCTGTACGGCGTTTTCGCCTTCCAGCACGGAAACCACTACCGGGCCAGAGGTCATGAATTCAACCAGGCCGTCGAAGAAAGGACGACCCTGGTGTTCTGCGTAGAAGCCTTCAGCCTGCTCTTTGGTCAGGTGCAGCATTTTGGTGCCAACGATTTTGAAGCCAGCGCTTTCAAAACGGTTAAAAATGGCACCAATTACGTTTTTTGCCACCGCGTTTGGTTTTACGATAGAAAAAGTACGTTCGATAGTCATAGTGACCCCTGTTTGATGTCGAGTTTGGCCGGTGAAAAGGCTCCCCGGCCGGGAAAATGGCGCCGATTATAGGGGGCATAAGCCCGCATTCCTATCGGATATTCAACAAATCGTTAAAAAAGTCGCTTAAGCGCCTACAGACTGGCAACCTTAGTGCGCAATCGCGCAAAAATGCTTCAGCTCGCCGCCCGGCGTGGAGAAAACCCGAGAAGATCTTGAGATGCCCGTCAGGATAACCGACACTCAGGGCAACTATTCCTGTTGCGAGGCCGCTATGACTTGCTCTTTGTTTGTGACCGCCGACTGGCTGGCGGAACACTATGCCGATGATGATATTCAGGTACTGGACGCGCGTATGCTGCCGCCGGGTCAGGAGAAGGTTCGCGATATTCAGGCGGAGTACCGTGCGGGCCATCTGCCGGACGCGCCTTTTTTCAATATCGAAGCGCTTTCCGACCCTGCCAGCCCTTATCCGCATATGCTGCCGCGAGCGGAGGCTTTTGCCGTGGCGATGCGCGAGCTGGGCGTCAGCAGCGAAAAACATTTAGTGGTTTACGATGAGGGTAACCTCTTCTCTGCGCCGCGCGCCTGGTGGATGCTGCGTCAGTTCGGCGTAGCCTCGGTTTCCATTCTGGCCGGTGGGCTGAGCGGCTGGCGCGAAGCCGGTTACGAGGTGGCTACCGGCGACGTCGCGCTGCCGGAAGCGGAGTTTGAGGCCAGTTTCGATCCGGCGGTGGTGAAGCGGATCACCGACGTGATGGTCATCAGCCACGAAGGCGGCGCGCAGATTGTCGACGCCAGAGCCGCCAACAGGTTTTACGGTGAAGTGGACGAGCCGCGTCCGGGCCTGCATCGCGGTCATATTCCCGGCAGCCTGAACGTGCCGTGGAACGAACTGGTGGAAAACGGTCAGCTGAAGTCGCCGGAGGCGCTGACGGCCATTTTCCAGCGTCAGGGCGTGAAGCTCGACGAGCCGGTGGTGGCCAGCTGCGGCTCCGGCGTGACGGCGGTCGTGCTGATCCTGGCGCTGACGTCGCTGGGCGTGGAAAACGTCACGCTCTATGACGGCTCCTGGGGCGAATGGGGTAGCCGCGACGATTTGCCGATCGCTACCCGATAAACAGCCGCCCTGGCGGCCGGAAAGAAAGCCTTATTAAGACGGGCGATGGCGATCGATATTCAGCGCGGCTATTTACACTGGCCGCGCTGTTTTAACGCCATCAGCAAAGCAGAAGTCGCCCGGCGGTTTACAGGATCCTGTCCTGCTTAAGCGAGCGCAGGAAGCTGCCCCACCGCCGTTCATAAAAGGGCGTAAGATGCGCGGTAAAGAAGTGGCTGATATTGTCATTATCCACTACTTCGCAAATATCTACCGGCTCATCCTCTAACAGCGTATCGGTCGCCACGCTGCCCGCCGCCTGAATGATATTTTCGATATCACCGTCGGCTTCAATGCCAATTAACAAATTAGGCTTCGCGTCCGCCGCTTCTTTAATATGCGCTACCCATGCGCGCCGCACCTGCTTATGTTTAGCAAACAGCTCCGTCAGCGAGGCGATGGTTTGCGCAGGCGGTTCGGCAATTTCCGACAGCAGCAGCGAAGCGCCGCCTTCCAGCACCGTTTGCTGGCTCAGGGCGTTGCCCTCTTTCCCCAACAGGCTGCTGATTTCCCCCGGCGAAAACTCTTTGCCGACGGGCAGTTTGGGATTCAGAAACAGCGTTTCGCCCTGGGTCATGGCAAACAGCGTGCGTACCGGCATCACCAGAAAAGGCTGTTCTTCGGTGACGGCCTGCTGTAGCGCCTGCTCTGAGGTGAAAAAGGGAATAATGCTGGTGCCGTCCTCTTTTTCCCAGTGCTGCAGCTCCGCATCGGCCTGCTCCACGCTTTCGCCAGGCACCCAGACGCTGGCTTCCATCAGTAACGTAAAGAACTCCGGGCGGTGCGCAGGCTCGGTTGCCGCCAGTTTCAACACCTCTTCCAGGCGCTGGTTGATTTCGTTCATTGCTTGCTTCCAGTCAAAGCGCCGGGCGCAGCGCCCGGCTACACGTTCTATTTCAGCAGCAGATTCGCCACGGTACGTACGCCCAGTCCGGTCGCGCCGGCAGACCACTGATCCACCGCGCCTTTACGGTAGGTCGCTGAGCAGTCGATATGCAGCCAGCCCTGCTGATAGTGCTTCACAAAGTGCGACAGAAACGCGGCGGCCGTGCTGGCGCCTGCCGTATGCGAAGGCGCGGCAATATTGTTTAAATCGGCAAAGTTAGAAGGCAGATAGCCGCGATGGAACTCGGCCAGCGGCAGTCGCCAGAAAGGTTCGTTCTCGCTGGCGGCGCTCTCCAGCAGCGACTGCGCCAGCGCGTCATCAAAGCTGAACAGCGCGTGATAATCGTTGCCCAGCGCCGTTTTGGCCGCGCCGGTCAGCGTCGCCGCATCGATCATCAGCTGCGGGTTCTGTTCGCTGGCGTCGATCAGGCCGTCCGCCAGCACCAGGCGCCCTTCCGCATCGGTGTTCATCACCTCTACGCTTTTCCCGTTGCGGTAACGAATAATATCGCCCAGACGGAAAGCGTTGCCGCTGACCATGTTGTCGGCGCAGCAGAGATACAGCTTCACGCGCTTATCCAGTCCGCGATCGATAGCCAGCGCCAGCGCGCCGGTCAGCGTGGCGGCACCGCCCATATCCGACTTCATTGAATCCATCGAGCCGCTGGGTTTCAGGCTGTAGCCGCCGGTATCAAAGGTGATGCCTTTGCCCACCAGGCAGGCGAAGACCGGCGCTTTCTCATCGCCCGTCGGGTTATAGTCCAGCGCCAGCAGCGCCGGGCTGCGTGTTGAGCCGCGCCCTACCGTATGCAGACCGCTGTAGCCCTGAAGACGCAGATCCTCGCCTTTGGTAATGCGGTAGCTGGCCTTTTCGCCCGCCACGCCGCAGAGCAGATCGACCGCGCGCTGCGCCAGCTGCTCCGGGCTAAGTTCTTCCGCCGGAAGGTTGATGGTGTCGCGCACCCAGTCGATGATTTTCAGACGACGATCGAGCTCGGCCCGATCCGCCTCGCTCAGCGCGGCCCATTCAACTTTTCTTTCGCCTTTCGGCCCGCGATAGCCCTGCCAGAAGGCCCAGCTTTTTTCCAGGTCCCAGTCGCCCTGCAGGCTGACGTGACGAATGCCCTGCCCGTCGATTTTGCGCGCCGCGCGCTGAATGGTGGTCAGCACATCGCCGCCGTTAAGGTGGATGGTCATGCCGCTGTCGTTGCTGGTCAGGGTCGCTTTTTCGCCCCAGCGCGCATCCGCCGCTGTCGTCGACAGCGTAATGATCATTGGCGTGGTTGTCATAACCTGGCTCCTTGTTAAAAATTTGTTATATCGACCTTGCAACGGCCGACGGCAGCGATAACGCTGCCTGTTCGTTTTAAGATTAACAGATTAAGCATAACGGGCTAAACAGCCCGTAGAACGGAAAAGATTAGCGCGAAGACGCCGCTCGCCATTGCGGAGACAAGTCACGCAGGCGGGTAATGGATTTACGCACCAGCTCGATAGCGTATTCGATCTCCTCACCCGTGGTAAAGCGCCCCAGCGAAAAGCGCAGCGAACTGTGCGCCAGCTCTTCGCTCAGGCCCAGCGCGCGCAGGACATAGGAAGGTTCAAGGCTGGCCGAGGTGCAGGCGGAGCCGGAGGAGAGCGCCAGATCTTTCAGCGCCATAATCAGCGATTCGCCGTCCACGTGCGCAAAGCTGACGTTAAGGATATTCGGCGCGCTCTGCTCCAGGCTACCGTTAAGATACACCTCGTCGATTTCGCTCAGGCCCGCCCACAGGGTTCTGCGCAGCAGGTTAAGCCGGGCGCTTTCGCTGCTCATCTCTTCCTTTGCGATACGGTAGGCCTCGCCCATGCCGACGATTTGATGCACGGGCAGCGTGCCGGAACGCATGCCGCGCTCGTGACCACCGCCGTGGATCTGCGCGGCGATACGGATACGGGGCTTTCTGCGCACGTAAAGTCCGCCGATGCCTTTCGGGCCATAGAGCTTATGCGCGGAAAAAGACATCAGGTCGACTTTCAGCTCGCTGAGATCCACCGGCAGCTTGCCGACGCTCTGCGTGGCGTCAACGTGGAAGAGAACGCCGCGCGACTGGCACAGTTCGCCGATAGCTGCAATATCCTGCACCACGCCGGTTTCATTATTGACGTGCATAATGGAAACCAGGATGGTGTCGTCGCGCATCGCGTCCTGCAGCTGTTGCAGCGTGATAATGCCGTCGGCCTGCGGGGCCAGGTAAGTTACCTCGAACCCTTCGCGCTCCAGCTGGATACAGGTATCCAACACGGCTTTGTGCTCGGTCTGGCTGGTGATGATGTGTTTGCCTTTCTCCTGCTGGAGTTCGGCCGCGCCTTTGATGGCCAGATTATCGGATTCGGTTGCGCCAGAGGTAAAAACGATTTCGCGGGGATCGGCACCAATCAGTTCGGCAACCTGGTTGCGGGCGACGTCGACCGCTTCTTCCGCCTGCCAGCCAAAGCGATGGGAGCGGGAAGCCGGATTGCCAAAAGTCCCGTCAAGGGTCAGAAACTGCACCATTTTTTGCGCTACGCGGGGATCGGCGGGCGTGGTGGCGGCGTAATCAAGGTAAATCGGGACTTTCATTGCGTTGAACTCCGTACAGTTAAGTATGTCATTCAATGCGGTCTGCCGCGTCGGTGACCATCGTCCCCGACACAGAGTGGTATGAGGACGACGGCTTTCGCCGCCGCTTTAATCAGGCTCGCAGATTGACGTTAATCGTTTCATGCAGGCGGCCGGCCGGCACGCGCGCTTTTTCAGTGTTGTTCTGACGATCGGCCACATCCAGGATTTCCTGGTTGTTCACCAGTTCCGCCAGCGTAATGTTGTTCAGGAAGTCGCTGATGCGCTCGCTCAGGTCGCGCCACAGCACGTGGGTCAGACAGCGTTCGCCGCCCTGACAGCCTTCTTTGCCCTGACACTTGGTCGCATCTACAGACTCATCCACGGCGGTGATCACCGCGCCAACCGCAATCTCGCCGGACGCTTTGCCCAGCAGATAGCCGCCGCCTGGCCCACGTACGCTGGCCACCAGACCGTTTTTACGCAGGCGAGAGAAAAGCTGCTCCAGGTAGGACAGCGAAATGCCCTGACGCTCTGAAATATCAGCTAAAGGTACTGGCCCTTCGTGCGAGTGCAGCGCAACATCAAGCATAGCGGTAACGGCATAACGGCCTTTGGATGTCAGTCTCATGGCGTAAACGACCTCGGTTTTTCGTGAACATTTGATGGACGAAGTCTGCCATTCCTGAGTGTTTTGGTCAACTATTTAACCGAGTAATTCACTCAAGTATTTAACCTGGTAATTTACTCAACTATTACCGTTGCTTTTTTGCGCGCCTCGACTACTTCTCGCTCTTTGGCTTTTCCAGCGAAGAGAGCATGCCGCGCAGAATATTCAGCTCGTCGCGCTCCGGACGCGCCCGCGTATAAAGGCGGCGCATCTTGCTCATCACCTGGCCGGGATTGCCTTCACGTATAAAGCCGCTTCTCACCATCATCTGTTCCATATGCTGGTAAAAGCGCTCAAGGTCGTCGACCAGCGGATAAGGCGACTCTTCGTAGTCGGGCTGCGTGGTTTCCTGCGATTGCAAAAACGCCATGCGCACTTCATAAGCGATGATCTGTACCGCCATTGCCAGGTTGAGCGAGCTGTACTCCGGGTTAGCGGCAATGGCTACGTGATAGTGGCACTTTTGCAGCTCTTCGTTGGTCAGGCCCACGCGCTCGCGGCCAAACACCAGCGCAACCGGCGCCTGCTGCCCTTCCTGCACGCTCTTGATGCCGCACTCGCGCGGATCGAGCATCGGCCACGGTAGCGAACGCGAACGGGCGCTGGTGCCAACCACCAGACTGCAGCCGGCCAGCGCTTCATCAAGCGTGTCAACAATGTGCGCTTCGCCAATTACGTCGCTGGCGCCAGCGGCCAGTGCGATAGCCTGCGAGTCAGGTTTGACCAGCGGATTGACCAGATAAAGGTTGGTCAGGCCCATGGTTTTCATCGCGCGAGCGACGGATCCCATATTGCCGGTGTGAGAAGTTTCCACCAGCACGATTCGGATGTTATGCAGCATAGGAGTTCAGGTCTGTGAGATAATTTGCCAATGTTAACATATTTTCAGGACTTTTACCGAGCCCCCTGCTATAATCCGCGCCGTTTTCCGTTCTTTAACATCCAGTGAGAGAGACCGATGCATCCGATGCTCAACATCGCCGTGCGCGCTGCGCGCAAGGCCGGTAATTTAATTGCCAAGAATTATGAAACGCCAGACGCCGTTGAAGCCAGCCAGAAAGGCAGCAACGACTTCGTTACCAATGTTGACCGCGACGCCGAGCGCCTGATTATTGAGGTGATCCGCAAGTCTTATCCAAAGCACACCATTATTTGTGAAGAAAGCGGTGAGCTGCCCGGAGAAGACAAGGATGTGCAATGGGTTATCGATCCACTGGATGGCACTACTAACTTCATTAAGCGCCTGCCGCATTTCTGTATTTCTATCGCCGTACGTATCAAAGGCCGCACCGAAGTGGCCGTGGTTTACGATCCAATGCGTAACGAACTGTTCAGCGCCGTACGCGGCCAGGGCACCCAGCTGAACGGCTATCGCCTGCGCGGCTCCACCGCTCGCGATCTGGATGGCACCATCCTGGCGACCGGTTTCCCGTTCAAGCTGAAGCAGCACGCCACGCCGTATATCAATATCGTGGGTAAACTCTTTACCCAGTGCGCGGATTTCCGTCGCACCGGTTCTGCCGCGCTGGATCTGGCTTACGTTGCCGCCGGCCGCGTGGACGGCTACTTTGAAATCGGCCTGAAGCCGTGGGATTTCGCCGCGGGCGAGCTGCTGGTACGTGAAGCAGGCGGCCTGGTGACCGACTTCGTTGGCGCGCATGGCTATATGCACTCCGGCAACATCGTCGCCGGTAACCCACGCGTGGTAAAAGCGATGCTGGCGACCATGCGCGACGAGCTGAGCGAAGCGCTGAAGCGCTAAATCACTCTCAAGAAAGGGCTGAACGTTTGTTCAGCCCTTTTTTATTGCCGCGCATTTAAAAAAGCGGTCGTATCCCGCCGGATAACGCAGGCTGCGCGCTCAACCACAGCATTACGCCGGTTGCCAGCAGCAGCAGGCCGCCTGCCAGCGACAGCGTTGCCCAGATAAAAGCGCGATCGCTCTGCGCGTTTTCTCGTCGACTCAGCTTCAGCGCCAGCGCGCGCGAAACCTGCACCAACACGGCCATAGCCGTTACCGTAACGGCCGTTCCCACCGCCATCGCCAGTGCGGAAAGCACGCCCCATGCGTAAACGCCGATCACTTTAGAAAACAGCAGCATCATAATCGCGCCGGAGCACGGCCGCAGCCCCATTGACAGCACCACCAGCGCTTTGGTTTTACCGCTGACCGCCTTATCCAGCATTCCGCTATCCGGCACGTGCTGATGCCCGCAGCCGCAGTGTGCGCCGTGCCGATGGCCCTGTTCTACAGGCACCAGGCGGCGAACGGCAAGGCGGGGCTTTTTCAGCAGGCGCACAATTCTGCCGCCCGCTCGCCAGCACAACCACAGCCCCAGCCCGACTACCAGCAGATAACTGCCCTTTTCCAGCCAGTAGCTGCCCACATGCAGCTGGCGGGAAGAGAGCTGTAGCACCACCAGCATTATCGTCACCAGCGCAATCGCCACGCCGCCCTGTAGGAGGGTTGCGGCCAGGGTCAGCCGGATGCTGGTGTTCATCTTCGTGGGATGCGTAGCCAGAAACGTTGCAATCACTACTTTGCCGTGGCCCGGCCCAAGCGCGTGCAGGATGCCATAAATCAGGCTGAACCCCATCAGCGTCAGGCCGACCTGATGCGGCCGGCTTGCCACCTGCTGCAGCAGCGCCGTCATCTCCACATGCAAATTGCGCTGCCAGACCACGCTTTGCAGCAATAATTGCGGCCAGTACAGCCAGGCTGTCACACCCGCTGCGATAAATACCAACAGCAGCAGATAAAGCGGCCACGCCTGAAGCCAGCGGCTGCGGGATCGCTGCGCTACGGACATCACTGACATAATAAGGTCACCGTTTGGGCAAACTGACGGCCAAGATCCATATCGGCAGGCGGCGCATCGGCTTTATCCAGCGACAGCGCATAGGTCTGGAGCGAAGCGTTGGGATTGGGCGTTTTAAGCGTCAATCGGCAGCGCTGCGCCAGCTCTGGCGGAAGATGCAGCGATTGTTCGGATGCAAAAGTCATATCGACAAAGTAAGTCGGATCGAAAATGGAAAAGGTGTAGCGCTGTCCGGCCAGCGGCTGCGGTTCGTCCAGCGGCAGAATAAACTCCAGCACGGCTTTGTTTCCCTCTCGCGACAGCCGGTATTCCGGCGGTAAGTTGCCAAATTTCACCGGCTTGCCTTTATGCCAAAACTCGGCGAAATAATGCTGCGCCATCACGTTGGCCATCACTTCCGCCGCCAGTTTTTTCCAGACCACCGAATCCGGTTTGGCTTTGCCCGCGTCGTACAATAAATCGGCGGAGGTGATCTCATCCATCACCCAGTGCATTTTCAGGCCGGTCAGCCGATCGTCCTGCTGCACCAGCGTGGCCTGCATAGCGATAAAGCTATGGGGATGGCTCCATGCTTGCGGCATTACCATCAGCAGCGCTATGCACAGCAGTCTGATAAAAATGTTATAACGTAACAATACCTGCTCCTTATCCAACCGGTGAAAAAATCTGTGACCTGCCTTAAAAGCTACAAAAAAATCTGCTGGCTGTCGGTTTAGTCCGACCGGGTCACGCTATTCTTAGCGGGGTGACTTTTATCGGGACAGCAGATCATGACTCAACCTCTAATCGGGCCAGCTGCTTTCTCCAGTCCGCAGCGACGCTGCCATCTGCTATTACTGCTTTATCTGCCAGGCAGCGTCACGCTGGAGCTATTGTGCCAGCTCAACGGCGTGGATCCTTCCGTGGCCCGGCAAGATATAGCGGAGGTCACGGCAGAAATCCAGCGCTATCACCGGCTGTCGCTGCTACAGCACGCTACTGACGGCTATCGGATTGACGGTGCGGAACTGGATCGGCGGCTTTGCCTGCTGCATTGGCTTAAACGCGCGCTGCGGCTAAGCCCTGATTTTGTTCGGCAGCATTTTTCTCCGGCGCTGAAGCAGCAGCTGCAAACGCTGCGGATAGAAAAAGCCCTTTATGATGACCATAACCTGAATGCGCTGGTTCACCACTGCGCGCAGGGTTTGTCACGAGACTTTACGCCGCGCGACTGTCAGTTTCTGGCGCTGTTTATGCAGCATTCGCTGGGTCGCCAGGCGCCCCTGTCATTTAATGAGGCCCAGCAGGCCTGGCTGGCAAAGCGTCGGGAATATCAGGTAGCGCAGGAGATTGTGCAGCACTGGCAAAAACGCTGTAAGGCCGCGCCGGAGGCGAATATTGCCTGCTTGCTTGCCCTGCTGTTCAGCCAGCTTCATACGCCCACCCTCGCCGGGATCCGTCATGACTATGAGCAGCAGCTGCTTGCCGATATTTATCGGCTGATTGAGCAATTTCAGATGCTTTCCGGTCACCGTATCGGCAACGTGCAGGGCCTGTGCGAACAGCTCTATACGCACATGGCGCAGGCGCTGGAGCGATCCCTGTTTGGTATCGGCATTGATAACAGCCTGGCGGAAGAGGTTCTGCAGCTTTATCCACGGCTGTTGCGTACCACCCAGGCGGCAATAGTCAGCTTTGAACAGCGCTACTCGCTGCGTTTTTCTGAAGAAGAGATGGGGCTTATTGCTATTATTTTCGGCGCGTGGCTGATGCAGGAAAACGTGCTGCAGGAAAAACAGGTACTGCTGCTAACCGGAAAAGATGCCGCGCTGGAAAAAGAGCTCGAACAGCAGCTCCGGGAATTAACGCTGCTGCCGCTGAACATCAAATATCTGGACGTGGCGGAATATCAGCGCAGCAGCGCCCCAAAGGGTATTGCGCTGGTGATTACGCCCTATGCCACGCCGCTGCCGCTCTACTCTCCGCCGTTAATCCATGCGGAACTGCCGCTACAGCCGCATCAGCAGGATCGTATCAGGCTGCTGCTGGAGTCCTGACCCGGGCCTGCGAAAAGCAGGTTAGAACTTGCAGGCAAAGCATCTGTTTTGCTGAGTCACATAGCGGCAGGCGGGATTAAGGTTTGCGGACTGAAAATCCCATAGTGGCCTATAACTACGTCTGTTTTATATAAAATCAATGCCCAATGGCTTTGAATACCTTGTTGCCTGATTTTTACTTTTTGCCTGTTGAGAGGCCGCCGCCCGTGCGGTTAACTGTGTCGCCTTTTGTGAATGATAAGGATTGTGCCGTAAGGTTTAACGGCTACATTATCGTCAAGCATAAGTTCTGAGGTACTTCCCCCAATGCGCTACGCGCAAAGGGGGAGTATTTTAGCAAAGCCGCAGTGCGATTAGGTTTTCGCCGCAATGCGAGCGCTCTTTTCCGGCCGCAGAAACAGCGCCGGCACCACCAGCAGCGCCATCACCCAAAATATATCGCCGTGCAGATGCTGGAACAGCGCCCCGCAGACTATCGTCATTACCGCAATGCCGCCGCCCATCGCCAGCGCCGAATATACGGACTGCAGACGAATAACCTCGGCGCCTTCCCTGGCGGCGATAAAGCGCATCGCCGCCAGGTGACAAATGGTAAAGCTGCCGCAGTGCAGGATCTGCGCTACGATCAGCAGCGGCAGCGCCGTGGTTGAGGCCATCAGGCTCCAGCGGATCAGCGCACATACGCCGGAGAGCAGCAGCAGGTCCCGTGCGGTCCAGCGCCCAAAAAGCCGGTTGCTGGAGGCAAACACGATAATTTCTGCCACCACGCCCAAGGACCAGAGGTAGCCCACCACGCTCGCCGAATAGCCTGCATCCTGCCACCAGATAGCGCTAAAGCCATAATAGGCCGCGTGCGCGCCCTGCATCAGGGTGACGCAGAGCAGAAAGCGCCAGGATGATTTCAGCAGCCGCTGCCAGTCCTGCCAGCCCGCACGTGCGACAACCTTGTCGCTCCCCTGCGGCGGGGTCGCCGGGCGAAGCAGCATCCCGCCGAGCATCGCCGCCGTTCCTGCACAGAGCAGCCACAGGATCGCCTGGTAAGAGAAAGCGTTAACCAGCACGCCGGTCAGCGCCGAGCTGATAACAAACGCCAGCGATCCCCACAGCCTGACCGGGCCGTAAGCCATTGCAATCTGCCGTTGCCAGGTGGCGGCCAGCGCGTCGCTCAGCGGCACCAGCGGAGAGAAAAACAGGTTGAAGCCAATCATGACCAGCAGTAGCCAGACCCAGAACGCGCTAAACCAAAAGCCCAGGGCAAACAGCAGCGACAGCCCCGCCAGCAGACGCAGCACGCTAATCAGGCGCGAAGGCGTCGTCACGCGGGAAGCGATAAGCAGGCTGCCGGTAAAGCGGGAAACCATGCCGACGCCTAATAAAAGGCCGATTTTTTCCGCATCAAGTCCGATGCCTTTCAGCCAGACGGCCCAGAACGGCAGCCAGACGCCGTAGGTAAAGAAGTAGGTGAAGTAGCCCAGCCCCAGCCACCACGCAGAACGGATTGCCATTTTTCCTCCGGCAATGTACAGACGAAAAAAACGGGACGTAGCGTCCCGTTTCGTTGTCGCGCCGGAAAATTCTCCGGCGTTCTGAAGCGGGATACAGCATCCCGCAGGCTTATGGCTTTTACGCGTACACCGGGAAGCGGGCGCACAGTTCCAGCACCTGCTTTTTCACGCGTTCGATGGTCGTTTCATCGTTGATATTGTCAAGAATGTCGCTGATCCAGCCGGCCAGCTGGCGCACTTCCGCTTCCTTAAAGCCGCGACGAGTCACCGCTGGCGAGCCAATACGGATGCCGGAAGTCACAAACGGGCTTTTCGGATCGTTCGGCACGCTGTTTTTGTTAACGGTGATGTTGGCACGGCCCAGCGCCGCATCAGCTTCTTTACCGGTCAGGCCTTTGCTCACCAGATCGATCAGGAACAGGTGGTTATAGGTGCCGCCGGAAACGATGTCGTAACCGCGCTCCAGCAGGACTTCCACCATCGCTTTAGCGTTTTTGGCAACCTGCTGCTGATAGACCTTGAACTCCGGCTCCATCGCTTCTTTCAGCGCTACCGCTTTACCAGCAATCACGTGCATCAGCGGGCCGCCCTGGCCGCCAGGGAAGACGGCGGAGTTCAGCTTTTTATAGAAATCTTCATCGCCGCCCTTCGCCAGGATCAGGCCGCCGCGCGGGCCCGCCAGGGTTTTATGGGTGGTGGTGGTTACGATATGCGCGTGCGGAACCGGGTTCGGGTAAACGCCTGCGGCAATCAGACCGGCGACGTGCGCCATGTCGACAAACAGGTAAGCGCCGATGCTGTCAGCGATTTCACGCATTTTCGCCCAGTCGCAGATGCCGGAGTAGGCAGAGAAACCGCCGATGATCATTTTCGGCTTATGCTTCTGCGCCTGCGCGGCCAGATCGTCATAATCGATTTTGCCGGTCTCGTCGATGCCGTAAGGCACCACGTTGTACAGCTTGCCGGAAAGGTTAACCGGGGAGCCGTGGGTCAGATGGCCGCCGTGCGCCAGGTTCATGCCCAGAATGGTATCGCCCGGCTGCAGCAGCGCGGTATAAACGGCAAAGTTAGCCTGAGAACCGGAGTGCGGCTGCACGTTGGCGAAATCGGCGCCGAACAGCTCTTTAGCGCGATCGATCGCCAGCTGCTCTACGATATCAACATACTCACAGCCGCCGTAGTAGCGCTTGCCCGGATAGCCTTCCGCATATTTGTTGGTCAGCTGAGATCCCTGCGCCTGCATGACGCGCGGACTGGTGTAGTTTTCCGAAGCAATCAGTTCAATATGCTCTTCCTGACGCACTTTCTCCTGCTCCATTGCCTGCCACAACTCGGCATCATAATCGGCAATATTCATATCACGCTTTAACATCCGCTTCTCCTGACTCAGCTAACAATCTATTCGGCATTGAACGGCCCTTTTGGGCGAAGGCCAACAGTGTAAACCGTTTTGCCTGCTCAGGGATAGCCGGAAAGCAGGGTTTTTACGCAAACGATTGGCTCCAGCGCTGGCAAGGGTTAGTTCTCTTTTTCCCTGGCGTGGCGGCTCGTCTGTTTCATCATCATCTACGTGCAGGTTTTTCAACATCGTCCTTTTTTTATGGTAATAAATGCCCTTGTCTGGTTAAAGGTTATTTACAGCGTGACGCGTTTCGCTATAAGATGCATTTAAAATGCAACTTATAAAAATCCTCAGGAGTTCGCCATGTTAGACGCCCGCACTATCAGCACCATCAAAGCGACCATCCCGGCTTTGCTGGCTACCGGCCCCGCCCTTACCGCCCACTTTTACGATCGGCTGTTCAGCCATCATCCGGAGCTGAAAGACATCTTCAATATGAGCAACCAGCGCAACGGCAATCAGCGTGAAGCGCTGTTCAACGCTATCTGCGCCTATGCGGGCAATATTGAAAACCTGCCCGCTATTCTGCCGGCGGTTGAGAAAATCGCGCAGAAGCACACCAGCTTTGCCGTGCAGCCTGAACATTACCAGGTAGTGGGCGAACACCTGCTGGCCACGCTGGATGAGATGCTCAGCCCCGGCCAGGAAGTGTTGGATGCGTGGGGAAAAGCCTATGGCGTGCTGGCAGACGTGTTTATTAAGCGTGAAGAAGAGCTGTATGAGGCGTCGGAACAAAAAGTGGGCGGCTGGCGGACGCCGCGCGCGTTCCGCATCAGCGAGATTACGCCACAAAGCGAAGTAATAAAAAGTATTGTCTTCAGCCCGGTTGATGGTCAGCCGGTAGCCGATTATCAGGCCGGGCAGTATCTGGGCGTCTGGCTGCGGGAAAAAAGCTTTGCTAATCAGGAGATCCGCCAGTATTCCCTGACGCGTTCGCCAAACGGCAAAGATTACCGGATTGCGGTGCGGCATGAGGCGGGCGGAACGGTTTCCGGCTGGCTGCACGATCACGCCAAAGTGGGCGACGAGGTGCGCCTGGCAGCGCCTGCCGGAGATTTCTTCCTGAATATCACGCCGCAAACGCCGGTCACGCTGATTTCAGCGGGCGTCGGTCAGACGCCGATGCTGGCGATGCTGCACGTGCTGGCGGAACAGCACCACCCTGCGCCGGTACGCTGGCTGCACGCGGCAGATAACGGCAAAACCCACGCTTTTGCTGATGAGGTTGTAGCGACGGGCCAGCAGCTGGCGCAGTTTTCACAGCATATCTGGTATCGGGATCCGCAGCCCGACGATAGCGATCGCTATCAGACGCCGGGCCTGATGGATCTGCTGCCGATCGCAGAGCAGCTCAGCGATCCGGCCATGCACTTCTATCTTTGTGGCCCGGTCGGCTTTATGCAGCATATCGCTGAACAGCTGGTGAGCATGGGAGTAGCGGTTGAGCGCGTGCACTATGAGGTATTCGGCCCGCATAAAGTGCTGTAATACGCAAAAGGCCGGATAGTCCGGCCTTTTTTACCTGAAGACAGGCGACTCAGATCGCTTCTTCATCTTCTTCGCCGGTACGGATACGCACCACGCGCGCCACGTCGAAGACAAAAATTTTGCCATCGCCGATTTTCCCGGTCTGGGCGGTGCGCATAATCGTTTCCACGCAGGTATCCACAATATCGTCGGCGATAACGATCTCGATTTTAACTTTCGGCAGAAAATCGACCATATATTCCGCGCCGCGATAAAGTTCGGTGTGCCCTTTCTGGCGGCCAAACCCCTTCACTTCGGTCACGGTCATCCCGGTGATGCCGACTTCAGCCAGCGCCTCGCGCACATCATCCAGTTTGAACGGTTTGATAATTGCATCGATCTTTTTCATGGCAGACCCTTGTTGTTCCCTCGCCAGCCGGAGGGTAAGCGTATTCAGTATATGTGCAGCAGACAGGATCCGCCGCGCGGTCTGTCACTTTTGCCGGGCAGATAAACTATCATATCTGCACCGCGATGCGGCACAAAAAAACTATTCTTTAAAATCAGAGGCATCCAGCTCATG
This sequence comes from Erwinia wuhanensis, assembly GCF_030484085.1. Taxonomy (NCBI): domain Bacteria; kingdom Pseudomonadati; phylum Pseudomonadota; class Gammaproteobacteria; order Enterobacterales; family Erwiniaceae; genus Erwinia; species Erwinia wuhanensis. Next base: position 160,208 of record NZ_JAUJUH010000008.1, read on the forward strand.
GCGCGACAGCAGCTTGTAGAATTCCGTGCGGTTGCGTCCGGCCAGGCGCGCCGCGTGCGTCACGTTGCCTTTGGTCATTTGCAGCAGCTTGCGCAGGTAGTTCAGCTCGAACTGGTTTCTGGCCTCGACAAAAGTTGGCAGCGCCGTGTTTTCGCCCGCCAGCGCCTGCTCCACCAGCGCTTCGCCTATTACCGGCGCGGAGCTTAACGCCACGCACTGCTCGATGACGTTAACCAACTGGCGCACGTTGCCCGGCCAGCTTGCGGCGATCAGGCGCTTCATCGCATCGGTAGAAAAGCTGCGGACAAAGGGCTTATGCCTTTCGGCGGACTGCTTCAGCAAATGGTTCGCCAGCAGCGGAATATCTTCCGCGCGCTCGTGCAGCGCCGGCAGGCGCAGCGTCACCACGTTCAGACGATAATAGAGATCCTCGCGGAACTCTTTTTTCTCCATGGCCTTCGGCAGATCGCGATGCGTGGCGGAAATAATACGTACGTTAATATCCAGATCGCGATTGCTGCCCAGCGGCCGCACCTTGCGCTCCTGCAGCACGCGCAGCAGCTTGACCTGGAGCGCCTGCGGCATATCGCCGATTTCATCTAAAAACAGCGTGCCGCCTTCTGCGGCCTGAAACAGCCCTTCGCGCTGGCTCACCGCGCCGGTAAAAGCACCTTTTGCGTGGCCGAACAGCTCGGACTCCAGCAGCTGCTCCGGCAGCGCGCCGCAGTTAATCGCGATAAAAGCCTTGCCGGCTCTCGGGCTGGCGGCATGAATCGCCTGCGCCAGGATCTCTTTTCCGGTTCCGCTCTGGCCGTTGATCAGCACGCTGACGTCGGACTGCGCCACCATCCTGGCCTGGTCCAGCAGCCGCAGCATCACCGGGCTGCGGGTAACAATGCTTTCCCGCCAGGCGTCGTCGCTGGCCGGCGCGCGATGTGCCAGAGCCTGATCGATGGCGCTATAGAGCGCGTCGCGATCCACCGGCTTGGTTAAAAAGCTGAATACGCCCTGCTGCGTGGCGGAAACGGCTTCGGGGATCGAGCCGTGAGCGGTAAGAATAATCACCGGCATGCCGGGATGGCTTTTCTGCACCTCGGCAAACAGCGCCAGACCGTTCATTTCATCCATGCGCAGGTCGCTGATGACCAAATCAATGCGCTCGTTTTGCAGCGTGCGCAGCGCCTCCGGCCCGCTTTCGGCGGTGGATACGCTAAACCCTTCGCTGCCCAGGCGCATCCCTAACAGCTTTAACAGGCCGGGATCGTCATCCACCAGCAGCAGGTTTGCCGATTTTTTTATCATCGCTGCGCTCCTTTTTCCGCGTCGTTTTTCTCGCTGTGGCCGTCGCTGCCGTCGGGCGAACGGCGCGTGGAGAGCTGACGTTCAATATCCGTTAGCGTGTCCAGCTTGCGTCGGGTGACTTTAAGCTCGCTGTTCAGCGTCGCCTGCTGCTGGCGCAGCGCGTCCAGCTGGGCATCGCTGGTCTGCTGCAAATGATGGTAGCGGGTGCGCTCCTCGGAGAGCTGCAGCTGCGCCATTTGGTTATCACGCCACAGCTGAAGCAGCGGGCGCACGGCGGCGGGATAGTCGCGGCTGAAGGCGTCCAGCTGGAGCATATACTGACGCCGCTCGACGGGCGTGACGTTACCGTTGGCCATCAGCACCGCCTCTTTGAAAGCGCCCTGCCAGCTGTCGCCGCCCTGCTGGCGTGCCTGAGCGCGCGCGTCAGCGGCAGAAAGCCGCGCCGCGCAGTCTGTCGCCCGCAGCCAGTAAAGCGGATTGCTGGTTTTGCTCTCTTCCACGTCCCAGATCCGGGCGCAGTCCACCAGCCGGTAGTCCACTATCTTTGCTTCCGGTTCTACGGGCGCGCTATGACCCACGATTTTAGCGCCGGGCGCGTCGCTCGCGCAGGCGGCCAGCAGGCCAGCCAGCAGCGCGGCTGCCGTGTATTTGCCCAGCTGCATAACCGATCCCGCAGCCGGAAAAAAGAAAGGTAATCGCATTATTTGTTCTCGCCAATGGAGTTAAGTTCGATGCGAAAGCAGACGTCGGCCTCTTTACTGGCGGTCAGCTGTAGATCGCCCAGCAGGCGATGCACGCAGTCTTTGGCGATGCTCAGGCCCAGACCGCTGCCTTTTACCGCGCCTTTGCGCTGCTGGCTTCCCTGAAAGAAAGGCTCAAAAATCATCGCCCGCTCCGCATCCGGTATCGGCGTGCCGCTGTTGGCGACCTCGATGATGACCTTGCGGCCCTGCGGCCAGCTGCGGATCCAGATGGTACCGGATTCATCGCCGTAGTGTATCGCATTCGAGTAGAGATTATCGATCGCCCTTGTCAGCAGGGCTTCATCCGCCCGGCAGGCGGTGGCGGTCAGGGCAATATCGGTCTGGATCAGGCGCTTGCGTGCCGTGAGGTTGTGGCTGCTGACGATGCGCTCGATCAGCGGTTGCAGCTCCACCGGCTTCAGCACCACCTGCGCCTCTGAAAGCTTGCGGTTATAGTCCAGCAGCTGCTCAATCAGCCGTTGCAGATGGCGGCTGCTTTCGTCGAGGATGGCGACCACCTCGCGCTGATCGGTGGTCAGCGGGCCGGCGACTTCATCCGCCAGCAGCGCCGTCCCTTCACGCATGCTGGCCAGCGGCGTTTTCAGCTCGTGAGAGATATGGCGCAGGAACTCATGTCGTTGCGATTCAAGCCAGGCCAGGCGCTCGCTAAGCCATAAGATCCGCTGGCCGAGAGAACGCAGCTCGCGCGGGCCTTTCAGCGCGAGATTGTGCCCGGCCGAACGCCCTTCACCCAGCCGGTTGATCATGCGCTCGACCGCCTTGACCGGCCCGATGATCATGCGGGTAAACAGCACCACCAGCCCTAAACTGAGCAGAAACAGGATCAGCGCCTGCCAGCCGAAATACTGGCCGCGTTCGGCTATTTCGCGCTGCAGCTGTAGCCCACGTGAAAATACTGCATCACGCGTGGACTGCACCAGCCGGCCGTTGACGGCGGAAAAACGTTCCAGATTGTCGGAAGCCGTCTTAACAGGACTGCTGTTGTCGCACGCTATTTTCGCCAGTCCGGACAGCAGCTGCTGCAACGACTGCGTTAGCCGATCGTCGGGCACCGCCGCCGCCTGCTCTTCCAGCATGCGGGCATATTTGGTTCGTTGAGTCTGATAAAGGTTCGCCAGCATCGGATCGTCCAGCACGCAGTACTGGCGGTAGCTTCGTTCCAGTTCAAGCGCGGTGCGCGCCATCGCCTCGCTGCGGCGCACATCGGTCAGCGTATTGCGATTGATATCGGCCGCCTGATTGCTCAGCGCGGAGAGGCTTTCCCACGCCTGCCAGGCGAGCACCAGCAGCGGCAGCAGCACCAGCAGAAAGGCCATCAGCACCAGCTGGCGCAGCGATCGGGGAAACAGACGCCATTTTTTCACGGGAAGCTCTCCTGTTTTTAGTCAGCCCGATGCTAACGGAGTGTGCTGCGAGAGGAAAGCCTTAGCGTAAAACGAAAAACGGCAGGCTCAGGGAGCCTGCCGTCATGCGATGCGATGCCGGGATCCCGACATGCCTGAATAGGTGGTGCCTAACTCAACGTTGCGCCCTGAGTGTGATAGAGCCGGAGCTGTATCGGTCTCGCTGGACGGCAGGCACCGTATTGTGCGTCATTCGGAACGTTATGAAGCGCTTGACCGCTTGCGCAGGGCTGTCATAACCAGGTGAATGAGCCGCTGGGCCTAGTATAGCAAATTCCATGCCATGTTTGGAATTAAATTATAACGCTTTATTTTAAATAGCTTTTTAAAAACAGCACGGCGCAATGGCGTCAGAAGAGTTCGCCCGGCTGGCAGAAAGTGTCGCCGTTCGGGAACAGGATTAGGATTAACCTCAGGAACACAGCATAATCAATAAGTTAAATGTCGCCATTAAGAGACACCCGATTGACGGCCTGTCGCTATTTTGCAACGGTTGTTCACCATCGGCTCAGAAAACATAAAAAAAGGCAGCCGAAGCTGCCTTTAAGGTTGAGGCTAAACTTAACCAAGCTGCTTACGCGCGTTGCGGAAAATCCGCATCCATGGGCTGTCTTCGCCCCACTCTGCCGGATGCCAGGAGTTGCTGACCGTGCGGAAAACGCGTTCCGGGTGCGGCATCATAATGGTGACGCGGCCGCTTTCGTTGGTCACCGCCGTGATCCCGTTCGGCGAGCCGTTCGGGTTAGCCGGATACTGCTCGGTCACCTTGCCGAAGTTGTCGACAAAGCGCAGCGCCACCAGGCCTTTATGCTCCAGCGTGGCCAGATGGGCCTCGTCGCGCACTTCCACAAAGCCTTCGCCGTGCGAAACGGCAATCGGCATCTGCGATCCCGCCATGCCGACCAGCAGCAGCGACGGGCTGGCCGCCACTTCCACCAGGCTGAAACGGGCCTCGAAGCGCTCTGACTGGTTACGCACAAAGCGCGGCCAGGCTTCGCTGCCGGGGATCAGCTCGCGCAGGTTGGACATCATCTGACAGCCGTTGCAGACGCCCAGCGCCAGCGTTTGTGGACGATGGAAGAAGGTTTCAAACTCGTCGCGCACGCGATTGTTGAACAGGATGGATTTGGCCCAGCCTTCGCCCGCGCCCAGCACGTCGCCGTAGGAGAAACCGCCGCAGGCCACCAGCGTCTGAAAATCCGCCAGATCGCGACGGCCAGCCAGCAGATCGCTCATATGCACGTCGACCGCATCAAACCCGGCGCGATGGAAAGCCGCCGCCATCTCGACGTGGGAGTTAACGCCCTGCTCGCGCAATACGGCCACTTTTGGCCGCGCGCCCGTTGCGATATAAGGCGCCGCGATGTCTTCTTCCGGCCGGAAGGTCAGCTTCACGTTCAGGCCCGGATCGAGATCGTTTTTCTTCGCTTCATGTTCCTGATCGGCGCACGCCGGATTGTCGCGCAGGCGCTGCATCTGCCAGGTGGTTTCTGCCCACCAGGTACGCAGAGTGCTGCGGCTTTCGCTGTAGACTGCCGAATTGCCGGAGGTGATCACAAAACGATCGCCAGGCAGCGCGCGGCCCAGCATGTGCACGCAGTCCGCCAGTCCCTGAGCGGCAAAAACCTGCTCTACGTATTCACGATCGGCCGCCGCAATCTGAATGACGGCGCCCAGCTCTTCGTTAAACAGCGCGGCCAGCGCATCGCTGCCCAGCGCGGCGATATCCGCCTCAACGCCGCAGTGGCCGGTAAAGGCCATTTCCGCCAGCGTCACCAGCAGGCCGCCGTCGGAGCGGTCGTGATAGGCCAGCAGCTTCTCTTCCGCCACCAGCGTCTGCATGGCCGTGAAGAAGCCCGCCAGCCGCTGCGCATCGCGCACGTCGGCAGGCTTGTCGCCCAGCTGACGATACACCTGCGACAGCGCCGTCGCGCCCAGCGCATTCACGCCCTGGCCAAGGTCGATCAGCAGCAGCGCATTGTCATGGTTGGCGGTTTGCAGCTGCGGCGTCACGGTGCGGCGCACGTCTTCCACGCGGGCAAAAGCGGTGATCACCAGCGAAAGCGGCGACGTCATTTCGCGCTGCTCGGTGCCCTGCTGCCAGCGGGTTTTCATCGACATGGAGTCTTTGCCGACCGGGATAGTGATGCCCAGCGCCGGACAAAGCTCCTCGCCTACCGCTTTAACGGCTTCATAAAGCCCGGCGTCTTCGCCTGGATGGCCTGCCGCCGCCATCCAGTTAGCGGAAAGCTTGATGCGCTTTAACGAACCAATCTGCGTGGCGGCGATATTGGTAAGCGCCTCGCCTACCGCCAGGCGGCCGGAAGCGGCAAAATCCAGCAGGGCTACCGGCGCGCGCTCGCCCAGCGCCATCGCCTCGCCGTAATAGCTGTCGAGGCTGGCGGTGGTCACGGCGCAGTTGGCGACCGGGATCTGCCACGGCCCCACCATCTGATCGCGCGCAACCATGCCGGTAACGGTACGGTCGCCGATGGTGATCAGGAAGGTTTTTTCCGCCACGCTCGGTAAATGCAGCACGCGTTTAACGGCATCGGCAACGGTAATGCCTTCCCGCGCCAGCGGCTCGCCTTTGGCTTTCAGCGTGACGGCTTCACGGGTCATCTTCGGCGTTTTGCCCAGCAGCACGTCCAGCGGCATATCGATCGGCTTGTTATCGAAATGGCTGTCGCTCAGCGACAGGTGCATCTCTTCCGTGGCTTCGCCGATAACGGCGTAAGGCGCGCGCTCACGCTGGCAAAGCGCAGCGAACTGCGCCAGTTTGTCCGGCGACACGGCCAGCACGTAACGCTCCTGCGACTCGTTACACCAGACTTCCAGCGGGCTCATGCCCGGCTCATCGCTGAGGATATCGCGCAGGTTGAAGCGGCCGCCGCGTTCGCCGTCGCTGACCAGCTCCGGCATGGCGTTAGACAGACCGCCCGCGCCCACGTCGTGGATAAACAGGATCGGGTTCTCTTCGCCCAGCTGCCAGCAGCGGTCGATCACTTCCTGACAGCGGCGCTCCATCTCCGGGTTGTCGCGCTGTACCGAGGCAAAGTCGAGATCCGCATCCGACTGGCCGGAAGCCATGGAAGAGGCTGCACCGCCGCCCAGGCCGATATTCATCGCCGGGCCGCCCAGCACGATCAGCTTCGCGCCCACCGTGATTTCGCCTTTCTGCACGTGATCGGCGCGAATATTACCGATGCCGCCGGCCAGCATAATCGGCTTATGGTAGCCGCGCAGCTCGACACCGTTGTGGCTGTTAACTTCTTCTTCATAGGTACGGAAGTAGCCGGTCAGCGCCGGACGGCCGAACTCGTTGTTAAACGCCGCGCCGCCCAACGGGCCTTCAGTCATGATATCCAGCGCGGTAACGATGCGGTCAGGCTTGCCGAAATCCTCTTCCCACGGCTGTTCAAAACCGGGAATGCGCAGGTTGGAGACGGAGAAACCCACCAGGCCCGCTTTGGGCTTCGCGCCGCGTCCGGTTGCGCCTTCATCGCGGATTTCACCGCCGGAACCGGTTGCCGCACCGGGCCACGGCGAAATCGCCGTCGGGTGGTTGTGGGTTTCCACCTTCATCAGGATATGCGCCTCTTCCTGATGGAAATCGTAGCGGCTTTCCGCATCGGCATAGAAGCGGCCAACCTGCGAGCCTTCCATCACCGCCGCGTTATCTTTATAGGCGGACAGCACGTGATCCGGCGTTTTCTCAAAGGTGTTTTTGATCATTTTGAACAGCGATTTTGGCTGCTGTTCGCCGTCGATGATCCAGTCGGCGTTAAAGATTTTATGACGACAGTGCTCTGAGTTCGCCTGGGCGAACATATACAGCTCAATGTCGTTCGGGTTGCGCCCGAGTTTTTCAAAAGCCTGCTGCAGATAGTCGATTTCGTCTTCCGCCAGCGCCAGGCCCAGCCTGCGGTTGGCCAGCTCCAGCGCCGTACGGCCTTCGCCCAGCACGTCCACGCTGGTGAGCGGAGCCGGTTGATGATGCGCGAACAGCTGCGCGGCCTGAGACAGATCGCCAAGCACCACTTCCATCATGCGGTCATGCAGCAGCGCGCCCAGCTGCGTCCACTGCGCTTCGGTCAGCTGCGGCGCTTTAATATAGAAAGCCAGCCCGCGCTCCAGGCGCTTCACCTGCGGCAGATCGCAGTTGTGGGCGATATCGGTCGCCTTGGAAGACCACGGGGAAATCGTTCCCGGACGAGGCGTCACCAGCAGCAGGCGACCTTCGGGGGTATGTTCGGCGAGAGAAGGACCATATTTCAGCAGGCGCTGTAAACGGGCTTTTTCAGCCTCGTCAAGCGGCGCGCTGACATCGGCGAAATGGACGTACTCGGCGTAAATGTCACTCACCGGCAGGTGAGCGTCCTGAAAGCGGGCCAGCAGTTTGTTAATACGAAATGCCGACAGAGCGGGCGAACCACGCAGAATTTCCATCATTAAAGATCTCTCGTCAGAGCGCCAGGCGACGCTTCTTTGGGCGCAACAGGGGAAAACGGGCGCCATTATAAAGAATCCCCACCTGTTACGAAACCGTTTGCGCAGAATTAATCGGCACAGGGAATTGCCTGAAAAGCGCACAATTCTGCACAAATCTGGTTGCGCCGCCGCAGGGAGTTGCGCAAAATGCCCCACGCTCAGGGACCATTAAAGACCACAAATACTGCCGTTACAGACAGAATCCTGAGAGAAATCGAGAGATAACCATTTGAAACGCCTGAAAATTAATTATCTGTTCATCGGGCTGGTGACGGTACTGCTCGCGCTTGCGCTGTGGCCGTCGATCCCGTGGCACAGCAGCGGGCTGGACCGAACGGAACAGATAAAAGCACGGGGAGTATTGCGCGTCAGCACGCTCAATTCGCCCCTGACTTACTACACAGTGAATAAAGCACCGGCCGGTATGGATTACGAGTTGGCGAAACGCTTTGCCGATTATCTGGGCGTAAAGCTGCAAATCACGGTGCGTCAAAACCTCAGCGAGCTGTTTGACGACCTGGAAGAGGATAAAGCGGACGTGCTGGCGGCGGGGCTAATCTACAACAGCGATCGCCTGTCGCGCTTTCGCACCGGCCCGACCTACTATTCCGTTTCCCAGCAGCTGGTTTACCGGATGGGCAAGCCGCGTCCGCCGAATCTGGGCGCGCTGAAGGGTCGCCTGACGGTTGCGTCCGATTCCGCGTTCGCTTCGACGCTGCGCGATATCCGGCAAAATCAGTATCCCGATCTGGACTGGGCCATCTCTACCGATCAGAGCCCGAATGCCCTGCTGGAAGCGGTGGCGGACGGCAAGCTCGACTATACGGTGGGCGATTCGGTGTCGATCGCGCTGCTACAGCGGATCCATCCGCAGCTGGCGGTGGCTTTCGATATCACGGATGAAGAGCCGGTGACCTGGTATATGGCGCGCGACGAAGATGACAGCCTGTATGCGGCGATGCTGGACTACTTTAACCAGATGGCGGAAGAAGGCGCGATGGCGCGGCTGGATGAGAAGTATCTGGGCCACGTCGGCACCTTCGACTATGTCGATACCCGCACTTTTCTGCGCGCCATCGACAGTATGTTGCCTGCTATCCGCCCGCTGTTTCAAAAATACGCCAGCGAGATCGACTGGCGGCTGCTGGCGGCTATTTCCTGGCAGGAGTCGCACTGGAACCCGCAGGCCACCTCGCCTACCGGCGTGCGCGGTATGATGATGCTGACCCGCAATACGGCGGACAGCGTCAACGTCAGCGACAGAACCGATCCGGAACAGAGCATTCGCGGCGGCAGCGCGTATCTGGTGAAAATGATGGAGAAGGTGCCGCCGACCATCCCGGAAGATGAGCGCATCTGGTTCGCGCTGGCGGCGTATAACATGGGCTACGCGCATATGCTGGACGCGCGCAGGCTGACCGAAAAGCAAAAAGGCAATCCGGACAGCTGGGCCGACGTCAAGCAGCGGCTGCCGATGCTGAGCCAGAAACGCTATTACAGCCAGACCACCTACGGCTACGCGCGCGGCCAGGAAGCCTACAACTATGTGGAGAACATCCGCATTTACCAGCTGAGCCTGGTGGGCTATTTACAGGATCAGGAAAGGAAGCTGGCGCAGCAGGCGGCAATGGAAGCGCAGCTGGGTAAAGGCTATCCGGCCGTGGAGCCGCAGGTGGCGATGAACTGAATGTGGGCGCGGCGAACGGCGGGGAAGTAAAAACACCCTGAGCGCGGCACGGGCGACATTTTATGCGTCTTTAAGCCAGGCCACGTTCTCTGCTCTTTTCTGTAAAAGGGCGCTGTTATCCAGCGCCCTTGTTTATTCTCCTTTTAGCAGCTCCGCGCGCAGCCTGTCGCGCAGCGCCTTTTTCTCCGCCCGACGATGGCGGAAGAAATCGCTTAGCATAGCCGCGCACTCTGCCGCCAGCACGCCCTGCTCCACGCTGACCTGATGATTCATGCCCGCATGGCCTAAGATATCCAGCAACGACCCCGCCGCGCCGGTTTTCTCATCCCGCGCGCCAAACACCAGCCGCCCCACTCTGCCGTGCACCATCGCGCCCGCACACATCACGCACGGCTCCAGCGTTACGTACAGCGTGGTGTCCAGCAACCGATAGTTTTCCAGCACCTTGCCGCCCTGCCGCAGCGCCATAATCTCCGCATGTGCGGTCGGATCGTGATAGCCGATAGGCCGGTTCCAGCCTTCGCCGATAACGGTATCGCCCTGCACCAGCACGGCGCCGACGGGCACTTCGCCTTCTTCCCAGGCACGGCGCGCCAGCGTTAAAGCATGGCGCATCCATTTTTCATCAATTTGGGTATCGCTCACCTGAGCCTCCAGCAAAAAATCGCGGGGCAGTATACCCGTTTACTCCAGCTGTTGCAGTTCGCCCTGCGGCGTCACCCGCCAGCGATGCTGGCAGAAGAAAAGCAGCGGGTTATCCTGTTTGCTGTCGCTGTAGCCACTGTAAAGCTGTAAAGGCGTGCCGATACGTTTTTCCAGCTGCGCCACCTTTTCATGTCCCAGGCAGCGCATTGTCAGCACTCGTCCACCGTAGCCGCGTGACATCTGGCTGGCGATCGTTTTTACCTTCGGCAGAAAAGCAGAGTCAAAATAGACCAGATCCACCAGCGACTGCGGCGAGCCGGTAATCAGCCAGACGTCAGCGTCAGCGCTGTTCAGGTAGTCGGTCAGCCGCTGCTGCACCACCGGGAAAGCGGTGACCCGTTGCCGAAACCACTGCGCAAAGGCTTTTTCGCGCACCAGCAGCTTCTTTTCGCTGTGGCCGAACGTAATCGCCCACAACAGCAGACTCATCGGCCAGCGCGAAGCGCGCCCCTTGAGAAGCAGGCCGGCGCCGATCACGGGCAGCAAAGGCGCCACCAGCAACAGGTTGAGCGGCTGACGCCATAGCAAATAGCGCATAAAAGTGCCGAACATATCCTGCTGATGCAGCGTGCCGTCGAGATCGAAAAATACCACACGTCGTTCCTGACCAGTTATCAAACCTTTCTCCTCGGGGAAAACCCACAAACCAGGCGCGTTTCGCGCCGTCATAACGCTGTTAATAATAGTGGACGCTGAGACAGCAATGTCAAAACTGCGCGCGGTGCGGGTAAATCCGCTTCAGCGCATACTCGCCTGTAATGCCGCGCGTAAGAAGCCGCCGTGTTCGGCAAGCAGCGTAGCGGCTTTTGTTGCGTCAACGCCGCTCAACACCATCAGGATAGCGGTTTTTACTTCATATGCCGTTTGCCGAAGCGCCCGTTCCGCCTCTTCCCGCTCGCAGCCCGTCGCCTGGCAAACCATCCGGCAGGCGCGATCGACCAGTTTGACGTTGGTCGCCTGCATATCCACCATCAGGTTCTGATAGACCTTGCCGATTTTCACCATCGCGCCGGTGGAGATCATATTCAGCACCAGCTTCTGCGCCGTTCCCGATTTTAGCCGCGTCGATCCGGTGAGCGCCTCTGGCCCCACGACCGGCGAAATGGCGATGGCCGCTTCATGCGCGATGGGCGAGTCCGGGTTACAGGAGATTGCTGCGGTGCGGCAGCCGGACTGGCGGGCGAAACGCAATGCACCAATGACATAAGGCGTGCGTCCGGAAGCAGCCAGGCCGACCACCATATCCTGCGGCGTCAGCTTCAGCGCCTGCAAATCGCTGACGCCCAGCTGTTCATCATCCTCGGCGCCTTCGACCGCTTTCAGCAGCGCGCCCGGCCCGCCCGCGATTACCCCTACCACCAGCCCATGCGGCACGCCGAAGGTCGGTGGACATTCGGAAGCGTCCAGCACGCCGAGCCGCCCGCTGGTACCCGCGCCCATATAGATAAGCCTGCCGCCTTCCTGTAACGAAGCGGCCGCCGCGTCTACCGCCTGCGCCACCTGCGGCAGCGTCCTGCGCACCGCTGCTGCAACGGTAGCGTCCTGATCGTTAAATTTCGTTACCATCTCCAGCGTGGAGAGACTGTCGAGGTCCATTGTGTCTGCATTACGTGTTTCTGAAATCAGTGCGCCAAGATCCATGCTATCCTCACAAATGAATTTTTAATTCTGTATTCGGCTTAATTACTGAATATTATATTCATAACCGTTTTCCGAAGGGTCTTTTTTACTAAGCTGGCCGCCTTTTATAAGGGTAGCTGACGTGCTGAAGCGTGTTCAGACCGTTTTAAGGAGGAGCCGATGAGCTCACTATTACGTATTCGCCAACTCTATCCCACGCTGGCGCTGAACGAGCGACGCCTCGCTGACTTTTTACTGTCGCAGCCGGATAAGGCGCGGCATCTCAGTTCGCAAAGGCTGGCGGAAGAAGCGGGCGTCAGCCAGTCCAGCGTGGTGAAGTTTGCGCAGAAGCTGGGCTACAAGGGATTTCCGGCACTGAAGCTGGCGCTGAGCGAATCGCTGGCGAAAAAAGACGCTATTACCGTGCATAACCTGATCTTAAGCGACGATCCGTTAAAAGTCGTGGGCGAGAAGCTGCTGGCGGAAAAACAGTCCGCTATCCGCGCCACGCTGGATATCAACAGCGAGGAAAAGCTAACGGAAACGTTGCAGCTGTTAAAGGAAGCGAATCGCATTGTGCTGGTAGGTATCGGCGCATCGGGGCTGGTGGCGAAAGATTTTTCGTGGAAGCTGATGAAGATTGGTATTCACGCCGTGGCCGAGCAGGATATGCATGCGCTATTGGCCAGCGTGCAGGCGTTAAATCCGGGCGATGTGCTGCTGGCAATTTCCTATACCGGCGAACGCCGCGAAATCAACCTTGCCGCTCAGGAAGCGCGGCGTGCCGGGGCCAGCGTGCTGGCCTTCACCGGCTTTACGCCGAACACGCTGCAACAGTGCGCCACGCATTGCCTTTATACGGTGGCCGAAGAGCAAACCACCAGCAGCGCGGCAATCTCTTCGACCTCCGCCCAGCTGACGCTGACCGACCTGCTGTTTATGGCGCTGGTGCAGCACGATCCCGAACGCGCTTCCAGCCATATCCGCCACAGCGAGGCGCTGGTGAAGAAGCTGGTTTAGTTTTGATTGATGAAATCATCTAACGGGCTGTTTCGTCATAAAGCGATTTAGTATACTTTACCGTTTCTGAGCCTCATCTGTTCCGGATGTAAGATTATGAAAGCAGGAAGTTTCGAAAGGATTATCGATGAGGCGTTTTTGGAGAAAAACGTCAGTTCAGACGTTGTTGTTGCAGGAAATGGCGGCGACGCCAGGCCTGTAAGGCATATTGTTTTGGGCGTTGACGGCAGTTTTTTACGTCATGCTTTCATTACTATGCAGTCAATTATTGAAGCATCGCGCAATGAAGTCTTTAGCTTTCATTTGATCACTGATGAAAATGTCAGCCATCTTACGGAGAAATTTAATACGCTGCTGGCCGCTACTTTTCATACGCTGACGGTGCATAAGATAGCTTCTACCCTCTTTGCAGACTTTCCAACCACTCAGCTTTTTACTAAAGCCACCTATTATCGACTTCTGGCCCCTCACTTTTTAAAAGACGTGGATCTGCTCCTATATCTTGATGCCGATATTGTTTGCCTTAACGCTTTTGAAACGTTATGGCATTTTGCTCAGGACAAGCAGCAGCCCGCGTTTGTGGTGTTGGAAGACGAAAGTTTGCGCGCAGAACTGGCAAAAAACGTGACGCTGACAAGCGATCGCTACTTTAATGCGGGCGTGATGTTAATTAATGTGCCGCGCTGGCGAGAAGAGCGAATTTCACTCCAGACATTCGCTGTACTGAGTGAAAAAGGTGCAACGTTACAATATCTGGATCAGGATGCGTTGAATATTGTACTGGAGAATCGGTTTGCTACGGTGGACAGCAAGTATAATACCATTTTCAAGCCTGGCCATGGCTCCGAAGATTATACAGCGCTGCCGCCTCCAGAAACTGTTTTTCTGCATTATGCCGGTGCCGATAAACCCTGGCAGCAATGGAATAAACAGGCAGTTTGCAGCTATTACTCTGCTATTTACAGACGTTCAGTCTGGGCCGATCGCGCCTACGATTTGCCGAAGAACGATCGGCAAGCCAAAAAAATGTATAAATTAATGTTCAGAGAGAAAAAGTTTCTGAAGGGATTAAAATGGTACATTACCTATTATCTGTTTCGTTATTTAAAATGAGCATCTGACATGAATTTGATAAGAAGCCAGCATAAGTTGATTTATAACACCTGCTTTTTGGCCTTAGCCGTAGCGCTTACTTCCGATCTTTTTCTTCAGGGTTTACCGGAGAAGCTGTTTTATCTTGTCAGCTATGTCGGAATTATTTTTACCGTACATCACGCATGGCTTAACCGCAGGCTGCCAGTCGAAAACCATGCTTTATTAGCCTTTATGATCGCGCTTGTTTTGATGGCGGCCGCCCGTATTATCTGGGGAGCCTGTTTTAAACATACAGACTGGAAAGATATTCACGACAACTATGTCGTAGGCGGTAAACGTTTTTTGCTGGCGGCTTTTATCTTATTTTGGTTTTATAAAGCCCGTGATCAACTAAATAAAACTTCCCTGACCGTCGCTATCGCCTTGATCCTTGCAGGACTTATTTATACTTTATGGTTTGCTTTTCAGGCACATGCTAATAATGACCCTCGTATTAAGCTGACTGCGGATGCGGCCACTACAGCCTCTTACCTTACCGTTTTCGTTTCCCTGACGTGTTTGTATCTGGCGTTTCAGCGGTTTAAAAGCAGTGCTTTTTCTATATTGCTCTTTTTCACTATTTTGGGCGTTAACGTTACGCTGGTGATCCTTACCGAGACGCGATCGGCTGTGCTTTATGCGCCCGTGATGTACGTATTATTCTTTATAATGAACTACAGGAAAATCCATAAGGCTGTTCTTTACAGCTGCCTGGCCGCTTTTCTTGTTGTTATTATCGGGACGCCCTATGCTATCTGGGATCGTATGAGCCAGATTAAAAGCGATATTGATAATTACCATCAAAATAATGATACTTCTATCGGCGCACGCTTTTCAATCTGGAAGTCAGGCTGGCATAGCGTTAATTTCGGGGTGGTCGGACAGAACTCTGATGACCGTACTGAAAAAGCACGTAACTACATTGTAAAATATGAAAGAAACAATCCGGAAGCCTGGAAAAACGTCGCCTATCATTTACATAACGATTTACTGGAAGTGCTCTCCCTACACGGTGTACTGGGTATCGTAGCGTTACTGTCATTTTATATAACAGGCATGATTTTCGCTCTTTCTAAAAAAATGCGAAGAAACAATGGCGTGATGTTTATCGTCCTGCCCGCCTTCCTTTTTGGTCTGGCCGATACGGTATTGATTCAGGGAAACACTGTGCTGTTAATCTGTATCTGTCTGGCAATGATGGTGACGGCTTACCGCCACGGATCTGAAGAAGCTGAGATCTAAAAGAATAAAAACTGAGCGCATATATAAACATATATGCGCTTTATTTTTAAGGATTGTTCGTAATCCATTCAGGCAGTACGATACCAGCCCATCAGCTTTATAAAGGTGTTAACTATCGAAATGGCAGCACCGGAGCCCGTATTAGATGTTGTACCCGATAAAGTATGTGAGTGAGCACCAATGCCGACGCTATGGGAGTGTGCGCCAGAACCGCCGATACCTACATTATGCGAATGTTGACCATTTGCAGATGTCGGCGCCTGTATTGCCGCACCGCTGCCTCCACGCGATACTGCGGCACTTCCTCCTGGCGCCTCCCATGTACCATAAAAAGCGAGTCCGTCCTGGTTAGAAGGTAAGCGCATACCTGAGCCATGCTGGTGATTACCCTGGGCGTCCGTCCAGGCACTATGCCCGTGATCGCCGACACCAGAGGTACCTACAGTTCCGTAGTCAAAAGTGCTGGTACTGGCGGAATAGGTATGATTATGCGCAGGTAAATTGCCAATAGCTAAACTAATCTGATCGGCCCCGCCAGTAGTCATTACATCGCCGCCGCTGGCGCTGCCTAAGCGGATAGTTTTATTTTCACCTATATATTTCCACGTTGTGCCAGGAAAGATTACGTTAGGGTTTTTGTTTTGCGCAAACCAGACAACAATCCCAATGGGGTAAATTGCTTCGATAATTAATTTACTTTGCAAAGCCTTTTGAAAATTACCCAGAATTTCCTCAGTATTACCATCATCTTTGACGTCTTCCCCGCTATTATCAGCGATAAATTGCCCAATTACATGAGACATAGTTGAGGCCTGTCGCCAGACCTTATTCAGCTGTTCGCTTCTGGCGATGCCGGTTTGAAAGCCGTTTGCCGTAGCATCCAGCGCTTCGTAATCCGCCTGTGACAGCACGTTTGCGCTTTCGCCCGTAGCAAAAGGTTTAAAGTCATTTTTTGCCATCGTTATTCTCCATTAATTTCATAATTTACCGTGACGCCAGCGGGTTTGATCGCCAGATAGCCCTGCTTAATAATTTCTTTGGTAATGGTGGACAGGTTTTTTGCCGTCACATATACCGTTACGGTCATATCCTGATTATCGGTAAAGGTGATATTGATATCCTGCTTCGTATAGATTTCTTGCAGAATTGCGGGCAACGTGTCGGCCGTGCCGTCCCACTTATTGGCGCCGATTTTAGCGCGCAGCATCGTGCGATAATCCTCATCATCCACTTTGATAATGCCCGAATCGGGTTCATACCTGTCTTTCCAGCTGCCAAGGTCGAAGCCCAGCGAGGCCTTATCAAAGGTAAAAAAGTAATCTTCAATCGGTGCGTTAATACTTCTGGCTCGCCCGATCCACTCGCCTAAAATATCAAGCTGCGCGCCGGTAGCGTTGTCTAAATCTAACGCCGTTACGATTTCGCTAAAGAGATCGATAATTTCTTTTTGCGGCCGCGTGGTTAAATCAATATGCTCGACGTATTTCGCTTTTCCGCGATGGTAGTTGGTGATCAGATCGGTATAGTTCATGCGGTCACCGATATCGTAATATTATCCGCCTCGCAGCTGGCAAATTCGTTGTAACCGATAGCGATATTGCCTGAGGAAAGCGCGGCTTCGCTTTTTCCTGCCAGCAGGCTCAGGATGTCGTAGTACTGGCTGTCCGTACTGTCCTGCCCTGTCGTCAGGTTAGCGGGCGAATAAAGACGGCTGAGCAGAACGCTATTGCCGATCCCCAGACTATTGATATAGGCCGCCAGCGCCTTTTTAATTTTCTCCGCGATGGGGCTGGTGTAGCCCGTCAGCGCTTTCAGCTCCAGCGACAGATAAACCGGCACCGGCACCGGCCGCGAAAAGCGGATCGCCTGCGGCGTGCCATAGCTGTCGGCAAGCGTTATGGTGGTATTGCCAAACGTGCCTACGCCCAGCGATTTCTTTTTGCGAATAACGTCGGCGATCGTATTTGCGTCACCGCCCTGCACCACTGCCGAAATAGTATGGCCGGGCAGCCCATTCGCATCCTTATCATCGCTGTCGTTCTGGTAAAGCTTATGCCCGACGACGCCTGCGATATTTGAAATTGCGCCGTCCAGCGCGTCAAAAGTGGTCAGCGCCGTCAATGAAACGCTTTGCGCCTGGCGCAGCCGCAGTTCCGCGTCCGTTTCGGCAACGCTTCCCGTGGCCGCCGCGTTCAGGTTGGTCACCGTCTGCCAGCCGCGCGTCGGCGTGTTGATTTGGTTAACGGAACCACTTACCGCCGCTATCGGCCCGGTTTCCGCGCAGGTGGCCGTCACGGTGACCAATCCCGTGGTGGCAATCGTTACGCTTGCGGGCAGGTTCCAGATAACGTTATTACTGTCCCTGACCGAGCCGTTAACAATGGTGGTGCCCGGCGTGCCGCTCAGCTGTAAATCCACCGTTGAGTTGGTCGCGGGTTTACGCACGATACCGTTGATTTTTACATTGCGCGTCAGCGCGTCGCCCACCGCGGTGGACGGCGAAAACGAGTTGTAGCAGGTTATCGCCATATTATTGGCATCGTGGATAGCCAGCGCCATAATCGCTATCATCTGGCCGTCTTTGCTGTCCGGTTCCAGATAGGCGTCGGTGCCATAAATTTGTCGGAAATAGTCGGTCAGCGCGCTGAGGATTGTCTGGTAATCAGGCGCGCCGATCCCCTGGGCCGTTATCGTTGCCGATAACCCCAGCCTGTCTGTCTTAAGAGCCATTATGCCTCGCTTGTTACTGTCGTCGTGCCGTACAGCGTTTCCACGGTTACCGTGAAAATTGCCCGGCGGGATGAAGAGTCGAACGTGGTATTAAAAGAGAGAATGGACTTAACGCCCTGGGTGGCAAGGATGCGCTGGCGCAGAACCATTTCCGCCGTCGCGCTGTTTTGCTTGCCGGTAAGCGATTGCAGCCAGGGCGTGCCTTCCGTGGTATCCAGGAACCATTGCCCATACCATAATTGCAGCCGCGTTTTAATCGCCTGCGCCACGCACGCCGGCGAGTTAACCAGGAAAGCGCTGTCCCCTTTGCCAAAGGCGTAATCGCCGTCCTGCTCTTCTCTGCGATATCTCATTGCGGCCCCCTTGTGTAGCTGCTGCCGCTCTGGATGCCGCCATGAACGTGATCGATCTGGCTGATGCCTGCGGCCGTCTGATCGCCGGTCGAGGTAATATCGCCATTGACGTGCAGATTGCCGTTAAGCGTTAGCCGCGTAGTGGTGATATTGACCTCGCCGCTCTGTTTCAGCTCGATAAAGGCCTGGCCTTCATCCGTGCGGATTTGCAAAGCCTCCGTGCTGATAGCGCTGATTTTTTCCTTCTGGGACTGCGGCCCGACCAGCGCGAAAGCGTCGGACAGATCGTGCTGACGCGGATCGACCGGCTCCTGCACGTCGCCGTTTTGCCACCAGAAGTCGATGCAGCGATCGCTGAAGATCACCAGGCACTCATCGCCCTTTTTAACGGGAAAGGTGATGGTACAGCCGCCGCCGCGAGGAAAAACCACGGGAACGTCGACCAGCAAAGGCAGCGCCTGAGAAACCGGCTGGCCGCTGGCATTGCGCACGCTGCCCTTAATGGCCGGCTGCACCACGCAGGTTACAGTGTCGGGATCGAAGGATTGAATAATGCCGGGTAAGGCTACGCGTAGCGTTGTGGACACCATGTCCGCTAAAGCCCGATACGCCTGAGCTTCCCCGCCAATCACTGACTGGATAGAAACGGGCATAAAAACTCCAAAAAAAACCGCCTCAGGCGGATGGTTAGATTAGTGCGGCGCGGCGGGCGCCTTAAGGGCGGTCTGTTTGTCCCGCACCACGCAGGTCAGGGTCATATACCATTTACTATCTCGGGTATGGCCTTCGTAAGTGATGCCTTTAACGATATAGACGCCATCGGCCGCGATATCGGCAGGCGGCTGCGCTGTCTTTTGCTTATCCTGGGGTGCCGCCTGCGGCTGCGCTTTGTTCCCTTTTGCCGCCGCCTCTCTTTCTTCGGCGGCCGCGCGGTTGACCGATTCCATGGCATTACGCATGCTGTTAAGCGCAGCCTGATTGATATGCACCAGACCATGCAGACGAAGCGTTGGGTCGATCAGGCATTTGATGTTGACCCCTTCCGTGGTCAGTTCGGGCGAGCCGATCATGCCGGTCTGGCTGTTCAGCACCACAATGCGTTCGAGATAGCTTTCCTCCGGCACCATTTGCAGTTTGCCATCGACAAACTGCCAGGTCGCGCGGCACTGCGCGGCAACGTTATCCATCACCTGGCTGGCCGTTTGATAAAGCACCCGGCCCCTGGGAAAACGCGTGGGCGGCATGGTGCCGGTGGCGCCAGCGGTCACGCCGTAAGGATTAAAGCTGCGCAGGGTTAACCTGTGGATGGCGCTGGTATCGTAACCTGCGGCGACGGTAGTGTTGACCGTTGCCTCCATTGCGGCCTGGTGACCATCGATAGCCTGAATTTTCAATACCGTCTCAGATTGTTTCTGCTTATCTGACGAGGAGCCTGTTCCGACAATAAACGCATAGCGGATTTCGCCGCTAAAGATTTCGCCGTAATTTGGGCCTCCTGATTTAACCGGCGGGTTTTCGATCGCTTTTCCCACCATATAGTCAGGTATAACCGGCTCCTCTTCGTTCTTATCCGGCAGGACTCCCGTATAGCCCGCGATAAGGCGCAGCTTTTTATATTTACCGCTCACGATCGCGTTGCGGGTTTCCGCACTCAGGTTATAAATGCTGATAGTCGCCGTACTGCCGCTGCTTTGCACATGCGTATTAATCACAAATTCGACGCTAAGATCGCCCAGAATAATCGACGCTTTACTGGCATCTTCCAGCAGCAGTTCACAGTAGCGCATCCAGTTAACGCTCATGCCGCCTCCGTGATAATGCAAAGATGCGCGGTGTAACCGAGATCGTACTGATCCGGCGCGGTATTGCCGCTGCTGTCGGAAAACAGCCACAGGCCAAAGCCCAGCTGCAGATAAGCATACTGCGCCACCAGGTCGGCACCGGTCACCAGTGGAATGCCCGCGATAATATCCCCGCCGTCGCTGTTTTGCAGATCGAGAAACCAGCCGCTCTCCCGCCAGATAATGCGCATTTTATAATCGCTATTATTGATAGAAATATCGAACAGCTGATTATCGGGCGTCAGCGGAATTTCGGTAATAGTCATCAGCTGCTCCCCCTCGTGAGAACCACATTCGCCGGGCCGGGCCTGGCGACTTTCTTACCGTTATTCTGCACGGCAGAGGTTTTTGCGCCCTGCGCCATATTCTCCTTTTCCGCGCTGCTGAGCGTTCGCGTCTGCGTAATCATCAGCTCGGTCAGGCCTAACGAGGCGAACAGCACGTGTTCCGTAGAGGCATCCGTTGTCACGGAAATTGAGGTAATCAGCATATTGTTGTACAGCCGCTTGCCGGTCACCACGGTCAGCGGCTGCCTGTTGGTCATCAGCTCCCGCAAATTCTGGTAGCTTTCTGCCGGGCTTAACGATGCCTGGATACCGAATTGTGTTGTATCCATAAAGTCCACCAGCGAACCGCCGCCGGAAAAGCCTACCTCCATAGTCAGCTCCGCAGGCGAGAGATAAGCATGATCGGCGATGGTGGCGCCCGCTTCGACAGGATGCGTGGTGACGTTCAGTTTGTCGGTGTGGCTCTCTTTCATTACCACATTGGGAATAAGCAAACCGATTTTACGTTTGCTTTGCATTAATAGCGTGGGGAAACCTTTTATCATACCGGCATATTCCTTACGGTCTGGACGAATTGCGAGTTCACATCGAACTGGCTTTCCGCCACTCTCTGGGCCGTCAGGTGTGGCTCGCCACCCTGCACATAAATATTGGTTTCCTGCTGGATGCCCACGGTGCTGTCCGTTCGGCTCTGCGCTATTTCACTTTGCCAGGGTAAACGGCCGCCCATGCTGAAAGGCAGCGCGCCTGTCAGATTGTCATTGGCAGACCACGTCATCACGTTCGCCAGCATCCGGGCCTGCTGCGGGTTCAACGGGCTGTTTGGATCCGCCAAACCTGGCAATGAGATGTCCGACACGGCGGCCTGTGTCTCTCCGGCCATTTTTTTCACAAAGCGCCAGATTGGACTGTTGGCCAGCTTATTAGTGATATCGGTAAAGAAGTTATCGAAATAGTTCTTCACCTTATCCACGGCGGCGGTCATGCCCGCCGACCAGTTACCCGTCACAAAATCGGTAATAGCCTGTAGCCCGCCCTTCCAGTCAAGCGTGCCTGCCGTAAGCTGGCCGAATTTCTCCAGCAGCCAGTCCAGCGCCTTTTTGGCCGCGTTGATGCCTGGCGCCCACTGGTCCCAGTCAATCAGGGTTTTTCCGCCCTCCTGCCAGGTTTTATAGCTGTCGTAAAGCGTGAAAAGCAGCGCTACCAGCGCCACGACTATTCCTATGGGCGAGAGTAAAAAAGCGCTGTTCAGCGCCAGCCAGGCCGCCGTCATTACGCCAAGCGTGACGATCAGCTCCTGCGAACTGCTATCCAGCGAGTCCCACCAGCCGCTTAAATCGGCCACCGCCTGGATCAGACGCAGCATGACCCTTTCCCCCACTTCAGCAAGCAGCAGCAGCAGGCTTACCGCGCCATCAAGCACGCGCTCGACGTCAGGCGCGTTGTCGGTCAGCTTCTTCGTAAAGTTATCGAAGATCTCCCCAAGTCCGTTGTTCAGCCGGCTGCTGCTGTTAGTTTGCAGCAGTTCGACAACCTCATCAAACTTGCGCCTGGCCGTCATAAAGTGGTCGGCGCCGGAGACGGCCTGCGTCATATTGACGCCGAGAGAGTCGGAAAGCTGGTTATAGTCGCCGATAAATTTCCCCAGCCCTCTTTGCATAGCGGCCAGGATATCGGGCGCAAGTCCCAGACTATTGGCGGTCGCCAGCGCCTGCTCTTCCGGCATAGCGCCAAGCCTGCTGCTGGCCTCGCTGAAGAGTTCGCTGTCCGTTTTTTTCTGGCCGCTGGCGTCGCGCGTTGCCACGCCCAGCTTATTCAGGCGCGCTTCCGCGCCCGGCTTATTAATGAGGGTCTGGAAAGCTTTCGCTATGGCATCGTTGCTGAGGCCGGTCTGGGCCGCGCCGTATTCCAGCGCGTTGAGATCGCCCGCTGGCGTACCGGCATTCTGCGCACGGACGCCAAGCTGCTCCAGACGGCTGGCGAAGCGGTTGATATACTCCACCAGCGCTTTACCCGCCTGCTCTACCGTCTGTTTGATCTTTTGCAGATCGAGCGCCTTTGCCGCCTGTTCGTTGTTTTGCCAGCCCGGCGCCTCAACAAACTGCCTGACTTTTTGCCAGCTGGCGGCCTCCGCCGCCAGCTGTGTATCCAGCACCATCAGAAAATTTTTTGTATTTTCAGCGTTCATTGGCTTGTTTCCATTGCTCAATGCGGTGTTGATTATCCGCTTTCAGATCCAGCCAGTCGTTCAGGCGGGCAATATCCGCCAGATCCACTGAGCCATCCTTGAGCGCGGTGTAGCTGATAAGCCCGGCATCCACCGGGCGCATCAGAAAATCTTCCCCGTCAGGAAGCGTTTCCAGTGTCAGCCCACTGCCGGGACCTCGCTCCTGCTGACGGGGAGTTCGGGCAAAAAACTGCCCAGCGAATCCTCCACTACCCGCAGCACCAGCTTCAGCATGGTGATCAGATCGAGGTCATCGAACATCAGCACACCCTGAGAGAAGATCGGCACCCAGCTTTTTGCCTGCTGGCGCGAGACTACCGCCAGGCAGGGATGCAAAATCGCATTGGTGTCTTCCTCGCTCATGTCGGCCAGCGAGTGCGCAATAGCGGGCAGAGCTTTTTCCAGCACCTGGAAATAGTCGCCCTGCGCCGCCGCCGATTTCACCGTGTTAATGTCGGAGAGCAGCCCGGCCAGCAGCGGCAGCAGCTTTCGCGAGACTTTAAGCTGTTGAAAAACGTCCAGCTTAGCGATACGGAACGTGGTTTCGTTGAGTGTGAATTCCATCGATTAATATTCCCCCATCACCACATCGATTTTGATGCAGTCGAAGATCCAGGCGGTGGTGCCGCCCTCTTTGGCGAATTTACGATCTGGCAGCTTCTGGAATGCCACGCCGCGCGCGGTGATGACTTCACCCGAGGCGCTGTTGCGGATCACGATAATATTTTTCCCCCAGCTGGCAGAGCTTGCGCTCTGCGCGTTATAGGCCAGCGAGAGCTTTTTATTCACCGGCGAGGTTTCCAGCAGGTTAACCGTAATCTGGCCGGAGGTGCCCGGCAGCAGGGTATTCATCCCTTCGCCGTCAATCCCCAGCTTCATGCTGTTTTTATTTTCCTTCATGGAAACGGTAATGCCCTCTTCCGAGCTACCGGAACCGCTTCCCAAATCAAATACCGCGCCCGGGCCAATAAAAGAGGCGGTAACATCCATAAATGAATAGGCAGACATATTTTTTTCCTTAGCGAACAACGTTAATTTGGACATCGGCGTAGTGCACGGCACCGGCCAGTTTGCAGGCAACCTGCATCAGTGGCGCTTTACGCGCTTCGCGATCGGCCTGCGACTGCAGCGCCAGCGGCTGGGCATAGACGTAATAGCCTTTGGTGAGCATGTCGCCGGCAGCCAGCTGGCCAATCTCGCCGCCGTTCCAGACGCCCGGCGCGATCAGCCCGTTGGTCACGGCCTGATCCATAGATGCTTCCACATTGCCCATCAGCCGGGTAATGCCCGCTTCGGTCTGTGGAATTTTGCTGGCAGAGGTGTAGAGCAGGTTATACAGGTTGGTCTGCACGAAGTTTTGCAGCCAGTCCAGCCCGTGGCGCTCGTCAAAGAAGTCGCCGTTAGCCATGACGCCCTGTTGCAGAATGGCGCTGTCGTTGGCGAAAAGGACATAGACGTTGGCCCTTTTGCTTTCCAGTGCGGCGGCCTGCCTGGCGTTCAGGGTTTCATAAGCGATGCCCGGCTCCTGCTTAAATTTCAGCGTCAGCGTGGTGTTGCTGCCGTTGAAATTAACGGTAAAGGCACGGGCGAACGCGGAAATCGCGGCAAAGCGGCTGCGGGTGGAATACTGCACAAAGGTGCGCGCATAGCCTGCCGCTTTCAGCCGGGCGGCGACGTCCGTGGTGGAAGTCGCATCCAGCACTGCTGCGCTGCCGGTGGTAACGGCAAAGACACGGCTTTGACCGGCCGATTCGATAGCCGCCGCCACGCCGAGTACATCTTCGTCGCTGATAACGTCGTCTGCGGCGGTGGCCACGGCCAGGCCGTACCAGTTAGCATATTCCAGCGCGGCGTTGACGGCTTCGACCAGCGTTTCTGTCTTACCCTCTTCGTCCGCGGCGAGCGTTTTAGCCCAGCGGCCGATATAAAGCTGCTGCGGCTGCGGCGACTGCGCAAACCAGACGGCTGCCGCCTGGTATTCGGCGGAATCCAGGCCAAAGTCGGCCCCAATATCGGCGGCGGCGGTATAAAGACGCAGGCGTTCCGTCAGGGGGATCACCGTGGCGCTTCCCATAATCAGCATTGAGCCAAAGTTACGACCGGAAGCGGCAACGGGTGACATCAGGACGTCAACATTCACGATGCCGGATAAAGGCAATCCTTGAGGCATATTTTATTCTCCAAAAAATTGAACGGGTGTTTCCACCAGTGAGTAAATTCCGTAGAGACGGAATATTTTACGAATAACATTGACCGTTAATTCATAACGGCGGGTCTGAGCGTTATTAACCGTTTCCAATACGGTGGTAATATCGCTGCAATCGCTGACGCCAAGCGAAAGCTGTTTTAAAGCGGCAAGGTTTTGCGCCAGCGTATTTCCGTCGCGAAAACGAGCGGCATAAAGCTGGGCGGAAGAGCCATAGAAATGCAGTCGGCATTCCATCCGTTCATCCCGCCACAGCTGGACATTGTCCTCCTGTTGGTTAGTCAACACGGGCGTGCCTTCGGCGGCGATTTTCATCACCATAAAAGCGCAGCCGCTTTCGCCGGTCGGCAGCCATGCAGGCGGCGATGCGCCGTCGTCAACCGCCACCCGATCGGCAGCCAGGCCGGTAAGCCCCTGGATCCACGTGCTGAGTTGTTCTTCCAGCGCGGCGTCCCTGGCTGGTTCGTCATTAAGCGGCGTCAGCCAGCCGGCTGTTTTACTGGTATTCGTCACCAGCACACCTCCTGTTAGTTATTGCAATGAAAAGCAAATTGCAGGCAGCAGAAAAGCGGATGAAAAGATTTCATCCGTCGGGATATAACGCTTATTAAGGCTGACACTGCTGGCGAATATAATCCTGTAATCCCGCTATCTGAATGCGGGCCGTCGCTATTCTTTCTCTGAGAGTGAAATAATACCGTTGAGCGGCGTCAGTAAGTCGGGGGCCGGCTGCATCAGCCACGCCGACGGCGCGGGCCGTGGAGGCGCTGTGGCAGCTGGCGGCGAGCTGCAGCCTGCGCTGGCCAGCAGCAACATCATGCTCAAGCTGGCCAGCATTTTCCCTGGCCTGTTGCAGTTGCGAAACATATTTTTTATCCATAGCGGCCGCGGCGTTAAGCCGTTGCTGTAGCGTATTAACCTGCTCCTGCTGCTGCCGAAGCTGATTACGGGTATCCACATAGTGGGAATGATAAAAAAGCGCGGTTTTTACTGCGGCCAACATAACAACCGACAGAAAAATAAAGATTAGCCATTTAGCGTTCATTCATTTCATCCGTCCTTTCCTTTTATTTATCAGAAATAGGCCAGCTTGCGGTTTACGCCGTTAATTTTAATGGTGATATAGCCTGCAGGCGTTGCGGTCGCCGCCGGCGCTTCCGCTACTGCCGTCGTCAGCGTCGCCAGGCTGCCGTCAAAGCCATAACCGGCAGTGCCGTTATGAAAATTCATCACCGTAGAGAGCGTGACGCGTTTAGTGGTATCCAGATCGGTGACTTCTGAGAAGTCGGCGCTGAACAGCGAGCACTCTCCCGCTTCAAAGCGCGATGGGCCGGTGGTTTTCAGATTGACCATCACGTCGCCGCACTGCGCCTTGAGCTTGATCCAGACTTCGCCGTACAGGCCTTTGCTGTCGCTGGTTCTGACAATGCAGTCAACCACGCCCGAATCCCCTTCATAATGCAGGTTGCCGCCAACGGAGCTGGCGCCGCGATAAAGGTTCAGGTAGGCCTTACCGCAGACGTTGGTCAGCAGCGGCGCATCGGCAGGCTGCGTAACGGTATCCCTTAGCGTTTTGCCGTGCATTTCCAGATGCCAGTGCTGGTTGGCATGAGGGAAAAAGAATTTGCCGACGCGGAACCATTTATCCTCATCCGTCGTGTTGCTGACGCGGTAGCCGGAATACCAGCCGGCCTTCAGGGAACCGGTCATCTCCGAGCCGTAGTTTTCATCGCGACGCCAGCCGTATTCAAAGCCTGACAGCCACGGCGTACCGGATCTGCTCAGATCGACTTTGGCGCCGGACTGAAGGCTGAGGGCGCGCATCGTGGCCCTGGTGTAGTTCAGCTTCAGCGGATTTTCAGAAGACTCGATGCTCAGCGCGTCGATAATCCACTGGCCGTTGCTCAAATCGCCGGGGAAACGCGTGTGTTCAATCCAGACGTTGCGGATCAGTCCCTGGGTGACGCGCGGCATATAAAGCGTGGCGTCGCTGTATCCTTTCTGGAAATTACAGTTCGACAGCTCGACCGCCGTCGAGTGATCCCAGACGCCAATAACAGAATCCGACCACTGGATATCAAACACTCGCGCATAGGTGGTGTTGCTGTAAATCTGATCCAGACGCGTATCCAGCGTATCGAGCAGTTTGAAAGCGGCGCCGCCGATATTCTCAATGCGGCAGCAGGTAATATTGACGAACTCGCCTTCAATCACGGTATTTTCAAAAAAGGGCTGCGTGTTGCTGACCATTTCCGGCGTAATCACGCCCGTATTGGTTTCGGTGTCCGCCGTGGCCTGACCGTCCCAGAATATGCCGCGGATAGCGGTGCGGCGCGCCTTCACTTTAAATACCGTCGCGGCGGACTGGTCGGAAACAATAATGGTGCGCGGTGACACGCCATATTCGCAGTCGTCACCGTACAGGCTGAAATAGTTGATTTCGCCTTCGCCGGTAAGATCGACCGGGTTTACCAGAAATTTCCCGGCCGGGAAGCGAATACCCACGCCGTGGATCGGATTTTTGCTGGTATCGCTAATCGGCGATGAAAAAGCCTGTCCCCATTTATACATATTGATGCAGGCGTCATGGTTGACTTTACCATTGTCCGCATCGAAATTACTGTCGCCGCGCAGACGCTTGCCGCCGAAATGATAGATATTAATATCTTCGACGTTATCAATAATACGCTTCCAGTAATAGCCGCCGCCCGTCGCTACCGCCACGGAGCCGCCATCATCCTTTGATGCTGCTATCGAGGCATCAATAAAGCCGACGAAACGCCCGCCGCCCTGAAAGGTGGAATCTTTATCGTAATAACGTTTCAGCATGGCGATATCGCCAGAGGCGGAAGGTTTGGTGGTGCGCAACTCTGCAAATGAATTAACTTCAATCATCTTGATTTCCTTGGGTTGTTGGTTAGTTATTTTTATGGTTATGGCATAGCGAAACGCCACGGTTTTTAGCGAAGCAAATAAAAAAGGACGTTTTTATTTTTTCAGAAAAAGAGCGGCTTCTCTTTTTCTGCGTGGCAGCAGCACGTCAGCTAACTGACCGGCCCTTTTCCATAACAGCATGGCTTCTGCGGCGCCCTCATAATCGCCTTGATTTAATTTCTTTAACAGCGTCGAACTATTAAAAGCGCTGACGCCAATATTGAATACCAGACTACATAAAGCATCGTACTGATTTTGCGTCAGACTGACGCTGACTTTTTCATTAATAAAATGCTCAACATGCGAAATATCCGCAAGCAGCAGCTTATTACTTTGCTCAGGCGTAATGACCATGCCGTCCGCTATCGTTTTACTGGCAACCAGGCCCGTATGCCCGACGCCGATAGTTAATATGCCGCGGCTATCCCGATAGGCCGTAAGTTTTTCACCTTCTTCCTGCTTGATAAAGCTGATACCGTCAGGGCTGATTTCCATCTGGCTCTCCCGTTCTTTTGTTGATCCAGCGCTTTAACTTTTCGCTGATATAGTCATTACCCACGTAGCCAATATAAACGGCAAAAACCTGGGCGGCGGCCTCGGGCATATTCCAGTTCAGCAGCGCGCCAATTACCTGCAGCGTCGGCGCCGCAAAGAAAGCCAGGGCGCTACACGACACCGCGTCAAGCACACGCTTGCTCCAGGGGGTTCGGGCACAAGCGCTGCGCAGCAGGGAAAACATGGCGGCGATGCCGGCATAGCCCCATTCTGTTTTATGGCTGTAAAGCCAGAGTCCGACACTGGCCCAAAAGCCTGGCTCCTGAGGAAACATGCTTTATATCTGGCCTCCTGTATCATTACGGCGCAGGGAAAGCTTGCTCCCTACATCGTTTTTTGAGATGTATTTTAAAGTTTTTTTGATCGTTTGATTATTTACATGCTGCCAGATTATTGCGGGCTATTCGTTACGAAAACCTTTTGCTTTTTTATTTCTGCCTGCCTGTCACTAATCCATGCTGCTACATTAAGGGGTTTATTTCGTAACGAAAACCATTTTCTTTAATATCTTTTGCAGCCGGTTGTTTATATCCATGATGCTATATTACCGCGGGAAATTCGTTACGAAAACCTTTCCTTTTTCATTTCTCCCTGCCTGTCACTAATCCATGCTGCTACATTAAGGGGTTTATTTCGTAACGAAAACCATTTTCTTTAATATCTTTTGCAGCCGGTTGTTTATATTCATGATGCTATATTACCGCGGGAAATTCGTTACGAAAACCTTTCCTGTTTTATTTCTCCCTGCCTGTCACTAATCCATGCTGCTACATTAAGGGTTTTATTTCGTAACGAAAACCCCTTAGTGCTAATTTTTTTATTTAAGAACTCAGGAAAGTTTGAGGCATAAAAAATGCACTCCTGCCTGCCAATAAGGCAGACAACGGAGTGCATATAGAAGACATTCTCTTTGTGGTTCGCAATCGTTAAAGAACCATGTTGCTACTTTACGCGTATAAAATCGTTACGAAAAGCCCTGATCAATATTATTTTTGCTATGCATGCAAATTGCGTAACAACGTAGACTTGCCTTACGATATCTGGTCATAATTAAATTATTCTTTGCTTTTATATTTTTATATTCGTAACGAAGAAATTTTATATCCAGGCATCCATTTCCAGCTCCGCATCGCTCATAATTATACAGGCATCAATAAAGGTTTCAGCTATCATCAGCTGGTTCCTTACTTTGCCTTCCGAGCATTTCTTTTTCCGGGCAATGGCGGATTTGGAAATATTATAGAGGTAGTGCAGGATAATCAGCTCGACCTCGTCCGTACGCCCGACCTTGTGCAATTTGGCGATAGCCGCATCGACAATCAGCCCGTCGCTGTCGCTACAGGAGAGTCGGCTTCTCCGCTCATCCGGCAGCAGCCCTTTAAAGCCCGCCGCAACCGGCGACCAGTCAAGCTGCGTGCCCTCTGCCACAGCCCAACCGCCCCAACGTTCCAGTACTTTTTGTATATTACGCATCAACCGACCTCCTTTTCTTACCTGACTCTTTTGTGGCCTGCCCGATCGGGCAGGATGACTGTGGCGATGAATTATACTAAACTGCATTATCTGATGAAGCATAATCGCCTTAACAACACCTATTCTAATGCAAAAACGCATAATTGCAACGTTAGCGCGCAATAACAGGAAGATAAAATGATCTTTGATTTGGATGTATTCAACAGTAACATCAAGCACTTGATGGAAAGAGAGGGCATCGGCAGCGTGACGGAGCTTTCTAAAAAGGTCAGGCTACAGCAGTCCACCCTGCACCGGCTGCTGACGGGAGAAGTGAAAGACCCAAAGTACACCACGCTGAAGTCTCTGGCGGATTATTTTCACGTTTCGCCCATCGATCTGATCGAGCGCGACTTACAGGCATCGGCTGCACAACATGCGCCGGGCGTGACAGGCGAGCTTCACTCGCTGGTGCTGCATAAGGTGCCGGTGCTGGGCAATACTCAACTTGGCCACAGCGGCTACTGGAGCGATATGCAATATCCTGTTGGCAATGGTGACGGGTTTCTACGCTGGCCTTCCTGCGATCGCGACGTCTACGCGCTGAAATGCGTGGGGGATTCGATGATGCCAAGGATCAAAGAGGGTGAGTTTGTGATCGTGGAGCCGAATCAGAATTTTCATCCGGGCGATGAGGTGCTGGTGGTCACCAGCAGCGGCGAGGTGATGGTGAAAACCTTCCTGTTTAAACGCGACGGCTTTTACCATCTGCTGCCGGTTAATGAGGATCACGCACCGATCCGCCTGCCGGTTGAAGAGGTTACGCAGATGCAGTATGTCGCCGGCATTGCGAAATCTTCGCTCTGGCATCCCTGAGCAACAACGGCTGGCTAACGACCCGAAGACAGGCCGTGGGAAACGGTCGTTCAGTGTGGTAAATTACGCCCCTTCTTCCGTTAAGGGTATTCGCTGAACATGGCTTTACTGATCACTAAACGCTGCATCAATTGCGATATGTGCGAGCCGGAGTGCCCGAACCAGGCGATTTCCATGGGCGAAAGCATTTACGAGATCGATGTGAACCGCTGTACAGAGTGCGTGGGTCATTACGACACGCCAACCTGTCAGCAGGTTTGCCCTATTGATAGTACGATTATCAGCGATCCGGAATGTGTGGAAAGCAGCGACAGGCTGTGGGAAAAGTTTGTGCTCCTGCATCACGTCGCCTCCTGAACGGGCGACCTCTGAGGCGCACAGCGGTCGGACTGGCGATGCAACCAGCCCGACCGAATTAGCTTTCGATAATCACCGTAGCGCAGGCGTAGTGACGCTCGTCCGCCAGCGTGACATGAACGTGCGCGACGCCCAGCTTTTGCGCCACTTCCGCCGCCTGCTGAAAGAAACGCAGCCCCGGCTTGCCCAGCTCGTCGTTGTAAACCTCAAACTGGTTAAAAGCCAGGCCGCCGCGTATGCCGGTACCAAACGCCTTAGCCGCAGCCTCTTTTACCGCGAACCGTTTGGCAAGAAAGCGCACCGGCTGCTGATGCGCCTGATACTGCGCCCATTCGTTTTCGCTCAGCACGCGTTTCGCCAGCCTGTCGCCGGAGCGGGAAATCACGCCTTCGATACGGTCGATTTCCACGATATCCGTGCCCAGCCCCAGAATAGCCATTAGCGACGCGCTTCCCGCATCAGCGCCTTCATCTCGCTTACCGCATCGGCAAGCCCGCTCATCACCGCGCGGCCGATAATAGCGTGTCCGATATTCAGCTCATGCATCTGCGGCAGCGCGGCGATCGGCTGCACGTTATGATAGGTCAGCCCGTGGCCCGCATTCACCTTCAGGCCTTTGTCGTGCGCATAGGCCGCCGCATCTTTAATACGACGGAACTCCGCGTCGCGTACCGCGCCCTCTTCCGCTTCCGCATAGGCGCCGGTATGAATTTCGATATAGGGCGCGCCGGAGGCCATGGCGGCATCAATCTGCCGATGGTCGGGATCGATAAACAGCGAAACCTGAATGCCCGCCTCTTTCAGGCGCGAAACGGCAAAGGTGATTTTTTCCTGCTGGCCCGCCACGTCCAGGCCGCCTTCGGTGGTGACTTCTTCGCGCTTTTCCGGCACCAGACAGCAGAAATGGGGTTTGATCTCGCAGGCGATGTCGACCATTTCATCGGTCACGGCCATTTCGAGGTTCATGCGCGTCTGAATGGTCTGACGAAGAATTCTGACGTCACGATCGGTGATGTGGCGACGATCTTCGCGCAGATGGACGGTGATGCCGTCCGCGCCGGCCTGCTCGGAAACAAAAGCAGCCTGTACCGGATCGGGATAATGCGTGCCGCGAGCGTTGCGCACGGTGGCGATGTGGTCGATATTGACGCCTAACAGGAGTTCAGCCATAACAAACCTCAGAATAATGTACGAGGGCTACAGTGTACGTCCGCGCCGTTCCCCGGTACAGCCAGGCGACTTTACTCGGGCGCGTCCGCGCGTTTTTTCGGCACGAACTGTCGAAAAAGCTCCTGGCTCTTCAGGGGTTTTCCGCCCAGATAGGGCTTGAGCGCCATGCGGGTGAAACGCTTGGCGGCCCTGAGCGTCTCGCTATCCGGAAAGCTGCGTTCATAAAGCGCCCGCAGCTCGCGTCCGGTAAAGCTTTTATGGCTTTTCACCAGGCTGGCGATAAAGCCTTTTTCCTCGCGATAGATATAGGTCATATCATCCGTAACCTCTTCGCCGCTGCCCGCGCAGTGCAGGAAATCGACGCCGTAGCCAAGATGGCCCAGCATCGCCAGCTCGAAGCGGCGCAGCGCCGGTTCCGGCGAGCCGACGCCCGCAGCCAGCGCCTGAACACAGTGCAGATAGTCGAAAAAAAGCTCGGTAAAGGCGGTTTCCTGCTCCAGCACGCGAGCTATCAGCTCATTAACGTACAGGCCGCAGTAGAGGGAAATACCGGTCAGAGGAAGGGCAAGAGAGATGGGTTCGGCGCCGCGCAGGGTTTTCACCTCGCCGCGCCCGCCCCAGCGCACCAGCAGCGGCGTAAAAGGCTGTAATGCGCCTTTCAGGCTGGAACGCTTGCCGCGCGCGCCTTTGGCCAGGACGCGCACGCGGCCGTAGTTTTCCGAAAAGAGATCGAGCATCAGGCTGGTTTCGCTGTAGGGACGTCCGTGCAGGACAAATGCGCGTTGCCAGCCTTCCATCAATTACAGATCGTCTACGTAACCCAGGCTACGCAGCGCACGTTCGTCGTCTGCCCAACCGGATTTAACCTTCACCCATAGCTCCAGGTGGACTTTGGCTTCAAACATTTCTTCCATGTCTTTGCGCGCTTCAATACCGATGGTTTTGATCTTCGCGCCTTTGTTGCCGATAACCATTTTCTTCTGGCCTTCACGCTCGACCAGGATCAGGCCGTGGATATCATAGCCGCCGCGATCGTTGGTCACAAACTGCTCGATTTCCACCGTCACCGAATAAGGCAGCTCGGCGCCCAGGAAGCGCATCAGCTTTTCACGGATCATCTCGGAGGCCATAAAGCGCTGCGAGCGATCGGTGATGTACTCTTCCGGGAAGTGATGTTCCGCTTCCGGCAGGCGCTTGCGCACGATGCTGGCGATGGTATCAACGTTTTTACCGGTTTCGGCAGAGATCGGCACCACGTCCATAAAATTCATCTGCTGGCTCAGGAACTGCATATGCGGCAGCAGAATGGTTTTATCGGTAACGTTGTCGACCTTGTTGATCGCCAGCAGCACCGGCACCTTGTTCTCTTTCAGCTTGTTCAGCACCATTTCGTCATCGGCCGTCCAGCGCGTGCCTTCCACAACGAAGATCACCAGCTCGACGTCGCCGATTGAGCTGCTGGCCGCACGGTTCATCAGGCGGTTGATCGCCCGCTTCTCTTCCATATGCAGGCCCGGCGTATCGACGTAGATCGCCTGATAGCCGTCTTCCGTATGGATGCCCATAATGCGATGGCGCGTGGTTTGCGGTTTACGCGAGGTAATGGAAACCTTCTGCCCCAGTAACTGGTTCAGCAGCGTGGATTTTCCAACGTTCGGGCGGCCTACGATAGCAATAAAGCCGCAATGGGTGGTTTGTTCGCTCATTCAAGTCCCAGCTTAATCAGCGCCTGTTCGGCCGCTGCCTGCTCAGCTTTGCGACGACTGGAGCCGGTTCCCACAACCGGATCCGTCATGCCGCTTACCTGGCAGTGGATAGTAAATTCCTGGTCATGCGCTTCGCCACGCACCTGCACCACCAGATAGGAGGGCAGCGGCAGATGACGACCCTGCAGATACTCCTGCAGACGCGTTTTTGGATCTTTCTGTTTGTCGCCCGGGCTAATCTGATCGAGACGGCTGGCGTACCAGTCGAGGATCAGCTGTTCTACCGTCTGGATATTACTGTCCAGGAACACGCCGCCAATCAGCGCTTCTACGGTATCGGCCAGGATCGACTCGCGACGATAGCCGCCGCTTTTCAGTTCGCCTGGCCCCAGACGCAGGCATTCGCCTAAATCGAATTCCCGGGCCATTTCCGCCAGCGTATTGCCCCGCACCAGCGTGGCGCGCATCCGGCTCATATCGCCTTCGTCCACGCGTGGAAAACGGTGATAGAGCGCGTTGGCAATCACGTAACTGAGGATGGAGTCGCCCAGAAACTCCAGTCTTTCATTGTGTTTACTGCTGGCGCTGCGATGGGTCAACGCCTGCTGCAACAGTTCCTGATGGGTAAAAGTGTAGCCCAACTTCCGCTGGAGCCTGTTAATTACGATGGGATTCATGCGTTACCAATATCTTAATGCGAAAATTTTCCTGCACAGGGAACAGGGCTGGACACGCCAACACGAGACTGTTTCGTGTGCAGTGGCTCCCCAAGGGAAGCCACCCTTTTGCAGCGGCGCCTGCGCGCCGTCAGTGAATACCGCCAATACGGCTCAGGCGAACGCCGGTTGGCCATTGCCCTTCCTGCTTTTCAAAACTCATCCAGATAGCGGTGGCTTTGCCGACCAGATTTCTTTCCGGCACAAAGCCCCAGTAGCGGCTGTCGGCGCTGTTGTCACGGTTATCGCCCATCATGAAATACATGCCGGCGGGCACGACCCACGTGGACTGCGGCTGGCCCGGCTGCTGATAGTAAGAGCTTGCCTGGCTTTGCGCCTGGGTCACCAGCAGAATGCGGTGCGTGACGTCGCCCAGCTTTTCGTTACGCGTAGCGAGACGCAGACCGCCGCGGATGGTTTCACCCTGCGGCTTCTGCCAGAAACCGTTGCCGGTTTCGTTGCCGTCAAAGCCGCTGAAGGTCTGGATAAAATCGCTTGGCTCAACGTCGGAATAGGTGATCGGCAGCGCCGTATCGCAGGTTTTTTCTGGCGCGCAGGCCGGATTCACCGTCACGGTTTTGCTCTGCGGATCGTAGCTGACGCGGTCGCCAGGCAGCCCTACCACGCGTTTAATATAATCCATGCTTGGATCTTTCGGGTACTTAAACACCGCGATATCGCCGCGCTTAGGGTGCCCGGTTGGGATCAGCGTGGTCTGCGTGATCGGATCTTTAATCCCATAGGCAAATTTCTCTACCAGGATAAAGTCGCCAATCAGCAGCGTCGGCATCATCGACCCTGACGGGATCTGGAAAGGCTCATAGATAAAAGAGCGCACCACAAACACCAGCAGCAGTACCGGGAAAACGGACGCGGCCGTCTCTATCCAGCCCGGCTGCCCGGTTTTTTTCTCGCCCACATTGTCTGCTGAAGCCTCCGCAAGCGCCTGGCTGGCCCTGCGGGCCGGCGCCCACTTGTATCTGTCCACGCACCAGATAATACCGGTTACGAGCGTTGCTATCGCCAGTATCAGGGCGAACATATTAGCCATTCCAGTTCCCTCGTCGTCTTAGGCTTTACTTACTCTCTTTACCCACATGCAGAATGGCCAGGAAGGCTTCCTGAGGCAGTTCGACGTTGCCGACCTGCTTCATGCGCTTCTTACCGTCTTTCTGCTTCTGCAGCAGCTTCTTCTTACGGCTGACGTCGCCGCCGTAGCACTTCGCCAGCACGTTTTTACGCAGCTGTTTAACGGTAGAACGGGCAATAATGTGGTTGCCGATGGCCGCCTGGATCGCGATGTCAAACTGCTGACGCGGGATCAGATCTTTCATCTTCTCCACCAGCTCGCGGCCACGGTATGGCGCATTATCGTTGTGGGTGATCAGCGCCAGCGCGTCAACGCGCTCGGAGTTAATCAACACATCAACGCGTACCATGTTGGAAGCCTGGAAGCGTTTGAAGTTGTAATCCAGCGACGCGTAGCCACGGGAGGTGGATTTCAGACGGTCGAAGAAGTCCAGCACCACTTCCGCCATCGGGATGTCATAGGTCAGCGCCACCTGGTTACCGTGGTAAACCATGTTGGTCTGAACGCCGCGCTTCTCGATACACAGCGTGATGACGTTGCCCAGGTATTCCTGCGGCAGCAGCATATGACACTCGGCGATCGGCTCGCGCAGCTCTTCGATATTGTTCAGCGGCGGCAGTTTGCCTGGGCTGTCAACGTAGACGGTGTCGCCTGAGGTGGTCAGAACTTCATACACTACCGTCGGCGCCGTGGTGATCAGTTCGAGATCGTATTCACGCTCCAGACGCTCCTGAATGATCTCCATATGCAGCAGACCCAGGAAGCCGCAGCGGAAGCCGAAGCCCAGCGCGGTAGAGCTTTCCGGCTCGTAGAACAGCGAGGCGTCGTTAAGGCTCAGCTTGCCCAGCGCGTCGCGGAAAGCTTCATAGTCGTCAGAGCTGATTGGGAACAGGCCCGCATAGACCTGCGGCTTCACTTTCTTAAAGCCAGGCAGCGCTTTTTCCGCCGGGTTGCGCGCCAGCGTCAGCGTATCGCCTACCGGCGCGCCCAGGATGTCCTTGATGGCGCAAACCAGCCAGCCTACTTCGCCGCAATTCAGCGCATCGCGATCGACGCGCTTCGGGGTAAAGATACCCAGACGGTCAGCGTTATACGTCTGACCGGTACTCATTACCTTGATTTTTTCGCCCTTGCGCAGCGTGCCGTTTTTGATACGCACCAGCGAGACAACGCCCAGATAGTTATCGAACCAGGAGTCGATAATCAGCGCCTGCAACGGGCCTTCCGGATCGCCTTCCGGCGGCGGGATATCGCGCACCAGACGTTCCAGCACGTCAGGCACGCCAACGCCGGTCTTGGCCGAACAGCGCACGGCGTCGGTAGCATCGATACCGACGATATCCTCGATTTCCTGCGAGACGCGATCGGGATCGGCGGCCGGCAGGTCAATCTTGTTCAGTACCGGTACCACTTCCAGATCCATTTCCATCGCG
Organism: Erwinia wuhanensis; assembly: GCF_030484085.1. NCBI lineage: Bacteria > Pseudomonadati > Pseudomonadota > Gammaproteobacteria > Enterobacterales > Erwiniaceae > Erwinia > Erwinia wuhanensis. The sequence goes on from NZ_JAUJUH010000008.1 coordinate 197,509, forward strand.
GTGTAGCAGTTGGCCAGCGTCTGCGCTTCCACACCCTGACCGGCGTCCACCACCAGCAGTGCGCCTTCACAGGCCGCCAGCGAGCGGGAAACCTCATAGGAGAAGTCAACGTGACCCGGCGTGTCGATAAAATTGAGCTGGTAAGTTTCACCGTCAGGAGCGTGGTAGTCGAGCGTTACGCTCTGTGCCTTGATGGTAATGCCGCGCTCGCGCTCCAGATCCATAGAATCCAGTACCTGAGCCGCCATTTCGCGTTCGGTGAGACCACCGCAGATCTGAATCAAACGGTCAGAGAGCGTCGATTTGCCGTGGTCGATATGAGCGATGACAGAAAAGTTTCTTATATGCTTCATTTATATGAATTTTTTCGCTTAAACGTTCGGTTTAGTTCTTGCGGTGGACAGAGCCGTAGAGACCGACTGCAATGTACCCGCCATCAATGAGCACGCATCTTACACTGTTAGCCCCCGCCACGAAAGAATTCACATGCATAGCGTATGATTTCCCTGCGGGCCGCGCGTCTACTGCTGTAATCGTGACCGCAGCGCGACGGGACACGCGCCGGGACGCAGGATAGCGATAAGGGGTAAAAGTGCCGACGGCCTGCCGGATTAAGCGTTATTCGGTTTCAACGCGCAGCGCATCCGGCGGAAGCGCCACGCTCAGAATCACCGGATGAAAAGAGGCGGATTTCCCCAAATAGCCGGAAATGCCCTTAGCGATGATAAACCCGCCGATGCCGCCAAGCAGCGCACCCGCAGCGGCAGCCACATCGCTGTGAAACAGCATCTGAAACAGCCCGGCCACGATAAACAGGCCCAGCAGCGGCGTCATATAAACCAGCAGCGCCGAGCTGAGCAGGCTCTTCTCTTCAATGCCCAGTTCAATACGCTGCCCCGGCGCCAGCGGCTCCGCGCTGGCGATTTTCATCACGTGCGCGTTCTTTGGCCCAAGCTTGTTCAGCATGTGGCTACCGCAGCCTTTACGGGCGGAGCAGCTGCTGCAGGAGGTTTTCATTTCTGAATGCAGCGTCGCCACACCGTTGTGCCAGGAGACCACCGTGGCCCATTCTCTCATCATTTTGCGCTACCTATGCTGTCAGCGATACGCTTGGCGGTTGAAGGAGGAAGCTCGCCAACCACCGTGATCTCTTTATTATTGCGTATTTCCGTATGCACCGTACGTCGTCCCGTGCGCAATTGTTGCGACACGCTGTTTTTGTCTGCCGCACTGACGTTGATCGAGAAGCTGAACAGCCCGTCAGAATAGAGGCGCGACTCAACCGGCTTGTTCAGCGAAGGGATCTGCCTGCGGCTCTGCGTAACCTCTTTCATGCCGTTCGGCAACCACGACGGCCGCCATGCGAAGGTGGCTTTATCGCTGGCCGGCACCGAAAGCGACGGCGGCAGGCTGGCTTTATCCAGCCCCTGCATCATTTTTCTGACGCCGTCATCCACCGCAAAGCTGACCACGCGATATTGCTCCAGCGTTTCGCCGTCCCGATCGAGCAGATCGACCCTTAACGGCAGCCGGGTATCGCTGTCCAGCCAGACAATATAGCTATAGCGGGTGCCGTCGCGCGCCACGATGCGGATCACTTCGCACAGCTGATCGGCGATACGCGTCCGCCCTACCGGTACAAAATCGTAATATTCGGAAAGCTTTTGGAAATCGGCGAACACCAGCGACGGCAGCGAATCAACAATATGTTTACCGGGCAGAGTAAAAGGCTCCAGACCCGGTTCAAAATAGCTGATCTCGTTACCGCGTTGAACAATCTCGCGGCGCGGCCCATCCATATGCAGCAGCTGTGCATAGGTCTTGCTGTCCAGAACGGCATGGCGAAAACGCAGCGACTCAATGCCCAGCCGCGAGACGTTGATATAGGCGAGTTCGTAATTGAGGGACTGGCTGGCCTGCTCCATCTGTTGCAACAGCGCCCCGGACGTGGTTTGCGCCGGGGCGAAGGAGGAATAAAACAGGCTGCCAGCCATAAGGCTGACGGCGCACCAAAGCTGCTTCATTACTGCTGCTGAATTCCTAACGACTGGTTACCCGGCACCTGAACAGCAGCCTGCTGGGCAGGCGTCTGCTCGAACTGCAGGCTCTCAGAATGCAGACGGCGCTGCAGTTCGTAATCCTGCAGCATCGCGTTAACGCGACGACGCTGATCCTGCACCTGCTGTGGCGCACTGCTGTTGGTTTCCGCCGGCACGCCCAGACTGACCGGCGACGCCTGGCCCATCATCGGCAGCGTATTGAATACCGGCGACTCTGACTGCGACTGCCCTTCAGCAGGCTGGTTATAGTGCTGCACGCCCACGATCACCGCCAGCGACACGCACGCCGCCACGCCGATCTGGGTAAGCTGCGCGGCCCATGGACGCACTTTGTGCCAGAACGGCAGCTTGTCATAGCTCTGCGGTTCGGGCTGCGCCTCTGGTATCGCTCTCTTCAACGGCAGCGGTTCTTTTTCGATAGCCGCCGCGACTTTCGCCGCGATATCGAAATGCATTACCGGCGCAACGTCGCCACGCAGGGTATCGCGGATAAGATGATGGCTTTCCCACTGTTTTTGCAGCACAGCGTCTTCAGACAATGCGGACAAAACTTCATTATCTAAAGTTTCACCATCCATTAAAGCGGAAAGTTGTTCTTTCTGCATGCCTCAGTACCCTTCCTGTGTCCGCTATCGCTAGCGTTGGATAAGTGGTTGAATTTTATTGTCGATGGCTTCACGCGCCCGGAAAATACGGGAACGAACCGTGCCCACCGGACACGCCATGATGGCGGCTATCTCTTCATAGCTCAGCCCATCCAGTTCCCGAAGCGTGATCGCCATACGGAGATCTTCGGGCAGCGTCTCAATGGTACGGAAAACCATCTGCCTTAATTCTTCCGACAACATTAAGTTCTCAGGGTTCGATATTTCTTTCAGCGCGCCAGCGCTTTCAAAGTTTTCCGCATCAATAGCGTCTACATCGCTGGCGGGCGGCCGACGTCCCTGAGCAACCAGGTAATTTTTGGCCGTATTGACGGCTATCCGATAGAGCCAGGTATAAAAAGCGCTATCCCCGCGAAACGACTCCAGCGCGCGATAGGCTTTAATAAATGATTCCTGCACTACGTCAGGCACATCTCCAGAGGGCACGTAGCGGGAAACCAGGCTCGCCACTTTATGCTGATAGCGCACTACCAGTAAATTGAATGACCGCTGATCTCCCTTCTGCACTCGCTCTACGAGAGCCTGATCCGTTAACTGCTCGCTCATCCGAGGTAATGTCTCCCCAAATCTTTTTCCACGCGTATTTGAACTACCCGTAACTCATAATTTTCGAGCAAGCATCCGCTTAGAGTAATGGTCATGAGTAAAGTTCCGTTGCGCCGTTATATTTGTGGTGTCATGTGCATCATCGCCGCAGAGTACTCTAAGAAAGCCGCTTTTTCATCTTTAAATCTTGCAGGTTCATCATAATAAACCGGCCCGGCGGGATGTACAGGAAGGCCGCCATTTTTCAGGCCAGTCCGAACGGTCTGGGGCACTGTTTTTTGCGCTGTACAGAAAAAAACCTTTTTTGCTTCTGCGAACGGCGCTATGCTCAGCAAACAACCTGTTTAGTAAATTAAACACTATGACTCTGGCATCCGATTACAGTTGTGACGTGTTAATTATTGGCAGCGGTGCGGCAGGCCTGTCGCTGGCGCTGCGTCTGGCCGACCAGCAGCGGGTAACCGTATTAAGCAAGGGGCCGATCAACGAAGGCTCGACGCTGTATGCCCAGGGCGGCATAGCGGCCGTTTTCGATGAAACCGACAGCGTTGCCTCACATGTGGAAGATACGCTGATTGCGGGCGACGGCCTCTGCGATCGGGAGGCAGTGTCCTTTATCGCCAGTAATGCCCGCCACTGTGTGCAGTGGCTAATCGATAACGGCATGATGTTTGATAAAGCGGACACGGACAGCAGCTATCATCTGACGCGTGAAGGCGGCCATAGCCATCGCCGTATCCTGCACAGCGCCGACGCCACCGGCCGCGCGGTAGAAACCACGCTGGTCAGCCAGGCACTCAGCCATCCCGGCATTACCATCCTTGAGCGCAGCAACGCGGTGGATTTGATCGTCTCAGATAAAATCGGCCTGCCGGGCGAGCGCCGCGTCGTGGGCGCCTGGATCTGGAACCGCAAACGCGAAAAGGTGGAAACCTGCCGCGCCCGGGCGGTAGTGCTGGCGACCGGCGGCGCCGCCAAAGTTTACCAGTACACCACCAATCCCGATGTGGCCTCCGGCGACGGCATCGCCATGGCCTGGCGCGCGGGCTGTCGCGTGGCTAACCTGGAGTTTAATCAGTTTCACCCGACCTGCCTGTACCATCCCGAGGCGAGAAACTTTTTGCTGACCGAAGCGTTACGGGGCGAAGGCGCGCTGCTGAAACGACCCGACGGCACGCGCTTTATGCCTGACTTCGACGAGCGCGCAGAGCTGGCGCCAAGGGATATCGTTGCCCGCGCCATCGATCATGAGATGAAACGGCTGGGCGCGGACTGCATGTATCTGGATATCAGCCATAAACCGCCGGAATTTGTCAGGGCGCACTTCCCGACCATTGCCGAAAAGCTGAAGACGCTGGGTTTCGATCTGACCAAGGAGCCGATCCCGATTGTCCCGGCGGCGCACTATACCTGCGGCGGCGTGATGGTGGATCACTATGGCCGCACCGATTTGAACGGCCTGTATGCCATAGGCGAAGTCAGCTATACCGGGCTGCACGGCGCCAATCGTCTTGCTTCTAACTCGTTGCTGGAATGCCTGGTTTACGGCTGGTCGGCGGCAGAGAATATCGCCACCTGGCTTCAGCGCGTTGGGCCGGTAGATAATTTGCCCGCGTGGGACGAAAGCCGCGTGGACGACTCGGACGAGCAGGTCATCCTTCAGCATAACTGGCATGAGCTGCGGCTTTTTATGTGGGACTACGTGGGGATAGTGCGCACCACCCGACGGCTGGAAAGAGCGCTGCGCCGGATCAACCTGCTTCAACAGGAAATTGATGAGTATTACGCCAACTTCCGTATTTCCAATAATCTGCTGGAGCTGCGTAACCTGGTGCAGGTGGCGGAACTGATGGTGCGCTGCGCCATGGCAAGAAAAGAGAGTCGCGGCCTGCACTATACGCTGGATTATCCCCAGCGGCTGGCGGAAGCCAGGCCGACCATCCTGACGCCCTGATTAACGGAAAAGATAAAAGTCGCGGGTCAGGCTGCAATGCGCTTCTGAATAACGCTGATCCGGCCCGCGTATCGTCATTCTGTCCTGAAAAAGCTCGCCCGATTCAGGCGACAGCGCCAACAGCACGCGGTTAGGCGGCCGGTTATCATTGTCGGCAACGTCGGTACGAAAACGCAGATGCCAGCCGCGCTGTAGCGCCAGCGCCACCAGCCGATCGCCTGCCGCTGTCGGCAGCACCACGCAAAAGAAACCGTCTTCGGTGATCAGCTCTTCGGCGCAGGCCAGCAGAACATCATGTGTCAGATCGGTAGTAGAGCGCGCCGAGGCACGTGCCGGCGTGGCGCATTCGCTGCCCGGTACAAAATAGGGCGGATTGCTGACAATCAGCGAGTAGCGGCGCTCGCACCGTTTTGTCCAGTGGCGAATATCGTCCTGATGGATGCGGATACGACCGGCCCAGGGGGAGGCCGCCGCGTTTTCCTGCGCCTGTCGCGCGGCCTGCTCATCCAGCTCAACCGCTTCCACGCAGACGTTTTCACCGGTACGCTGCGCCAGCATCAGCGCAATCAGGCCGCTGCCCGTGCCAATATCCAGCACGGCGGTAGCTTCCGCCACCGGCGCCCAGGCACCCAGCAGCACGCCGTCGGTGCCGACCTTCATGGCGCAGCGATCGTGCGCGATAAAAAATTGTTTAAAGGTAAAGCCGTTAGGGCGTAATACCGCTTTTTGTTGTGACATTTAAGCGACCTGAAAGGGAAACGGCGCTAGCATAGGACAATTAAGATGCAAGGAAAAGTCATTCATTCCACACAAAGAGATGAAGATCGCGCGCAATCTGTCTATAATCAGCGCCCCAAACTGAGGTAGACCATGACTGTAACCACTTTTTCCGAACTCGAACTTGATGAAAGCCTGCTGGACGCCCTGCAGGAAAAGGGCTTCACGCGCCCCACGGCAATCCAGGCCGCTGCGATCCCGCCTGCACTGGAGGGTCGCGACGTTCTGGGTTCGGCACCAACAGGTACAGGCAAAACCGCGGCTTACCTGCTGCCTGCGCTCCAGCATCTGCTGGACTTCCCGCGCAAAAAATCCGGCCCGCCGCGCATTCTGATCCTGACACCGACTCGCGAACTGGCGATGCAGGTGGCCGATCAGGCTCGCGAGCTGGCGAAAAATACGCATCTGGATATCGCGACCATCACCGGCGGCGTGGCTTATATGAACCATGCGGAAGTGTTCAGCGAAAACCAGGATGTGGTAGTCGCTACCACCGGTCGTCTGCTGCAATACATCAAAGAAGAGAACTTTGACTGCCGCGCGGTAGAGACGCTGATCCTGGATGAAGCCGACCGTATGCTGGATATGGGCTTCGCGCAGGATATCGAAACTATCGCGGCGGAAACCCGCTGGCGTAAACAGACGCTGCTTTTCTCCGCCACGCTGGAAGGCGAAGCGATTAAAGATTTCTCCGAGCGCCTGCTTAACGAGCCGGTCGAGATTGAAGCCGATCCCGCCCGCCGCGAGCGCAAGAAGATCCTGCAATGGTATTACCGCGCCGATGACGTTAAGCATAAAACCGCCCTGCTGCTTCACCTGCTGAAACAGCCGGAAGTCACCCGTTCGGTGATCTTCGTGCGCAAGCGCGAGCGTGTGCATGAGCTGTGCGGCTGGCTGCGCGACGCCGGTATCAACTCCAGCTATCTGGAAGGTGAACTGGAGCAGTTCAAGCGTAACGAAGCGATTAAGCGTGTCGTCGATGGCCGTGTCAACGTGCTGGTGGCTACCGACGTCGCGGCGCGCGGCATCGATATTGACGATGTCAGCCACGTCTTTAACTTCGATCTGCCGCGCACGGCGGATACCTATCTGCACCGCATCGGTCGTACCGGCCGCGCGGGCAAAAAAGGCACCGCGATTTCGCTGGTGGAAGCGCATGACTTTTTACTGCTGGGTAAAATCAGCCGCTACGTCAACGAGCCCCTGAAGGCCCGCACCATCGATGAGCTGCGTCCAACCACGCGCGCGCCAAGCGAAAAGCTGAACGGCAAGCCGTCGAAGAAAGTGCTGGCGAAGCGTAAAGAGCAGAAAGAGAAGAAAGATAGCGAAGAGAAGCCGCGCGTGAAGAAACGCCATCGCGATGCCAAAAACGTTGGCAAGCGTCGCAAGCCGAGCTCTGCGCCAAAAACCGACAGCGCTGAATAAATACGCTGCCCAACAAAAAACCGCCCTCGTCAGGGCGGTTTTTTTACATCTTTTATTTTATTTATTACTGTTTAACCTGATTTTCTGCCTGAAATACTGATTTCTGCCATGCAGCTGCGCGGCCCTTTCCTTGTTTTTAAATTACATCTTATATTTCAATAAACTAAGATAATATTTCCCTGATGTTATTTTCAGCGCACGCCTTATTATCCTCAGGCAGCCGTCTTTCTCTTACAGGCTTGCAGTAAAGGTACGAGCAATCACATCGCGCTGCTGTTCAGGCGTTAACGCGTTGAAACGCACGGCGTAGCCTGACACGCGGATCGTCAGCTGCGGATATTTTTCCGGATGTTTGACGGCATCTTCCAGCGTTTCACGGCGCAGCACGTTAACGTTCAGGTGCTGACCACCCTCTACGCGTACCTGCGGCTGGATATCCAGCGGTACGTCGCGGTATTCAAACTGGCCGAAATCGCTTACCGGTACAATTTGATCTTCTTTATAGCTGTCCTTGGCGCAGATGCAGCGAGCCTCTTCTTTTTCATTATCGAGTAGCCAGAAAGAGTTAACTAGCGCTGGATTAGTTGCTTTGGTGATTTGGATTCCGGAAATCATTGTTGCCTCCCAGGCGGTTGGTGGCTGATGAAATATCAGCAGAGAAAATTGATCTGTATCCGACCTATATAACAGCCTGGAAACCAGGCAGCTTTGACCGAAATCAAAAAGTGAGCGTCCTTTACTGTGCACATATCGTCAACTTTATGATTTATCTCAACTTTACCGCACCGCTCTTTCCTGGTTTTTTTGTATTTTTAAACTTTATTTTAAGTTTGTGTCGGTAGCGATCCGCGCTAAGCTACACCCTGATTACCCTAAAGGAGGCGGACATGGTCAATACGCTGACCTGGCACGATGTGCTGGCAGAGGAAAAAGAGAAACCTTACTTCATCGAGACGTTATCGATGGTGGCTAAAGAACGTGCGGCCGGAAAAACCGTTTATCCGCCGCAAAAGGACGTGTTCAATGCTTTTCGCCTGACGGAGCTGGGCGATGTCAAAGTGGTGATCCTCGGTCAGGATCCGTATCACGGCCCTAATCAGGCGCATGGCCTTGCCTTCTCGGTGCTGCCCGGCGTGACCGTGCCGCCGTCGCTGGTGAATATGTATAAGGAACTGGTCACCGATATTCCGGGCTTCCAGCGTCCCAATCATGGTTTTCTGGAAAGCTGGGCGCGTCAGGGCGTGCTGCTGTTGAATACGGTCTTAACCGTGGAGGCGGGACAGGCGCATTCACATGCCCGTTTCGGCTGGGAAACCTTTACCGACCGCGTGATTGCCGTCATTAACGAGCATCGCGAGAACGTGGTGTTTTTGCTATGGGGATCGCACGCGCAGAAAAAAGGCAGCATTATCGATCGCCAGCGCCATCATGTTTTACAGGCGCCCCACCCTTCTCCGCTTTCGGCCCATCGCGGCTTCTTTGGCTGCGGACACTTTTCCAAAACCAATGAATGGCTGGAACAGCACGGTGAGCAGCCGATAGACTGGACGCCGGTTCTGCCAGACTAGCTTCTCTGGCTGCGGCTGCGGACACAAAAAAAGCACCCGAAGGTGCTTTTTTTCGTTATAGCTATCAGCCTTTGGCTTTCGCTACCGCAACCATTGCCGGGCGCAGCAGGCGACCGTTCAGCGTGTAGCCGCGCTGCATGACCATCAGCACGTGATTCGGCGCCACGTCTTCGGATTCAATCATCGACATCGCCTGATGGATTTCCGGGTTAAACGGCACGTTGACGTCGCCAACCACTTCCACGCCGAACTTACGCACGGCGCCAAGCAGGGATTTCAGCGTCAGATCGATACCCTCGATCATCGCGGTCAGCTCGCTGTTCTCTTTGTCGGCCAGTTCCAGCGCGCGCTCCAGGCTGTCGATAACCGGCAGCAGCTCGTTGGCGAATTTTTCCAGCGCAAATTTATGCGCTTTTTCCACATCCAGTTCGGTGCGGCGACGAATATTTTCGATTTCGGCCTGAGCACGCAGCTGCGCTTCACGAACGCCACCCTGCGCCTGTGCCAGCTGGGCTTCCAGCTCGGCAATGCGCTCATCACGCGGATCCACGCCTTCTGCTGTCTCCGCGTCCTGGGTTGCCTGTTCCATCTCGATATCGTCTGAGACTTGCTCGTTTGGTGTGTTCTGTTCTTTACTACTCATGAATTTCTCCGCGTTTGTGCACATTCATCTCGCTGGTTCGCTTATTATGGGGATCAGAATTGCGGTTTCAAGGGAACCCGTTACATTGTCTGAGGTAGTTTACCTCATGAGGAACACCAGCATCATGAACAACCATTTTAACTGCATCGGTATTGTGGGCCATCCGCGCCATCCTACCGCGCTGACCACTCACGAAATGCTCTGTCGCTGGCTTACGGCGAAGGGCTATCAGGTGATCATCGAAGAGCAGATAGCCCGCGAGCTGAATCTGGCCGACGTCGAAACCGGCTCGCTGTCAGAAATCGGGCAAAAGGCCGATCTGGCGGTGGTGGTAGGCGGCGATGGCAATATGCTGGGCGCGGCGCGGGTGCTGGCTCGCTACGATATCAAGGTCATCGGCATCAATCGCGGCAACCTGGGTTTCCTGACCGACCTCGATCCGGATAACGCGCAGCAGCAGCTGGCCGACGTGCTGGAAGGCAAGTACATTACGGAAAGCCGCTTTTTGCTGGAGGCGCGGGTTTGCCGCCAGGGCCGCGAGCCGCGCGTCGGTACGGCAATTAACGAAGTGGTGCTGCACCCCGGCAAGGTCGCGCATATGATTGAGTTTGAAGTGTATATCGATGAGACCTTCGCTTTTTCGCAGCGTTCCGACGGCCTGATTATCTCTACGCCGACCGGGTCGACCGCCTATTCGCTTTCCGCTGGCGGCCCTATCCTGACGCCCTCGCTGGATGCGATTGCTATTGTGCCTATGTTCCCGCATACGCTTTCGGCCAGGCCGCTGGTAATCAACAGCAACAGTACGATTCGGCTGCGCTTTTCCCATATGCGCAGCGACCTGGAAGTCAGCTGCGACAGTCAGATCGCGCTGCCTATCCAGGAAGGCGAAGACGTACTGATCCGCCGTAATGACGATCACCTGAATCTTATTCATCCGCAAAATTACAACTATTTCAATACGTTAAGCTCAAAACTTGGCTGGTCGAAAAAATTGTTTTAAAATCCGTTGCCAGCTACTTTACTGGTTATAGAACCAGTATATACTGTATGAAAAACCATATCTGTGTTTTCATACAGGAACGCTTTCTATGCTGGCACAACTGACCATCAGTAATTTTGCGATTGTTCGTGAACTTGAAATCGATTTTCAGCGTGGCATGACCGCAATCACCGGCGAAACCGGCGCGGGTAAATCTATTGCTATCGATGCGCTCGGCCTCTGCCTGGGCGGTCGCGCTGAAGCCGATATGGTGCGTCAGGGCGCAAATCGCGCCGACCTCTGTGCCCGCTTCTCCCTGAAAGATACCCCTTCTGCCCTCGCCTGGCTGGTGGAGAACCAGCTGGACGAAGGCAGCGAATGCCTGCTGCGCCGCGTAATCAGCAGCGACGGCCGCTCTCGCGGCTTTATCAACGGCACCTCCGTTCCGCTTTCCCAGCTGCGCGATCTGGGCCAGCTGCTGATTCAGATCCACGGTCAACACGCCCATCAGCTGCTGCTGAAGCCAGAACATCAGAAAACGCTGCTGGATGGCTACGCGGGCGAGAACGGCCTGATGCAGGAAGTGGCGCAGAGCTATCGCCAGTGGAACCAGAGCTGTCGCGTGCTGGCGCAGCATCAGCAGCTGTCGCAGGAACGTGAAGCCCGTCGCGAGCTGTTGCAGTATCAGCTCAAAGAGCTGAACGAGTTTGCGCCGGTTGCAGGCGAATATGAAGCCATCGACGAAGAGTACAAGCGCCTGGCGAACAGCGGTCAGCTGCTGTCCACCAGCCAGCAGGCGTTAATGCTGCTGGCCGACGGTGAACATACTACGTTGCAGAACCAGCTTTATACCGCGCAGCAGCTGTTGAGCGAACTGGTGGCGATGGATGATAAACTCAACGGCGTTTGCGTCATGCTGGACGAGGCGGCCATTCAGATCAGCGAGGCCAGTGACGAACTGCGTCATTACTGCGAACGTTTAGATCTCGACCCTAACCGTCTTTACGAGCTGGAGCAGCGTCTGTCGCGCTATATCTCGCTGTCGCGCAAGCATCGCATCTCTGCGGACGAGCTGGCCGGCTATCATCAGCAGCTGCTGGAAGAGCAGGCCCAGCTCGATCAGCAGGAAAGCAATCAGGAAGAGCTGGCGCTGGCCGTGGCAAAGCATCACAAAACCGCCGTGGAATGCGCCGAGCGTCTGCATGAGCGCCGTGTGCACTATGCGCAGGAGCTGAGCCAGCTGATTGGCGAAAGTATGCACGCGCTGTCAATGCCGCACGGCCGCCTGGCTATTGAAGTCCAGTTCAACCCGGATCATCTGACCGCAGAAGGCGCAGATCGTATCGAGTTCCGCGTGACCACGAACCCAGGGCAGCCGCTGCAGCCGCTGTCCAAAGTCGCCTCCGGCGGCGAGCTGTCGCGTATCGCGCTGGCGATTCAGGTGATTACCGCGCGTAAGATGGATACCCCAGCCTTGATTTTCGATGAGGTGGATGTGGGTATCAGCGGCCCAACCGCTGCGGTCGTCGGTAAAATGCTGCGCCAGCTGGGTGAATCCACCCAGGTCATGTGCGTAACCCACCTTCCGCAGGTAGCGGGCTGTGGTAATCACCATTTCTTTGTCAGCAAGGAAACGGACGGCGAGATGACCGAAACGCATATGCAGCCGCTGGACAAGCGCGCGCGTCTGCAGGAGCTGGCGCGTTTGCTGGGCGGCAGCGAGGTAACGCGCAACACATTGGCTAACGCAAAAGAGCTTTTGGCGGCCTGAAACGGCACTTTTTTGGCATCCGGCGGTCATAACCTTGCTTCGTAGAGGTTTCCAACTGCGGAAAGGTTTATTATCATCGGCTTCTGACGCTGTGATCGAAGCGATAAACCGATACAGAATATAAAATAGCCTGATGCCCAAGGTGTTGGCCCGAAAAGGAATAAAGATACTTATGCGCTGTAAAACGCTGACTGCTGCGGCGGTGGTTCTGCTGATGACGACCGCCGGATGTTCCACTCTGGAGCGAGTGGTTTACCGGCCGGACATCAACCAGGGCAACTACCTGGTTGCGAATGACGTCTCTAAAATCCATACCGGCATGACCCAACAGCAGGTGGCTTACACCCTGGGCACGCCGATGATGCACGATCCTTTCGGCAGCAACGTCTGGTATTACGTTTTCCGTCAGGAGCCGGGCCATCAACCTGTGACCCAGCAGACGCTGACGCTGACCTTTGACAGCAACGGCGTATTGACCAATATCGATAACAAGCCTCAGCTGTCGTCCAATAAGCGCTAAGGCAGAGGCTGACCAACCTGTCGGCCCGACTGCGGTCGTGTAGATTGGGAAGGCGACGGGAAGAAAAACAGATAAGGCGCTGAAGAGCGCCTTATTTTTTTGCGGCTCGCTCTGCGCGCTGGCGGCGCAGCTCTTTGGGATCGGCCAGCAGCGGACGATAGATTTCAATCCTGTCGCCGCTGTGCACTTCATCGCTCAGCTTAACCGGACGGCTGAAAATGCCCACTTTGTTGCTGGCAAGATCGATATCGTTGCGCAGCTCCAGCAGTCCGGAAGCTTTAATCGCCTGTTCGACAGTGGCGCCCTCTTCCACGTTAACCGTATAAAGATACTGTTTTTCAGGAAGCGCATAGACCACTTCTACCGCGATATCAGGCACTGTAAACCTCTTTTGCGCGCTTGGTGAAAGCCTGCACCATGCTGCTGGCCAGCTCTTTAAAGATGCGGCCAAACGCCATCTCGACCAGCATGTTGGTGAATTCAAACTCCAGATTCAGTTCAACTTTACAGGCATCTTCGCTCAGTTCGGTAAACTGCCAGCCGCCGGTCAATTTGCGGAAAGGCCCGTCAACCAGCTGCATCTGGATGCTCTTGTTGTTGTTCAGCGTGTTGCGCGTGACGAAGGTTTTGCTGATCCCGGCTTTGGAAACATCTACCGACGCCGTCATCTGCTGCTCACTGGAATCCAGCACGCGACTGCCGGTACACCCTGGTAGAAACTCCGGATAGGCATCCACATCGTTTACCAACCGGAACATTTGCTCAGCACTGTAGGGCACCAGCGCAGAACGACTAATCTGGGACATAACGTTTCCTGTTAATCTTAAACTTTACAATAATAACATCGACGGCCTGTAAACAAAAATTCTCAGCCGCCAGCGTTCTGCTAAAATAGCGCTTTTCCCCGCGCTTGTTGTTACAGGGGATGCCATCATTCACCGCTTCATGTACACTAAGTTGCACTATGACAAAGAAAAAAGCACATAAACCCGGTTCTGCCACCATTGCCATGAACAAGCGGGCGCGCCACGAATACTTCATTGAGGAAGAGTTCGAAGCGGGTCTGTCGCTCCAGGGATGGGAGGTCAAATCTCTCCGTGCAGGTAAGGCCAACATCAGCGAAAGCTACATTATGCTGCGCGATGGTGAGGCGTTCCTGTTCGGCGCAACTTTTCAGGCGCTGACCGGCGCATCCTCTCACGTGGTTTGCGATCCTACGCGCACCCGTAAACTTCTGTTGAAGGAGCGAGAGCTGGATACGCTGTTTGGCAAAGCTAATCGCGACGGTTACACCATCGTGCCGCTGTCGCTGTACTGGAAAAACGCCTGGGCCAAGCTGAAAATCGGCGTGGCGAGAGGTAAGAAAGAGCACGACAAGCGTGACGACATCAAAGAGCGTGAGTGGAAGACAGACAAAGCACGTATAATGAAGCACGCAAATCGCTAAGGTACTGGCATTGCGTGAGGTTTTTCTGTTATACTGCTAAACAGTACTTGGGGCTGATTCTGGATTCGACGGGATTTGCGAAGCCCTAGGAGCATGCCGAGGGGCGGTTTGCCTCGTTAAAAGCCGCAAAAAAATAGTCGCAAACGACGAAAACTACGCCCTAGCAGCTTAATAACCTGCTAAGAGCCCTCTCTCCCTAGCCTCCGCTCTTAGGACGGGGATCAAGAGAGGTCAAACCCAAAAGAGATCGCGTGGATGCCCTGCCTGGGGTTGAAGCGTTAAATCCAATCAGGCTAGTTTGTTAGTAGCGTGTCCGTTCGCAGCTAACCGGCGAATGTAAAGACTGGACTAAGCATGTAGTGCCGACGGTGTAGTAATTTCGGACGCGGGTTCAACTCCCGCCAGCTCCACCAAATTCTTGGTCGATGGCTACCAGAACCATTCGATGAAGTCCTGAAAGCCCGCAAAGCGAAAGCTTTGCGGGCTTTTTTGTGCCTGTAATTTGTCGCGCAACAATACAAACGAGATGGCCGCAATTGCTGGCCAGAGAGGACAATACTACGGCGGCGACCATCGACACGCTGGAATCCTCCCGTGAGCGCGCCAGCATGGTGGGCTTCTCTCTGATTATCCTGCCGGATCAGGAAAAATGGAGCGGCGATGGCGCGGGTATCAAGGCGATCACTGGCGGCGATGCTGTGGCGATTGACCCGAAGTACCGCGACGCTTATTTAACCCACATCCCGGCGGTGATACTGGCGGTGAACAACAATCCGATGCGCTTCAGCGACCGCAGCGGCGGCGTGTCGCGCCGCCGGGTCATCCTGCCGTTCCCGGACGTGATACCGCCAAACGAACTTGACCCGCAGCTGCTGGAGAAGATTGCCGGTGAGCTGGGGGTTATCGTGCGCCACCTGATGCAGCGCTTTACCCGACCTGATGATGCCCGCGAGCTGTTGCAGGCGCAGCAGTCGCCTGAGGAAGCGCTTGAAATCAAGCGCAGCGCCGACCCGCTGGTCGACTTCTGCGGCTACCTGACGCCGCTGAGCACGCCAACCGGGCTGTTTATCGGCAATGCCAATATTCGCCCCATGAATCCGCGTCGCTATCTGTACCATGCCTATCTGTCCTTTATGGAGGCCAGGGACCATCAGCATCCCATGAGCCTGACGGCGTTCGGCCAGGCGGTGCCGCAGACGCTGAAGGAGTACGAGATAGAACTGTTGCAGCGTAAGACAAAGAACGGCATCCAGACCAGCCTGGAGCTGAGCGAAGACTGCGAGGCAGACTGGCTTCCGCGCTGCGATGCATAAGCTATACGAAAAAACCAAACCGGCTGCGGCCGGTTTGTGCTAGTAGCAGACATTGTTATCATCATGATGTATTAATCAAACGGATGAGTTCAAATCGGTAATTGATCGTCAGCAGCGGCAGAAATGCAGCAGAACGGCGCAGACGGCGTTGCCCTAAGAGAGCGCAATAGCTTAAGCCAGATACCATTTTCTCAGCGAGATAAATTCACCGTAAACACCTGCGGCATCCTTGCTGAGTAATGCGGCGATATCCTCTTCATTACTGACAGCTCCAAGAAACTCCAGCGCTGCCAGCCGCAAACGAGTTAATCTGACACAGTTTAAATTCAACAGTTCTATTGATTTCCGGGCTTTATCCACATACTGGGTCGGGCAGTCAGCGGAGACATCCATCACTCCTTCTTCATCGAATTCAAACCATGTTCCATTCTCAGGAAGGTCCTGCGAAGGATCGAGGATTAGTGCTGACCAGTTATGATTGGCTTTTAGCACATCGCAGCTCAGATTAGATTCATCTGACAGGGACTTATTATAGCTTGCTGAGCGCGCGTGTTGCCCACCAAAGCAGCACCCCAACAGATTCGTCCACAATAGCGAGTAGTTAATGGTGGGTCCAGGCTGCCCTGCCGCTATCATGCTTTTAATGGCTTTGCTGTTTTCAGGGATAAAATGTTCAACTTTAAACCCTAGCGGTTTGTTGTCACCTTCATCTCTGAGCGCTTTTTCACAATAGGCACAGAGACCAGCCTGATCGGCAATTATGTCATTTTTCAAACTGTCCCGGTCGGCAGAAGCTAAGGTGGTATAGAATTCACCCTTCCAACCATTATTCGCATTTCCTGGCACCGCCAGATAAGCGTCCATAATGTCATTGCTCAGCCGCTCTTTCCTGAAGCCTCTCATTACTGCTCCTTACTAATTTTTTTTGGCGTTACGCTTAATTCTGAGTTCCAGATCAATTTTTAGTTTGGTAACATCCGGGTCGTGAGCATCGCCCCAATCAAGAATTTTCTTCAGCAGCGCCTGTGCTTCTGGCGTGTCGTACTGATCGTTTTTCATCAACTTGCGGAAACGTGCAAGATTTTGTACTGGCTCGACATCGGGCCGTGCTGCAACATCCTGGATATCATTTTGAACCTGAGAAGACTCAGCACCATATGAAAAGGCCGGAATCTCAATATAAAACCGATTATCCTTAACTCTAATTTTCCTGATTGCTTTCTCTTCAACGGTATTCAGAATATTAGGGCTATGGGTGGTAGCAATAATTTTCACATTCGGGAAGGTTTTTTTCAATTTAGTGAGCAAGGATTGCTGCCATGAGGGGTGCAAATGTAACTCAATCTCATCAATAAAGACGATTCCCTGACCGTTGAATGGGTCTTCAGTGCCACAGGTATAGATTAGTTTCAGGGCAATATCGAATAACAGTGAAAGCGTGCTCTTCTCACCATGGGAGAGATAGGACGCACTGATTTCACAGTCTCGTTTTACACATACAAGATCCAATGCTTCAAGCTTTTCATCGTATTTTAACTGAAAAGAGGAAATATCATCGATAAAATCGCATCCCAGTGCGAAAATCATATCCACAATCTTTTCCATCCGGTCAAGATTGGTTGACTTTACCTTCGACTGGCTGCCAAAGATGATTTCAATTTCTTTCTCTTTCTGGTCAATCAGTGTTTTTTTTATTTCATCGGCAAGATCAGAATGACTGATATGGTATATAAAATCCTTGATACCTTTAATTTTTTCACTCTGATCATCTTCATTAGAGACGCTTTTTTTTATTTTTATTTCGGCTGCCCATTTAATAAAGCTGGCAAAGATATTAGAAGAAAGCGCCAGTGAAGAGTCCGGATAAAGTTTATCCAGCAACTTGCCGGAACCGCTTTCAACCGCAGACGTGAATCCACCGTCGGGGTAGTTCTTACCCCGCTCTACCGAGTAGTAAGCAAACATCGGAGCTACAATGCCATTGTCCTTAAACTCCAGATACATTTCAGCCAACTCTTTAAATTCTGTGTAATCACTTTTAACCGAAGAAGCATCAAGGGAGCGGGCAATACCGATCTGATAGTCGGAGAATTTTTTGTTATTCCCTACAGAGATATCTAGGTTAACTAGCATCGCGGCATTATTTACTAGGCGACTGATGTATTTATCACCGAACTTCCACCCCTGATTTGAGCCATAAACCAATCGATAAAACCATGAGAGAGAAAGATAAATCGCTTCCAGAATCCCCGTTTTACCATATCCATTATTGGCGGCGATCAGAATAATATCGTTATCCAGATTAATAGATAGTTCGTTAAATCCTTTATAGTTTACCAGTTTTAATTTTTTTAAACAAAACTGCGCATCTTTCAGGTTATTAAGGCACATCTGGCGATAGCGTGCAGATTCAGCTGGGTCGACTTCAACAAACATCCCCTCTTTGTAAGACTTAAACATTTTATACTGGTCTTTGATTGAATTATCATGATCAGCACCCATTTTTATTTTCTTCATTGTCCGATTCATTCATTCACTCCTGATATTTTACGATGCCGCTAATAACCTCTGCGCCGTATTTTTTTTGCATTGACAACTTAAATTCCGGCTCAATATAGAAATAATGCGCAAGCAAGCCTTTCAACATCAAGGCTTCATCAGCGCTGAGTGCTCCCATTTTAAATCTGAAGATCAGTGATGAGGCGTAACGTTTATTTTTCCGTCCAACTGACAGTTTATTGTCATTCGTCAGTGTCACGCCAGTGACATGACGATTATGCGCCTTCGATGAAAATACAGTTTTGCTTTCATTTATAGCGATATTTTCATAACCGGACTTCACAATTAGCGTGGAAATTTGCTCTTTCAGAGTAAACAGCACATTCTCATGCTGAGTTGAAAAGGTCATATCATCCGCATAACGGGTATAGGTTACACCTGCCTGATGGCATATTTCCGACAGCGACTGGTCAAATTTCTTCATCACATAGTTAGAAATAAACGGTGATGATGGTGCACCGACACTTAATACCATCTTCCCAGAAAGCTTCTTACTCGGGCACCAAAAAAATATACTAATCAATAGAATTAAAGTGGACTCGTCAATTTCCACTGAATCATGTAACAGTGCATTTTTAAAGGTATCTGGCGTAATGCTGTTGAAGAAATTGGAAAAATCCATCTTCAACAGATAAGGATTGTTTACATGCTGCTGTGCGTTTTCTCTGGTGCCCTTACCCGGTTCATAAGCGGTGGCGCAGGAATGGACAGTGAGTCGAGTGCGCAGAAACGCAACGAGTTTGCGTTGTAGATCTTTGACTTCCGGGGTTGGCTGGGCAATTACTCTGACTCCAGAGCTACGCTTGGGAATTTTATAGACTTTATATTTTAACGGACTTCGCCGCGCAGTAAATGCCAGCTTAATTCTGCTAATACCGATGTCCTGATATGGAATCTCTATCTTCATCTATCATTTATAATTCAGGGTGGCAGAACGCTATTATGCCCTGTCACCCTGAAAGCCCTTTACTAGAAGCCGCGATAAACACTTCATCGCATCATAACACTTTATGATGCGATGAAGTGTTTATCGCAATCATAAAAGTGCTCAATAAGTTAGAGTCTGGCTAAACGCCCGACTAGACGCAAAAACCGTCCATACACTAAAGAGCTAACAGAGATGATAGCTAACAATGTGTACTGACAGCAAGCATTGTTGCTCGTGTGCTTTGATGCAAACTTCGCCGCTAGATGAACAGAGGCACTCATTAAATCTCTTCTTAACTAAGCCCAGCCTTGCCGCCAACGCTCTTAAACTGCAGGATACAGAGGCTGATAGCCTACGATAATCCACTCAAAATGTACGTTAAGAATGAGCTCTGCGTCTGAAAACTGATTGGCACTCAATACTGTTCGTTTAATACCACTTTTGATGTATTTCCAGACTGATCCTTAGCGGTTGTTACGGTGGTGAGAGTGTTGACGAATGTATGATTAAATGTTTTTACTGAGTCGTCAGAAGTAAAATGTCCGCTCCTCGCTCAAAGCGGACTTGCAACCTAGCGATAGGCTCCTTTCAGCCAAGCAGTGAAACCGGCCATCTTCCGCAGCGGACGAAAATCCAAACATTGCCATCATACTTTTACGTCTGAAGATGAATGGTGTTCACCTCGAGTGAAGAGTAGTGAAGAGTACCCATCTAAGTGATCACCACATAAGATTATGATTATTAGCAATAAAAGCCAAAGGTGAACAGGGTGAACACTTTTTCATAAAATCTTTTTTTTTTAAAGATAACCTGAGCATTTAGTTTTATGCAGTCTTAATTTATCAGCTGTCGAAAAGTACAGACAAAACGGCATTGGTATACGCTTAGGTATATGAATCAAAGTTGAATTCATAAAAATCATCCTAATACAGTAAGTTGAGGTGAAAATTCAGATTCCGCCAGCCCAGAATCATCCGGCAAAGATCTGAGAGCCCGTATGGCATAAGCCCTGCGGGCTTTTTTGTATCCTTCAGCGGCGGTGTGCCCAAACCTTTCCGCATTAACCGCTATACATCAGCGATAACCTCTGTAATCCCCCACTTAAACCCGTTCAGCCATTCTTTCTACCGTAGTCCACGTCTTAAGCGCTTTCAACAGCCTCAGGTAGCGGGCGACGAAAAGTGAAAACGAAAGCGCATCCAGTTTAACAATAGCCCGGAGATAGCCTGAACCAGCTTGCCGGCGTGATCAAAATCAGTAATTTGCTGCTGATGAACCAAACGATAGCTATCGGTAACAGCTAGCCAGCTAATCTGCACGTCGTTCAGTTTCAGCAAGGCCGCCTCGCCTTCCGCTGAATCTGCGGCAAACGCAAAGTCCATCACTGCTGATAATACATTCATCAATCCGGCCACGTCGCCCGTATCCGGCTGGCAGATATCATTAACCGCCAGGTAAACCCGGCTACGCCAGAACAAGGGGAAAATGCACTACGTTGCCATGCACGCAGCACGCAGCAGGCAGCAGGCAGCAACGCTGGTGATGCGCCATGCTAAACTGGCCTCCTCTCGCCTGTCGCCAGTCCGCCTCAATTCGTGTGCCAGACGCCTGCTGGCGGGCGGCATCCAGAAAGACGTCTGGCTATAATGCGCTCATTATTGCTTAACGCGCGCGACCGGTCAGACGCAACACCAGACCAATAAAAAGTAGCGCAATGCCCGAGGCATAAATCGGGAACCAGCGCGCCCACCAATTAGTAGAGAACAGCGGCGCGCTGTTGACATGACTGACGGCATAGCTGCCATAGAGATTCACGGCCAAAGCTATTGCAAAGCTAACAAGGCCGATAAAAACCAGTAGATTCGAGACCTTATGCATTGTGCTTCTCCTGTTCAGGGCCGGATAGAAATTGTCGCCGGAAATCACTATTTCAATATAAATTTCATTGATGTAATTATTTTCTGCGTCTGTACTCAACTGATTTTCAGCGAGGAAAGCACTTTCCGGAAAATCATCCAGTCGACTTCCCGCACCAGCTGAAGCAGCAGGTCAAGACAGTGCGCATTGCCCGCTGGCCAGGCCGATTTTACCTCTAGCGGCGAATGGTGTTCACCTTCGGATGAAGAGTGGCTAAGAATCCCCGCCTAATTAATCATCATTTAATTCACTGATAATAAATCACAAAAATTAAAAAGTGAACAGGATGAATACTTTTCCCTAATGTTTTTTCTTAAATTCTTCAAGGAATTAGTTTAACAATTACTCTTTCATATTACGGCATCGCGTCACTAACTTTGATAGCTTTAACCTGCTATAGCGAAAGACAACCCGTGTAATGGTCTATGCCTGGATACTAACTATCGACCGGTTGAAAATCCGTAGATGAAACGGCATTGCTATACTACTCTAAGTTAAATTCACAAAAACCATTTAAAAACATAAAGGGCAGAAAATCCCGAAAATTAGAAAATTGCCAAATGGCGTTTTGATAAATCAGACCTGAGCGGTTCGTTCTCAGCACAAGAGCTGTAAAAGATTACAGGCAGTAATAATTGAAGATTTACATCACTGCCGGTCACCGCGTATTATCCCTTGTGAACACTACACCGGACAATGACACAAGGAATGTATCATGATGGCGGCTCTACAGTTTCCCTGTACTCTATTCAAAACTCAAAACCGGATGGATGACTATAGCGCTGAAGATATGCGCTGTGGCGATCTGACTGAAGCACAACTGAAATCCCATTACCGGCTGGACTATATCTCTGACCGTGTTGATCCTTACATGCTGACCCGGCGTTCCTCAATGGATCGGCCTCAATCCATGTTCTGTTGCAATCGGCGCGGAGCCGGAGAGAAAATTAGCCGGCAGCAGTGCGCCATGATGCTGTTTGATGAGTTCCGCTCGTTATCCCGTAAGTTTTCCATTTATGGGCCGTACAGCCACCTGATCGAAAAGATGATCACCCATATGCAGAACGGCAACGGTACGCCCTTCCATGATATGTCAATGGACACGGCTTTAAAGGAGCATATTCGCAATGACAGAACAAAAAACAGTACGTACTTATTATTGCAAGAAGCCTTAAGCATAAATATTAATTGGGAAAATAAATGTTACCCACGAGAAGGATCAGGCAAACTGAGGGATGCCGTACTTAGCGGAAAGCTTCCTAAATTCGACAGATTCCAGGATAATTATAATGGTATGGGTATCACTGTTCACGATACTTGGGCAACATGTATTACAATAAAGTCATTAAAAATTGATAATGACCGTTACCGGGCAGTGGTGCATTATCAGATCCAGGATCACTTTGGTCTGGACAGCGATGATATTCTGCAAACAAGATTCAACCAGTTTCATTTCTTCCGTATCTGGTTCGTGCTGCAGCGATACTGTCAGTTTGGCTTCAAGCCATACATAACCGATATCGGAGCAACTGTAGAGATTACAGGCGAACGCAATGAAATCCAAAAATAAAAAATTGCTTTGTGCATCATTACTGATTGGCTGTACTCTGCTGGGTTACTTACTTTGGTTGTCATTACGTCCCGTGGAGATCATAGCCATTCACCAAAGGCATAACTATAGCGATATCCTGGTAAAGAATTTTCCATTAACCGAACGAGGGAAAATTAATTATTGGCTGACAAACAAGAAAAAAATAAAGGATATTTACAACACCCCCAAGCCTGCCGAGGATGGTTTTTTTACCATCATTTTTTGGGATTTTGGTGATGGATATAAAGAAACTGATGGTTATGACAGACTCTGCTTTGACGATATGAAAGCAGTAAAAAACTGCATTGATAAAAACTCGCTAATGATGGTGGTATACAGTAAAAATACAGGCTTGTATTTTCGAATGGATAGCGGAAAATATTACGTAAAGGAAAATGGTGAGATAGATAAAAGAAAATACTAATAAATTCAGTCATCTGCCGTTAAGGCAGCAATAAAATTTCCGTTCTTTCTAAATTGCACTTGCCATGTGGGTATAGCAAAAGACCAAAGGGCTATTTCGACGGAAAGAAAAGCGGCAACACCTGGCCACCTGCTACACCTGTAATATTGCGTCCCGATCTGCCCAGATATATAGCGACCTTTTTAACAGATACCGGGCCTTATGCAGCACGGGCAGGAATTTACGCTTTACCCGCTCTTATCCAGGCCAGCGTGCGTGGTTAACGCTTTTCTGTAAAAATTACGGTGAGTGATTGCACGGCATTTACATCACTGCCGGTCACCGCGTATTATCCCTTGTGAATACTACACCGGACAATGACACAAGGAATGTATCATGATGGCGGCTCTACAGTTTCCCTGCACTATATTCAAAACTCAAAACCGGATGGATGACTATGGCGCTGAGGATATGCGCTGTGGCGATCTGACTGAAGCAAAACTGAAATCCCATTAACGGCTGGACTATATCTCTGACCGTGTTGATCCTTACATGCTGACCCGGCGTTCCTCAATGGATCGGCCTCAATCCATGTTCTGTTGCAATCGGCGCGGAGCCGGGGAGAAAATTAGTCGGCAGCAGTGCGCCATGATGCTGTTTGATGAGTTCCGCTCGTTATCCCGTAATTTTTCCATTTATGGGCCGTACAGCCACCTGATCGAAAAGATGATCACCCATATGCAAAACGGCAACGGTACGCCTTTCCATGATATGTCACTGGACACAGCTTTAAAGGAGCATATTCTTAATGACAAATCAAAAAATAGCACTCGCCTAAGACTGCATGAAGTTATTAAAAAAAATATCGATTGGCATAAAAAACATTACCCAGAAAAAGAAAAGGATAAATTAAAAGAAATAATCCTCGGCGGGAAACTCCCTAAATTTGACCGTTTCCAGGATGATTTTAATGGCATGGGTATCACTGTTCATGATACCTGGGCAACGCGTATCACCATAAAATCACTGCATATTTATAACGATCACTTTCGCGCAGTGGTGCATTACAAAGTTCAGGATCATTTTGGCCTCGACAGCGACGATATACTGAAGAAAAAATTCAGCCAGTTCCATTTTTTCCGTATCTGGTTCGTGCTCCAGCGATACAACCAGTTTGGCTTTAAGCCATTTATGACCAATATGGAAGCCACAATAGAAATTAAGGGAGCTCACAAATGAGAGTGAAAAATAGGAGAACTATAGCTTCGCTCTTTCTGGCTGGCTTGGTGCTGCTTGTCTACTGGTTTTGGTTGTCTCTGCGTCCAGTAGAGATTGTCGCTATTCATCACAGAAGTAGTGGTTTCAGTGATGTGCTGGTCACTAGTTTTCCACCGACTGATAAAGGGAAAATTAAATGGTGGTTAAAAAACCAGAATATGTTAAAAGATAAATATGCCATTCCAAAACCTGATTCAAATGGCTATTTTTATGTCACCTTCTGGTTGTTTGGGAAAGGGTATAAGGAAGAAGGAAAATATGACAGGCTCTGTTTTAATGATATAAAAACAAAAATAAACTGCATCGAAAAGGACGCTATCTTTTCTGTAGATAAAAGTAGAAATATGGGTTTAATGTTCACTGTGTATGATGGCGATAATTATCGCTTAGACCTTAATGGCGACATTATAAAAGTTACATCTGATTAGGTCTGCCTCTCTCGCGTAGAGACAGCAATATAACCATTCACCCTGCCCGGCTTGCACCAGCAAAGCGGAAGTAGCAAATACTCAGGAGGCTATCCAGACGGAGAAAAGCGGCAATGCCTTGCCGCCGGCCTCACTGATATTGCGCCTTTCCCCGACATGAACGCCCTGCTTTGATATGCGCCGGGTATGATTGCATTCTCTACCATGACGACAGCCTTGAGTGACCTGTTAAATCCAGCGACATTAAAATCCGGCGGTTTCGCTAATTCGCCCCGCCATTAAAAAAGCACGCGAAAAGGGCTTTGCGCTTATCCATCAGCCAGCTACGCTAAGGCCCGAATTACACCAGGCCTACTTTCAGCAGCGCATTCTGGCAGGATCCATTCGCCGGTTACCTACTCCAGCTGTTCGGCAAGCTGCTTTAAATTTTGCTGCTTTTGATCGACCACATCGGCGACGTGCATTTCCGCCCTTATCAACATCCACAGCTTGGGTTTTACCCCCATCACTGCATGGTGTTTGATGCCGAGGGAACCCGCATCAGCGCCGATATCGCCATGCCGCAGGTATGTGCCGCCTGATCGATACGATTACCGGTTTTTTTCCGTTCGGCCATGCCGGACGGAAAGTCGCTCTTATTCAGGCTGCGATAGTCGCCTGCGCTCGTGCATTTTCCCTACACCCTCCGTCACTGACCCTGATTGAAAACCGAAAAACACGACGCAAAACGTCTCTCTTCCCGTGAACATTTTCTTCGGCATGCTGCACAGCCCCGCTTTCTCGCTGCTGCAATCCTTCTGTTTATCCCTGCGTAAGCGCTTTTTAACCGCCATTTCACCGGTAAAGCAGCAAAATCGCCCGCTTCAGCTATGCTCAAATACAGGTTATTCCTAAGGCGGGGCGTCATTTGCCGTGCCATGCTTAACTACACAACGGATCAATGTTTGGTGAGGAAATCATGAAAAAAACGATTATTGCACTTTCTGCCCTTCTGCTGGCTTCTCCTGTTTTTGCCGCCACACACGCAACGGACGATACCGTAGCCGCCGCTAACGAAGGCGCCAACACGGCAAAAGAGAAACTGCACCAGACCCAGAATGAAGGCAAAGAGCTGAAGCTGAAGTCTGAACACGCGGCGGAAGGCAAAAGCCACGACACCACCAGCAAAATCAGCGAAGGCACGCAGAAAACCTGGCATAAGACCAAAGAAGGTACCGAAAAAGGTTGGGATGCAACCAAAGAAGGCACTGAAAAAGGCTGGAATAAGACCAAAGAAGGCGCCAGCGATCTGAAAAAGAAAGTCACTGAGTAATCGCTTATCGTGATCGAGTTGAAGGCCGCTTATGCGGCCTTTTCTTTTATCAGGCGAAAGCCTTTTTCTGGCGGAATACCTCTTCGTAAACATTACCTGTCGGCGAATTCTGATCGCTGACGGAAACATCAGGCACATTCTCAGCCCTTCCCGCTTCCTGCCCCCTCCTTATATTCCGTGCGCCTGGCTTTTCCAGACCATCAGGAGGACGCTTGCCATCTTTGCCAGTCCTTATCGTGGTTTCTTAAGGGCCTTAAGGTTTTCCTAACCTTTCACTGGCAGGCTGAGCCTCTCTTTTCTTGCTCCGGATTGCTGGTATGTCACTGATGCAGCTAAAAAGAGTGTCGCTAAGTCGACACCTTTTCCTGATCCTCTTTTCCGCCTACATTGCTTTGTTTCTGAATCTTGCCTTCTACCATCAGGTGCTGGCGGCCATGCCGCTTACCACGTTGCGCTGTACGCTGGTTTTCCTTTCTATG
Source organism: Erwinia wuhanensis (assembly GCF_030484085.1). Taxonomy (NCBI): domain Bacteria; kingdom Pseudomonadati; phylum Pseudomonadota; class Gammaproteobacteria; order Enterobacterales; family Erwiniaceae; genus Erwinia; species Erwinia wuhanensis. Next base: position 224,075 of record NZ_JAUJUH010000008.1, read on the forward strand.
CCGCTGGTAGCGTTCAGCGTCATTAATATCGTGCTGACGCTGGCTTCGTTTCTGTGGCTGGACAGGCTGCTTATCGCCCTGTTTATCCTGGTTTCCGCTGCGGCACAGTATTTTATCTGGAACTACAATATCGTTCTCGACCGCTCGATGATCGTCAATATGCTGGATACCACCGCGTCGGAATCCTTTGCCCTGATGACGCCGCAGTTTGTTATCAGCCTGCTGCTTTCCGGCGTGCTGGCCGTCGTGCTGGCGTTCTGGATACGCTTCAAAACGCCGTCGGGCCTGTTAACCAGCGTGGTGCCGCGCGTGCTCAGCCTGGCCGCCTCCGCCGTTTTAATCCTGCTGATCGCCCTGCTCTTCTATAAAGATTACGCCTCGCTGTTTCGCAATCATAAAGAGCTGGTGAAGTCGCTTAGCCCTTCCAACAGTATTGCCGCAACGCTTTCCTGGTATAAGCACAACCAACTGACGCACCTGCCGCTGGTCAGGCTGGGAGAAGATGCGCATCAAAGCCCGCAAATGCTCAACAGCACGAAAAAAAGCCTGACCATTATTGTGCTGGGCGAAACCTCGCGCGCGGCGGATTTTTCGCTTTCCGGCTATCCGCACCAGACCAACCCCCTGCTGGCGAAAGATAACGTTATCTATTTCCCGCAGACCCTATCCTGCGGCACCTCTACGGCAGTGTCGGTGCCCTGCATGTTTTCCGGGATGCCGCGCGCGCACTATGATGATGTGCTTGCCAGCCATCGGGAAGGCCTGCTGGATATCGTGCAGCGCGCGGGCCTGAGCGTGCTGTGGAATGAGAACGACGGCGGCTGTAAAGGCGCCTGTGACAGGGTGCCGCATCAGGATATGACGCGCCTGGATCTGCCTGGCGAGTGCATCGACGGCGAATGCTACGATGACGTGCTGTTTCACGGCCTGGATGACTATATCAACCAGCTGAAGGGCAACGGCATTATCGTGCTGCATACTATCGGCAGCCACGGCCCAACCTATTATCATCGCTATCCGGCGCAGTTCCGCCGTTTTGTGCCGACCTGCGACACCAACCAGATCCAGGACTGTTCCAGGGAGCAACTGGTCAACACCTACGACAATACCCTGCTCTATGTGGATTACATCGTCGATAAAGCCATTAACGTATTAAAATCACATCAGGATCGTTTTACCACCAGCCTGGTCTATCTTTCCGATCACGGGGAATCGTTGGGCGAAAACGGGGTCTATCTGCATGGTATGCCCTACGCGATAGCGCCGGAAGAGCAGAAGCATGTGCCGATGCTGATTTGGCTGTCGCCCGACTATCAGCAGCGCCACGCGGTGGCTATGGACTGTATGAACAAACTGACGAAGAATACGTGGTCGCAGGATAATCTGTTCTCTACGGTGCTGGGGCTGACCGGCACGGTGACGCGTGAGTATGTGCCTGGCGACGATATCCTGACGGCCTGTCGGAGCACAAATCGGTGAAAATTCTGGTGGTGGAAGACGATGCCCTGCTGCTACAGGGTTTGCTTATGGCGCTGGAAGGCGAAGGCTACGTTTGCGACGGCGTAAGCACCAGCCACGACGCACAGGCCGCGCTTGCCAGCGGCCTCTATAGCCTGCTGATCCTCGATTTGGGATTGCCGGACGAGGACGGCCTGCGCCTTTTGCTACGTCTGCGTCGCCAGAAGAAAAAGTATCCTGTGCTGATCCTCACCGCGCGCGATACGGTCGGCGACCGCATCACCGGGCTGGACGCGGGCGCGGACGATTATCTGATCAAGCCTTTTGCGCTGGAAGAGCTGCTGGCGCGCATCCGGGCGCTGATCCGCCGCCATGTTAACCAGGGTGACAGCAGGCTGACTTTCGGCCAGCTGGCGCTGGATATGACGCATCGCCAGATCCATCTTGCCGACAGGCTGCTGGAGCTGACGCCGAAAGAGTACGCTATTCTGTCGCGGCTGATGCTTAAGGCCGGGCAGCCGGTGCATCGCGAAATCCTCTACAACGATATCTACAACTGGGAAACCGAGCCGTCCACCAACACGCTGGAGGTGCATATCCACAACCTGCGCGAAAAAATCGGCCGGTCGGCGATCCGCACCGTGCGCGGCTTTGGCTATGCCCTGATCAAGGCCGATACGAATGAGTAAATTTTTCTTTCAACGTCAAGGCAACACGATGCGCTTTCGCCTGCTGATGGCGGTTGGCCTGATTTTGCTGTTCTGCCAGGTGATTAGCGTGGCGTGGCTGTGGCACGAAAGCAAAGAGCAGATCCAGCTGCTGGTGGACGCGGCGCTGCATAATCATGACCAGCACAAGCACGTGGAAAAAGAGATCCATGAGGCCGTCGCCAGCCTGGCCGTGCCGAGCCTGATTATGATTACGCTCGCCCTGCTGCTCTGTTTCCAGGTGGTGAAATGGATCACGCGGCCGCTGTCTGAACTGCAAAACCAGCTGGAAAACCGCAGCGAGGACGATCTCGATCCCATCAGCTGTGCCCGTTCGGTGCGGGAAGTGGATGCCGTTACCCAGGCTGTTAATCAGCTGATTACGCGTCTGACCACCAGTCTGGAGCGCGAACGCCTGTTTACCGCCGATGTCGCCCACGAGCTGCGCACGCCGCTGGCCGGACTACGGCTGCATCTGGAGCTGATAGAGAAAAAGCACGCCGTTAACGTGCGCCCTTTGCTCGAGCGTCTGGATCAGATGACCAACAGCGTCTCTCAGCTGCTCCAACTGGCGCGCGTCGGGCAATCCTTTACCGCCGGCAACTATCAGCAGGTTTCGCTGATGCGGGATGTGATCGCGCCGATGAGCCTGGAAATGCAGGCGATGCTGCAACAGCGTGGACAAACGCTGGAAGTGGCGGCAACGCAGGATGTCACGGTGCGCGGCGACGCCACGCTGCTGAGCGTCCTGCTGAGGAACCTGCTTGAGAATGCCCATCGCTACAGCCCAAAAGGCACCGTCGTGACCGTTCGCATTGAAAACGTTTCCGGCGCGGTGCTGGCGGTGGAGGATTGCGGGCCGGGCATTGACGAAAGCAAAAGCGGCGAGCTGAGCCGCGCTTTTGTACGGATGGACAGCCGTTACGGCGGCATCGGGCTGGGCCTGAGCATCGTCAGCCGCATTGCCCAGCTGCATAAGGCGCAGTTTTTCCTCGAAAATCGGCCGCAAACCGGCGGCTGTCGCGCCTCGGTAAAATTTTCCTGACGGCGGCTCAGGCGGCGAACCAAACCCGCAGAAAAGCCAGGATCACAAGGCCGCTGAAAATCACGGCGGTATATTCACTTAGCGGACGGCTGTGCGGCTGTTTCATAGTGTTCTCCTCAGGTTGGTGAGAAGAGTTTCCCGCAGGAATATTAAGGCAACATTAAGGGCGCGCTAAACGGCGGAAAAATGTTGCTTTCGAGCTGGCGGAACCCGCGGGAAAATGCCCGTTGCGGTTTGCCCTCTTATACCGAAATCCTTCTGGTGCTACGCTGCGTGTTTATCCGTCACGCTATTAAGGAAACCTCTATGTTTACCGGTCTCAGCGCGTTCCCTTTAACGCCAATGAATGAAACAGAAATTGATGAGCGCGCTTTTCGCGGTTTGATCCAGCGACTGGCGGCAGCCGGAGTGACGTCGCTTGGCGTGTTGGGTTCGACGGGCAACTACGCTTATCTGACGCGTGAGGAGAGAAAGCGTGTGGTTTCGCTGGCCGTCGAGGAAGCGGGAAAGGTGCCGGTGATGGTGGGCATTGGCGCGCTGCGGACGCGTCAGGTGCTGGAACTGGCCGAAGATGCGCAGCAGGCCGGTGCGAAAGCGCTGCTGCTGGCACCAGTTTCCTACCAGAAGCTGCGGGAAGAAGAGGTGTTTCAGCTGTATCCAAGCGTTAACGACGCTATTTCCGTGCCGCTGTGCCTGTATGACAATCCCGGCACCACGCAATTTACCTTCAGCGATGAGCTGTATGGTCGACTCGCCGGGCTTTCCAGGCTCGCCGCTATTAAAATTCCCGGCGTGCCGGACGATGCCGCCCAGGCAAAAGCGCGGATAGACCGTCTGCGCCAGCTATTGCCGGACAAAATAGCCATTGGCGTCAGCGGCGACGCGCTGGCCGCGCGAGGCCTGAATGCGGGCGGCGAGCTGTGGTTTTCCGTGCTGGGCGGCCTGTTTCCGCAGGTTTGCCAGCGGATTATCCGGCTGAGCGCCGCGGGTCAGCAGCTGGAGGCGCAAAACCTTTCCGATCGGCTGGCCCCGCTCTGGGCGCTGTTTGCAAAATATGGCAGTTTGCGGGTTGTCGCCGCGCTGGCCGCCAGGCTGGGCCTGACGGAAGCGGTTAATCTGCCGCAGCCACTGGCGTCAATTGACCGTGAGGATGCCGGGCGGCTGGAGGCTGTTCTGCCCCTGCTGGAGTGAAAGGCTCCAGCAGCTATCTGCCCCGCTGGAGTAAAAGGCCACAGTAGTAGCAATCATCTGCTGCTGTTGGATTGAAAGGCCAAAGCGGCGGTAATTATCTGCCGCTGCCGGACTGCCAAACCAAAGCGGCGGTAATTATCCGCCGCCGTACTGCCAGCCAGGATGGCGTGAAACAGGGGCGGCCGTTACCTGCCGCCTGACAACTTCGCTCTCTTTACATGGCTAAAAAATGCGCAAAAACCTGCCCTTTATATAAGATCATCTTATAACACAACCTCATAACATTTACCCCGCACCGCTTTCTTTTTCTCAGCATTCCCCCTTACTTCAACAGGCAAACGTTTACCTGGAGACAAACAGGCTTTTTCGGCGCAGACAAGCAACAGCCCGCTTAAGTTCCGTCCTTTGCGTGATCTACATCACACTTTAATTAAAGTGAAATGAAACAGAGTTTGACAACTGTGAGCGATATCTATTTCCTTAAGCGCGGATGACGGCACACTTTTCCGGCATTTATACGGGCGCTTTCGGCACTGAAACCGCCTTCCTGTTCCGTTCCGGATAACGACAGATAAGACCATCGCGCGGGCTGCAGAAAATGGTCGATAAGCATGTGGTAATATAATGAAATATAAATCTCTGATGGCTGGCGCAGTGATGGCGCTTTCATACAGCACCGCTTCTTTTGCTGCCCCCGAGCAGCCGCAGTACGTTTCCGACTGGTGGCACCAGAGCGTTAACGTGGTAGGCAGCTATCACACCCGGTTCGGGCCGCAGTTTAACAACGACGTTTATCTGGAATATGAAGCCTTCGCCAAAAAAGACTGGTTTGATTTTTACGGCTACCTGGATCTGACCAACTTCTTCGGTGCCGGTAACTCCAACGCCAACGGCATTTTCGACCACGGCTCGCCGATGTTTATGGAGATCGAACCGCGCTTCTCCATCGACAAACTGACCAATACCGATCTGAGCATCGGGCCGGTGAAAGAGTGGTATTTCGCCAACAACTATATCTACGATATGGGCCGTAACAGCGACAACCGTCAGAACACCTGGTACATGGGCCTGGGCACCGATATCGATACCCACACGCCGGTCAACCTGTCGCTGAACGTGTACGCTAAATACCAGTGGGAGAACTACGGTGCCGCTAACGAAAACAGCTGGGACGGCTATCGCTTTAAGGTGAAATACTTTGTGCCGCTGACTTCGCTGTGGGGCGGCAACCTGAGCTATATCGGCTTTACCAACTTTGACTGGGGTTCCGATCTGCGCGACAAGAGCGATGCTTCACGCACCAGCAACTCCATCGCTTCCAGCCACGTGCTGTCGCTGGTTTACGATCACTGGCACTACTCCGTGGTGGCGCGTTATTTCCACAACGGCGGCCAGTGGGCAGATGGCCAGGAGCTGAACTTCGGCACGGGTAATTTTGAAGTGAAATCCACCGGCTGGGGCTACTATCTGGTGGCCGGCTACAACTTCTGATCCGCAACGCTTCCTCAACCGCCAGCCCTTTGCGCGCTGGCGGTGCTGTTTTCCCGCTTTTTCCCGCCCGCTGCACGCCCTATACTGCTTGCCCTGGTGCCTCAGTAACAAAGGATGATGTATGCCTGCTTTATCGGCCGAGCAATCGGTAAAATTACGTCCGCTGGAACGCGAAGATCTGCATTTTGTCCACCAGCTGGATAATAACGCCAGCGTGATGCGCTACTGGTTTGAAGAACCTTATGAGGCGTTTGTCGAGCTGTCCGATCTCTATGACAAGCACATTCACGATCAGAGCGAACGGCGTTTCGTGGTGGAGTATGCGGAAGATAAAGTGGGCCTGGTGGAGCTGGTCGAAATCAACCATATTCACCGTCGCGCGGAGTTTCAGATTATTATCGCGCCCGGCCATCAGGGCAAAGGCCTTGCCAGCAAGGCCGCGCTGCTGGCCATGGAGTACGGTTTCTCCGTTCTCAATCTCTACAAGCTTTATTTAATCGTCGATAAAGAGAATAAAAAGGCTATCCACATCTACACCAAGCTGGGATTTGAAATTGAAGGCGAGCTGATCCACGAGTTTTTTATCAACGGCGAGTACCGCAATACCATCCGCATGTGCATCTTCCAGCATCAGTATCTGGCTAAGCACCGCCCGCCGCATACGATGGTTAAGCCCACAGCGCAGTAGCTCCGGCTATCCGGCCCGCCAGCAGCGCGGGCCACCACGTTTTCCGTCAGCCGCGCGCACCGACAGGATTCATAATGATCCGGGCTGGCGGTTCTTCGATGTGGTACATGCCGCCGTTAAATGGATCGACCAGCAGCCAGCCGGGGAAGCCGCCAAGCGGGATATTACCCAGCAGATACCAGAGGTTGGCCTTCTCGTTTAGCGGAATGGTTTGCGGCACGAAGCCCGGCTGCTCCAGCATCAGCAGAAATTTCTTTTTGCCGAAGTAGCTGCCGTCCGATTTTGCCAGCGTCACGGTCTTTGGCGTGTAGCCTTCCGCCACCGCCCGGCCGGTTTCATCCTGCACCACAAATTTTGCCCCTTGTGGCCAGCTCTGAATGCTCACATCCTGGGTTTTGTCGCCCACGATAGTGGCGCATCCGCCAAGCAGCCACGCTGCAAACAGCACCGGTAAAATACGTTTCATAAGCTTTCCTGCCAGGTTAAATAGTGAGAATAGTTGGGCGCAGCGAATAACGCCCGGCGGCTGCGGGCGTTATGGTGCAAAGCTCTGAAGGTATTATCGGCAGCGTTGGGCGATAGCTTTAATATCGGCGGGCGTGGTGCGGCAGCAGCCGCCAATCAGCCTGGCGCCGGCGGCCTGCCATTCGGCAAGGTTATCCGCCAGCGTGCAGGTCGAGGCGTCGCTGTGCCAGCTTTTACTGACGGCATCGTACTGCTCGCCGGAATTGGGATAGACCACCAGCGGCTTCGCGCTCAGCGCGGAGAAAACTTTCAGCGCGGCCGTCACCTTATCCAGCGCGATACAGTTGATCCCCAGCGCCACCGCCTGCGGCTGCGCATCCAAAAAGGCGATGACTTCAGCTAACGGCGTGCCGTCGCTGAGATGTTCGCTGTCGCGCAGCGTAAATGAAAACCAGGCCGGCGTGGCGGGAAACTCTGCCAGTAGCGCGATCAGCGCCTTGATCTCCGCGAAGGAAGGCAGCGTTTCGCAGGCCAGAATATCCGCCCCCGCCGCCACCAGCGCCCGCACGCGCGGCCGGTGGAAAGCCATCATCTCCGCCTGCGGCAGCGCATAGTCGCCGCGATACTCGGAACCGTCGGCCAGAAACGCGCCGTAAGGCCCTACGGAGCCGGCAACCAGCAGCGGCCCGGCCTGCGGCGCGGCGGCCAGATAGTCCTCGCGGGCCTTCACGGCCAGCGCCCCGCTTCGGGCAATCAGCGCCAGCGCAGCCGTTTCATCCAGCCCGCGCTGCGCAAAACCCTGCGGCGTCGCCTGATAGCTGGCGGTGATCGCCACCTGCGCGCCCGCTTTAAAGTAGTCGTAATGCACCTGATAAATCAGTTCAGGATTTTCAATCAGCACTTTCGCAGACCAGAGCGCGTCGCTCAGGTCGCAGCCGCGCGCTTCCAGCTCGGTAGCCATCGCGCCATCCAGCACCAGTCCGGCGGCTACCTGCTGTTTTACGGCATCAATCGACAACATGTGGAGTCTCCTTAGCCTGCTCGCGTTTTTGCAGCAGCTGAGTAAGGTAGTAAGCGCCGTAACAGACGGCGATAAAAGGCAGCCCGCAGTAGAGCGCGATGCGCTGCTCGGGATCGAAAGCCAGCCCGACGCAGGCCAGCAGGCAGAGCACAAAACCTAAAATCGGCGTTAGCGGATACCACGGCGCGCGATATTTCAGTTCGGCAAGCGGTTTACCCGCGCGCAGATGCGCCCGGCGGAAGAAAAAGTGCGCGGCGCAGATGCTCAGCCACACGGCCACCACGGCAAAGCCAGAGATAGCGGAAAGCGCGACGAACACCGTATCCGGCGCGATCACGCTGGAGAACAGCGCCAGCAGGCCGCCCAGCATACTGACGGAAATCGCGGTCAGCGGAATGCCGCGACGGGTCAGGCGGGCAAAGCAGCGCGGCAGCGTGTTCTGATTGGAGAGCGACCAGAGCATCCGGCCAGAGGCGTACAGGCCGGAATTAGCGGCTGACAGAATCGCGGTCAGGATAACGAAGTTAAAGATATCGGCCGCGTAAGGGATACCAATTTTCTCAAACACCAGCACAAACGGGCTTTTCACAATGCCGGCCTGATCCATCGGGATCAGCGCGGCCAGGATCAGCACGGTGCCGATAAAGAAAATAATCAGCCGCGCTACCGTGGTGCGTATCGCCAGCGGCAGCACCTTGTGCGGATTTTCCGTCTCGCCAGCGGCAATGCCAATCAACTCGGTCCCGGAGAACGCGAAGTTTACCGCCACCATCGTCATCAAAATTGGCAGCACGCCGTGCGGCAGCCAGCCGTGCGCGGTCAGGTTGTGGAAGAACGGCGCGCTGCTGCCGTCTTTTAACGGAATAAAGCCGAACATCGCGCCTGCGCCAAGCACGATAAATGCCAGAATGGTGATGACCTTGATCAGCGAAAACCAGAACTCCCCTTCGGCGAAGAAGCGGGAAGAGATAACGTTAAGCAGGAAGATAAGCGCGCAGAACAGCAGGCACCAGAGCCAGACCGGCGACTGGGGGAACCAGTACTGCATACAGAAACCGGCGGCCGTCAGGCTCGATCCCAGCGCCACGGTCCAGGTCAGCCAATAAAGCCACGCCACGGTATAGCCGGTCGCCGGGCTGAGGTAGCGCGCGGCATAAACGTGAAACGCGCCGGTTTCGGGCATCGCGACGGAAAGCTCGCCCAGGCTGAGCATCACCAGATAGACCACCAGCGCGCCAATCAGGTAGGCCAGCAGCGTACCCGCCGCACCGGTAGTGGAAATAATATAGCCGGTATTAAAAAACAGGCCGGTGCCGATCACGCCGCCAAGCGAAAGCATTACCAGATGGCGCGCCTTCATGCTGCGTTTAAATTGTTGCGTATTGTCCTGCTGAGTCTGCTGCATCCTGTTATCCGTATAGACGTCTAAACTTCTACATAGGCCAGGTGTTATACCTGGTCTGTGCCGGTAATGCAACGTCAGGAAACGTAAAGCAGCGCTTTCAGCCCGTCAGGCGATCAGTCGAATACGGATTCGAGATAGCGTTCCAGCGCGGCGCGCGAGCTGAAGCCGTGCGGAATACCGTAGTGATCCCGGCTGTCGCCGACCAGGTACATGGGAAACTGCACGTAGTGCTCACAGGTTTTGATTTCGTTCGCGGGTTCCGCAAAGCTGTGGCTTTTTTCCTTCAGCGTGGGATGGATAACCAGCGCGGTGCGTCCCAGACGCGCTTCGCGATTTACGTACACATAGCTGTCGCCTCGGCGATAGCCGTAAGCTTTTGCGGTGACCGCGTCCATTTCAAATCCCGCTTTTTCCAGTACGCGAGCGACCTCATCAGGGCGTAGATACATGCTTAATCCTCTAATACTTGCCAACTCCGTCACCTTACCTTAGCGCCAGGGCGCAGGGCTTTCGGAATTGTCCAGAAACAGGGTGCGCGGCAGCCCGACGCACGAAATATCTCTCTGATAGTCTATAGTAAATAGTCCGTATCATTTCCAGGAGAGCGCTAAATGTTTAACCGGACGACAAAGAACGAAGATATTGATATCAACCAGGACGTCACTCTGCTGGCTGATACCCTTGATGGCCTGCTGAAATCCTACGGCAGCAAATCGAAAGAAGAAGTTGACGATGCGCGCAGCAAAGCGCAGGCGCTGCTGAAAGAAACCCGCGCTAAGCTTAACGGCGGCGGCAACCGCGTGTCTCAGGTCGCTAAAGACGCAGGCGAGCATGTGGATACCTTTGTGCGGGATAACCCGTGGCACGGCGTCGGCATCGGCGCAGCGATCGGCGTTTTCCTTGGCGCGCTGATTGCGACCAGCACTTCCCGCGATTAATTTTACGCCTGTATGCTCTGATCAGTCCCCGCTTATGCGGGGATTGTTATTTCTGCGGGACGGCGAATTCTGCCGGATAAGAGTGCAGAAGTGGCTGCGGGCGGCAAGTTCTGCTGCCACAGTTACACGACATCTTGTTTATGTGGTTTACCGCTCCCTGCTTTAGCAGCTATATCCAATACCTGCTGTTTTATGACAGCCTTCCCAATAACCTCTTACTGGATATTTCTCGCCCCGCCTCTGCTGGCCATCAGCATCCGGCCTTCGTCATGAATTTATTGCGCCGTACCGCTTGTTTTTTAGCCACGCCGTTTGCCGAATCCCCTTTCAGTTCTGCCATGCAAAAAGCCTGAAATTTTTTTGCCGCGCTAAATCCAGGTGCGGCAAGGCTTTGCCCCGCTTAGCGCTGATAAGCGCACAAGCTATAAGGTTGCAATCGATAAACACCACATCTAGTATTTAATACAGCAACCAACACACAATATATGGTTATGCGGCGTTTCTGCCCGGAAGCTTGCTCAACAGTCTGTCAGCCTTATCCGTGCCGGATATCCGCCTAAAAAGGGAAATACGAATCATGCGCATTATTATTTACACTAAAGATAACTGTGTCCAGTGCGGCGCGACGAAAAGCGCGATGGATAAGCAGGGCATTGCGTATCAGCTGATCAACCTCGATCGGGATCCCACCGAGCTGGAGACGCTGAAAGCGCTGGGCTATCGCCAGGTTCCCGTGGTGATGGCGGAAGGCGAACACTGGAGCGGCTTCCGCCCCGATAAGATCGCCGCGCTGGGCCGTGCCGTCGCGCAGGGCTGACGCCATGCTGGTCTATTTTTCCAGCCAGTCGGAAAACACGCACCGCTTTGTGCTGCGTACCGGCCTGCCCTGTCGCCGTATCCCGATCGGCGGCCAGCCGCTGCGCGTGGCTGAGCCCTATATCCTGGTGGTGCCCAGCTACGGCGGCGGCACCGCCAAAGGTGCCGTGCCGAAGCAGGTCATTCAGTTTCTTAACGATGTCGATAACCGCCAGGGCATTCGCGGCGTAATCGCCGCCGGCAACCGCAATTTTGGCGAAGCTTACTGCCTGGCGGGCAGCATTATTGCGCAGAAATGCCGCGTCCCGTGCCTCTACCGTTTCGAGCTGCTGGGCACTGAAGAAGACATCGCCAACGTATCCAGGGGAGTAACCCAATTTTGGCAACAACAGAAAGCACACCCATAGCGCCAACCACGGCCGACTACCATTCCCTGAACGCGATGCTCAACCTTTACGATGCAGACGGCCATATTCAGTTTGAGAAAGATCGTGAGGCGACGCGCCGCTATTTCTTACAGCACGTGCTGCCAAATACGGTAACGTTCAACTCTGTTAGTGAGCGCTTACAATACCTGGTGGCGGAAGGCTATTACGAAGCCGAGGTGCTGAACGCTTATTCTTTTGATTTTATCAATGCGCTGTTTGAGCAGGCTTACCAGCATCGCTTCCGCTTCCAGACTTTCCTTGGCGCGTGGAAGTTTTACACCAGCTATACGCTGAAAACCTTCGACTGCAAACGCTATCTTGAAGGCTTTACCGAGCGCGTCTGCATGGTGGCGCTGACGCTGGCCAAAGGTGACCAGGCGCTGGCGACGGCGCTGGTGGAAGAGATGCTGTCCGGCCGTTTTCAGCCTGCCACGCCAACATTTCTGAACTGCGGCAAGCAGCAGCGCGGCGAGCTGGTTTCCTGTTTTCTGCTGCGTATTGAAGACAATATGGAGTCGATCGGCCGTTCGGTGAACTCCGCGCTCCAGCTGTCCAAACGCGGCGGCGGCGTGGCGTTTCTGCTTTCTAACCTGCGCGAGGCCGGTGCACCGATCAAGCGTATTGAAAACCAGTCTTCCGGCGTGATCCCGGTGATGAAGATGCTGGAGGATGCTTTCTCCTACGCCAATCAGCTGGGCGCGCGTCAGGGCGCGGGCGCGGTATATTTGCACGCGCATCATCCCGATATCCTGCGCTTTCTGGATACCAAACGGGAAAATGCCGACGAGAAAATCCGTATCAAAACGCTGTCGCTGGGCGTGGTGATACCGGACGTGACCTTCCAGCTGGCGAAGGCCAATCAGCCGATGGCGCTCTTTTCGCCTTACGACGTCGAGCGTATTTACGGCCTGCCCTTTGCCGATATCAGCATCAGCGAGAAATATGAGGAGATGCTGGCCGACGAGCGTATCCGCCGCACCTTTATTAATCCACGCGAGTTCTTCCAGACGCTGGCGGAAATCCAGTTCGAGTCCGGCTATCCCTATATTATGTTTGAGGATACGGTTAACCGCGCCAACCCGATCAAGGGAAGGATTAATATGAGCAACCTTTGCTCGGAGATCCTGCAGGTAAATACGCCGACCGAATACCATGAGGATTTAAGCTATCGTCATATCGGCAAGGATATCTCCTGCAACCTCGGGTCGCTGAATATTGCGCATACCATGGATTCGCCTGACTTTGCCCGCACGGTGGAGATCGCGGTACGCGGCCTGACGGCCGTTTCCGACCAGAGCCATATCCGCTCTGTGCCTTCCATCGAAAACGGCAACGCGCAGTCGCACGCTATCGGCCTGGGCCAGATGAATCTGCACGGCTATTTAGCGCGTGAGGGCATCCACTACGGTTCACCGGCGGCGCTGGACTTTACCAATCTTTACTTCTATGCCGTCACCTATCACGCGCTGCGCACTTCTAACCTGATTGCCCGGGAACGCGGCGAGCGGTTTGCAGGTTTTGCGGCCTCTCGCTACGCCAGCGGCGAATACTTTGACCAGTATGTTAATCAGCCCTGGCAGCCGCGCACGCCGGAAGCCGCCGCGCTGTTTGCCAAAGCGAGTATTACGCTGCCTTCGCAAGAGGACTGGCGGCAGCTGCGCGATATGGTTACGCACTACGGCATCTATAATCAAAATTTGCAGGCGATCCCGCCGACCGGCTCGATCTCCTATATCAATCACGCCACGTCGAGTATTCACCCTATCGTCTCGCGTATTGAGATCCGTAAGGAAGGGAAAACGGGCCGCGTCTACTATCCCGCGCCGTTTATGACCAACGATAACCAGGCGTTTTACCGTGACGCCTACGATATCGGGCCGGAAGCGATTATCGATACCTATGCCGAAGCGACGCGCCATGTCGATCAGGGGCTGTCATTGACGCTTTTCTTCCGCGATACCGCCACCACGCGCGATATCAATAAGGCGCAGATTTACGCCTGGAAGAAAGGCATCAAAACCCTGTATTACATTCGCCTGCGTCAGATGGCCCTGCTCGGCACTGAAGTCGAAGGCTGTGTTTCCTGCTCGCTCTAACCTGACCATAAGGGAGCGAAGGCATTCGCTAAAAATATGATGAAACTACAACGCGTGCACGCTATTAACTGGAACCAGATCGAGGACGAAAAAGATCTGGAAGTCTGGAACCGTTTGACCTCGAACTTCTGGCTGCCGGAAAAAATTCCGCTTTCTAACGATATTCCGGCCTGGAACGGGTTAACCCCACAGGAGCAGCAGCTCACCATCCGCGTCTATACCGGACTGACGCTGCTGGACACCATTCAGAACACCGTTGGCGCCCCGGCGCTGATGGTGGATGCGCTGACGCCGCATGAAGAAGCGGTGATATCGAATATCAGCTTTATGGAAGCGGTACATGCGCGATCCTACAGTTCTATCTTCTCCACGCTGTGCCACACCAGCGATGTCGATGCGGCCTATGAATGGAGCGAAAATAATATCTTTTTGCAGCGAAAAGCCGACATCGTGCTGGAACACTATCATTACAGCGATCCGTTAAAAAAGAAAATCGCCAGCGTTTTTCTGGAGTCCTTTCTGTTCTATTCCGGCTTTTATTTGCCGATGTACTGGTCAAGCCGCGGCAAACTGACCAATACCGCCGATCTGATCCGCCTGATTATCAAAGACGAGGCGGTACACGGCTACTATATCGGCTACAAATACCAGAAGGCGCTGCAAAAAGAGAGCAAGGCCAGACGCAAAGAGCTGCATCAGTTCGCCATGGAACTGATGCTGGCGCTGTATGAAAACGAGCTGGCCTATACGGCGGATCTGTATGAAGGCCCGGACTGGTGCGAAGAGGTGAATAAGTTTTTGCACTATAACGCCAACAAGGCGCTGATGAACTTAGGTTACGAGGCGCTGTTCCCGCCAGAGCTAACCAATGTCGATCCCGCTATTTTGGCCGCGCTTTCTCCCAATGCCGACGAGAACCACGATTTCTTCTCCGGCTCCGGCTCTTCCTATGTGATGGGAAAAGCCGTGGATACCGAAGATGAGGACTGGAATTTTTGAATAAATGCGGGCGGCTTTTTGGCTGGCCGTCCGCTGGCATTATTTTTATTGATCGGACGTTCAATAAAAATTTACTGAAAGATATTCTCCTTTTTTACGTTACTTTATTCCATCTACAAGCGAAAAATCCCCGCTAAATTACCTCTTCCAGGACGTCTTTTTATAATAAATATCGCACTATTTTCCCTGTCTGAAATTCCTCGTCATCCCTTACCCTTACTGGCATTACCGGAGATGCACGTCTCAGGATCAATTCCGCCAGGCCGCGCAAAGGGTTGCCTCAGCCTGAGAGTGTGTTAGGGTATAGACCGTTCATATTTTACCAGGACCGATTGAAATATAAGAAAATTAACTATTTGTCAGGAATAAAATAATTACATGGCTATTAAACTTGAAGTTAAAAATCTTTATAAGGTTTTTGGGGAAAATCCCGATCGCGCTTTTAAGTATATCGATAAAGGCATGGGTAAAGAAGCACTGCTGGAAAAAACCGGCCTCTCGCTTGGCGTAAAGAATGCCAGTCTGGCCATTGAAGAAGGCGAGATATTTGTGATCATGGGCCTTTCCGGCTCCGGCAAGTCCACCATGGTTCGCCTTCTCAATCGTCTGATAGAACCCACCCGTGGTCAGGTCATTATTGACGGTGTCGATATAGCGAAAATATCCGACAGCGAATTACGTCAGGTGCGCCGAAATAAAATCAGCATGGTGTTCCAGTCATTTGCGCTGATGCCCCATCTTACCGTCTTAAATAATGCGGCTTTCGGCATGGAATTAGCTGGCGTCCCGCTCCAGCAACGGCAGGAAAAAGCGCTGGAGGCGCTGCGTCAGGTTGGGCTGGATAATTATGCCCACGCCTGGCCGGACGAATTATCCGGCGGAATGCGTCAGCGTGTTGGATTAGCGCGCGCGCTGGCCATCAATCCGGATATATTATTGATGGATGAAGCCTTCTCCGCGCTCGATCCTTTAATCCGTACTGAGATGCAGGATGAGCTGGTAAAACTGCAATCCCGCCACCAGCGCACCATCGTCTTTATTTCTCACGATCTGGATGAGGCCATGCGCATTGGCGACCGTATTGCGATTATGCAAGGCGGTGAAGTGATTCAGGTCGGCACGCCGGATGAAATTCTGAATAATCCCGCCAACGACTACGTGCGCACTTTCTTTCGCGGCGTGGATATCAGCCACGTCTTCAGCGCCAAAGATATCGCCCGCCGCAGCGCCAGCGCGCTGATGCGTAAAGCGCCGGGCTTTGGCCCGCGTTCGGCCATCAAGCTGTTGCAGGATGAAGACCGCGAATACGGCTACGTGCTGGAAAAGCAAAAGTTTGTCGGCGTAGTCTCTACCGATTCGCTGAAAGCTGCGCTGGCCGCAGGCAACGGGCTGGATCAGGCTATTTTGCCCACGCCTGTCGCCATGCCCGGCGATACGTCGCTTAACGATCTGCTGTCGCATGTCGCACAGGCCCCCTGCGCGGTGCCCATCGTTGGCGAAGATAATCACTATATCGGCATCATTTCCAAAGGCATGTTGTTACAGGCATTAGATCGTGAAGGGAGCCAGCCATGAGCACACCAGTAACCGACCCGTGGCAGAGCGCATCCGCCGCCCCTTCTGACGTCACGCCAGCCGCTGACGCCGCTTCAACCAGCAGCGCAGATGCCTGGGGAACGCCGGGCGGTCACGACGCGGCGGCCAGCAGCAGCGACTGGTTAAGCAGCACGCCAGCCCCGGCGCCGGAGCATTTCAGCCTGCTCGATCCTTTTCACAAAACGTTGATCCCGCTTGATAGCTGGGTAACCAGCGGGATCGACTGGATCGTCAGCCATTTCCGTCCGCTGTTCCAGGGCATCCGCGTGCCGGTTGATTATATCCTCAGCGCTTTTCAGCACTTCCTGCTGGGGATGCCGTCGCCCGTCGCTATCGTGCTGTTTGCGCTGATCGCATGGCAGATATCCAGCTTCGGCATGGGCGTCGCCACGCTGATTTCGCTGGTTATTATTGGCGCTATCGGTGCCTGGTCGCAGGCGATGG
Organism: Erwinia wuhanensis; assembly: GCF_030484085.1. NCBI lineage: Bacteria > Pseudomonadati > Pseudomonadota > Gammaproteobacteria > Enterobacterales > Erwiniaceae > Erwinia > Erwinia wuhanensis. The sequence continues at coordinate 240,863 of NZ_JAUJUH010000008.1, forward strand.
TGACGCTGGCGCTGGTGCTGACTGCCCTGCTGTTCTGCATGGTGATTGGCCTGCCGCTGGGGATCTGGCTGGCGCGCAGCGATAAGGCCGCCAAATTTATCCGGCCCCTGCTGGATGCCATGCAGACGACGCCCGCGTTCGTCTATCTGGTGCCGATCGTGATGCTGTTTGGCATTGGCAACGTGCCCGGCGTGGTGGTGACCATTATCTTCGCCCTGCCGCCGATTGTGCGCCTGACCATTCTGGGCATTAAACAGGTTCCGGCTGATTTAACCGAAGCCGCCGAATCCTTTGGTGCCAGCCCGCGCCAGATGCTATTTAAGGTGCAGCTGCCGCTGGCGATGCCGACCATTATGGCGGGCGTTAACCAGACGCTGATGCTGGCGCTGTCGATGGTGGTGATCGCCTCGATGATCGCCGTTGGCGGCCTGGGTCAGATGGTGCTGCGCGGCATCGGCCGTCTTGATATGGGGCTGGCCACCGTCGGCGGCGTAGGCATTGTTATCCTCGCCATCATCCTTGACCGCCTGACGCAGTCCGTTGGCCGCGACAGCCGCAGCCGCGGTGCCCGTCGCTGGTATGCCAGCGGCCCGTTAGGCCTGATCACCCGTCCATTTATCCACTAATCCTGCCTGCTGGCGACGTTACGTCGTCGCCAGCCTCCGCCTTTTGAATAACAAGGATCTTCTATGCGTAAGACAGCACTGTTAGCCGCCGCATTCTCCACGCTGGCCCTTCCGGCTTTTGCCGCCGATTTGCCTGGTAAAGGCATTACCGTTAAACCTATTCAAAGCACCATTTCGGAAGAAACCTTTCAGACGCTGCTGGTCAGCCGCGCGCTGGAAAAGCTGGGCTATACCGTCGATGAGCCAAGCGAGGTGGATTACAACGTCGGCTATACCTCGCTGGCCGCCGGCGACGCCACCTTTACCGCCGTCAACTGGCAGCCGCTGCATGACGATATGTATAAAGCGGCAGGCGGCGACGCGAAGTTCTATCGTCAGGGCACCTATGTGCAGGGCGCGGCGCAGGGCTATCTGATCGATAAGAAAACCGCCGAAAAATATCATATTACCCGAATCGACCAGCTGAAAGATCCTGAGCTGGCGAAGCTTTTCGACAGCAACAACGACGGCAAAGCGGATCTGACCGGCTGTACGCCAGGCTGGGGCTGCGAAGCGGTTATAAACCATCAGATCAAAGCCTACGGCCTGAGCAATACGGTTGAACACAATCAGGGCAACTATTCGGCAATGATTGCCGATACGATTTCCCGCTTTAAAGAAGGCAAGCCGATCCTTTACTACACCTGGACGCCTTACTGGGTCAGCGACAAGCTGGTACCCGGTCGGGATGTCGTCTGGCTACAGGTGCCGTTTTCCGCCATGCCTGGTGAGCAAAAGGCTCTGGATACTAAATTGCCGAACGGCGCTAATTACGGCTTCCCGGTGAACAGTATGCATATCGTGGCGAATAAGGCCTGGGCTGAGAAAAATCCGGCGGCGGCTAAACTGTTTGCCGAAATGAAACTGCCGCTGGCGGATATCAATGCGCAGAACGCGCGTATGCAGCAGGGTCAGTCTAGCGAAGCGGATATCAATGCGCACGTCAACGGCTGGATCAAAGCGCATCAGGCGCAGTTTGACGGCTGGATCCACGACGCGCTCGCCGCCGCTAAATAAAAACCCGCTTGATACAAGGGAAAGCGCACGGCCGGCTAGCCATCATATAGCTATGTGGAAGCACGCGGCCATAGCCATGTGGAAGTATGCGGCCCGTCTGCCACGATATAGCTATGTGAAAGAACGCGGCCATAGCCATGTGGAAGCATGCGGCCCGTCTGCCACGATATAGCTATGTGAAAGAACGCGGCCATAGCCCTGTGGAAGCATGCGGCCCGTCTGCCACAATATAGCTATGTAGAAGAATGTGGCCGGTTAGCCACGATATAGCTACGTGAAAGAACGCGGCCCGTTTGCCACGATATAGCTATGTGAAAGAAGATAATCGGTTTGCCGTGCCCCGCGTCGTTTCCGGCGCGGGACACGCGCCCTCTTCTCTCGTTTCCCTGGCTACAGCGTTGCGGTAAAAGTTCCCTTTCCGCTTTCGGCGGCAATCCGCGCCAATTGTAAATAATTCTATAAATAAAATAGTTTTTCAGGTTACTATCAAGCTATTCTTCTTTTTAAATTTCTGATTATCACCATGAAATCCCCTCAGCACGGTCTTAGCTCTGCCCTTGTTGCCCTGATGTCGATCGCCACCGGCCTTTCCGTTGCCAGCAACTATTATGTGCAGCCGCTACTGGAAACCATCGCGCGCGCTTTTTCTCTTTCCGTTAACGAAGCGGGGTTTATCGTCACCACTGCACAGCTTGGCTACGCCGTCGGCTTACTGCTGCTGGTACCGCTGGGCGATATGCTGGAGCGCCGGGCGCTGATTGTGGTGATGAGCCTGCTGGCAGCGGGCGGCATGGTGATCACCGCGCTTTCCACCAATATTGTCTTTATGCTGCTGGGCACGGCGCTGACCGGGCTGTTTTCGGTGGTGGCGCAGATCCTGGTGCCGCTGGCGGCCACGCTGGCCGCGCCGGAGAAACGGGGTAAGGTCGTCGGCACCGTAATGAGCGGACTGCTGCTGGGCATTCTGCTGGCGCGCACCATTGCAGGCGGTCTGGCACAGCTGGGCGGCTGGCGCACCGTTTACTGGGTTGCCAGCGCGCTGATGGTACTGATGGCGCTGGCGTTATGGCGCTATCTGCCGCGTTATAAGCAGTCGGTAGCGCTTAACTATCCGCAGCTGCTGCGCTCAATCTTCACGCTCTATTTTACTACGCCGATCTTAAGAACCCGCGCGGTTATCGGCTGCCTGGCGTTCGCCAACTTCAGTATGCTGTGGACCTCAATGGCTTTCCTGCTAGCTTCGCCGCCTTACGGTTTCTCGGAAGGCGAAATCGGCCTGCTTGGGCTGGTGGGCGCTGCAGGCGCGCTGGCGGCACGTCAGGCGGGTTCGCTGGCGGATAAAGGTAAGGCTCGCCTGACCACCACCGTCGGCCTGCTGATCCTGCTGGCCTCATGGGCGATCACCGCGATGGGCGGTCACTCGCTGACTGCGCTGGTTATTGGCATTATCCTGCTCGATTTGGCCGTACAGGGCGTACATATTACCAATCAGAGCGTGATCTACCGCGCTATGCCGGAGGCGCGCAACCGTCTTACCGCCGGTTATATGACCAGCTATTTCATCGGCGGCGCCGCCGGTTCGCTGCTCTCGGCCGCCGCCTATCAGTACGCTGGCTGGCACGGCGTCTGCGCGGTGGGTGCTTTCATCACCGTGCTTAACCTGTTGAGCTGGTGGCGAGGCTCCCGTTACGAGCTGACAACGGATTAACCCGTTGATAACGTATTGCAACACTTTCAGCGCCGCCGCCCTGTTAAGCGTTTACACAGTCTGGTATGGTTAGCCTGACACTTATTCAGGTTAGTTACTTTTTCGATTGAAACTATTAAATTCTTAACGGTACAGCATCCCTTGTTACGCAGGCGCTATGCGGAATTTTTTTCGGCTATAGCGTAGCAATAATGGGTAACCGGCCCCGCGCTGATTACCCCGGCCTGCTGGCAGGCGATTGGGTTTGACGTTTTTTGGCAGCCCACTCCCGCCGGTTTGCCGTTTTCGCCCGACCTCCGGGTTCGGGCATGACAGGTAGAACCTGTAGCAGCGCCCCGTTCCGGCGCTGCATAACGCCCTGGGTTATGGAGTGACCTGGACATTAGAGATGGCGTTGGCTGGCCATGCCAGCCGACAGACACGACATTATATCGCCGTCGTTACAATACCAGTTGCAACTTATGAGGTTCCCCCAGATGGAAAGTTCGTTTGCCCCCATTGAACAGATGCTGAATTTCCGCGCTAACCGTCAGAAAGATTTCCCTTTACAGGAAATTATGCTGACGCGCCTCTGCATGCATATGCAGAGCAAGCTGCTGGAAAACCGCAACAAAATGCTCAAGGCACAGGGGATTAACGAGACGCTGTTTATGGCGCTGATCACGCTCGACGCGCAGGAAAACCACAGTATTCAGCCTTCAGAACTCAGCTCCGCGCTGGGCTCGTCCCGTACTAACGCCACCCGTATCGCCGATGAGCTGGAAAAGCGCGGCTGGATCGAACGCCGTGAAAGCGATAACGATCGCCGCTGTCTGCATCTGCATTTAACCGAGAAAGGCCATGATTTTCTGCGCCAGCTGCTGCCGCCGCAGCATCAGTGTCTGCAGCTGCTCTGGTCCGCGCTCAGTCCGGCAGAAAAAGGCCAGCTGGAAGGCATAACGCGTAAACTACTGACGCGTCTGGATAAAATGGACGAAGACGAGACGATCGCCGCCCTTTCTCGCTAAGCTTTCCCGCAATAGCATATTGTGCGACACAACCGCCGCCGCTTATCGCTATTTTAGCCGCAACCCAACTGATGCCAGCGCTTTTGCGCTGGCATTTTCGGATCCGGAACCGGCCTCCGGAGCCTGCCAGGATGAACGTGGAGAACCTTATGAGTGCAGAAGCACAGCAGCAACCCAACAATAAAAAGAAGAAGCGCAAAGGCGCGCTAATCGTGCTGGCGTTGATATTCGTTATCGCCGGGCTGGCATGGCTGGCCTGGTGGTTTATCGTGCTGCGCCATTTCCAGGAAACCGATGACGCCTACGTGGCGGGCAATCAGGTGCAGGTCATGGCGCAGGTATCGGGCAGCGTCAACAAGGTCTGGTTTGACGATACCGACCACGTTCATAAAGGCGACGTGCTGGTAACGCTGGATAAAACCGACGCGGAACAGGCTTTCGAGAAGGCGCAGACCGCGCTGGCGACCAGCGTGCGTCAGACCCACCAGCTGATTATCAACGGCAAGCAGTATCAGGCGACGATTGAGCTGCAAAAAACCGCGCTGGCGCAGGCGCAGGCCGATCTGAAACGTCGCGAACCGCTGGGCGCCGCTAACCTGATCGGACGCGAAGATTTACAGCACGCGCGCGATGCCGTCGCTACGGCTCAGGCTCAGCTTGAGGTGGCGATCGAGCAGTATAACGCCAACCAGGCGGCAATCCTGAATACCTCTCTGGAGAATCAGCCGGCGGTGAAACAGAGCGCGGCCGAACTGCGTGACGCGTGGCTGGCTTTGCAGCGTACCGAGATTGTCAGCCCGATTGACGGTTTCATCTCCCGGCGCAGCGTGCAGGTTGGCTCGCAGATCTCAACCACTACGCCGCTGCTGGCCGTGGTGCCGGAGAAAAATCTCTGGGTAGACGCCAACTATAAAGAAACGCAGCTGGCCGATGTGCGTATCGGTCAGCCTGCCACGGTTGTCAGCGATATTTACGGCGACGACGTGGTTTATCACGGCAAAGTCGTAGGGCTGGATATGGGCACCGGCAGCGCGTTCTCGCTGCTGCCCGCGCAGAACGCAACGGGCAACTGGATCAAAGTGGTGCAGCGTTTGCCGGTGCGTATCGAGCTAAACCCTGACGAGGTCGCGCGTCATCCGCTGCGCATCGGTCTGTCGACGCTGGTTAAAATCGACACCAGCAATAAAGACGGCAGCGTACTTGCCACCAGCGTGCGCCAGAAACCCGCTTATGAAAGCGACGCGCTGGCGTTGGATCTGGCTCCGGTCAACCAGCTGATTGCCGATATCATTCACGCAAATGCGGGCTGAGCGCGCGGGAGGCTGTTATGGCACAAAAACCGCTTGAAGGCGCCCAGCTGGTTCTGATGACCATCGCGCTGTCGCTGGCGACGTTTATGCAGGTGCTGGATTCCACTATCGCCAACGTCGCTATTCCGACTATCGCCGGTAATCTGGGCGCCTCTAACTCGCAGGGCACTTGGGTGGTGACCTCGTTCGGCGTCGCCAACGCGATTTCTATTCCCATTACCGGCTGGCTGGCGAAGCGCGTGGGTGAAGTAAAGCTCTTTGTCTGGGCGACCGCCGCTTTCGCCGTCGCCTCCTGGCTATGCGGCATGTCCAATAGCCTGGGCATGTTGATTTTCTTCCGCGTCCTGCAGGGCGTGGTGGCCGGGCCATTGATCCCGCTGTCGCAGAGCCTGCTGCTCAGCAACTATCCGCCCGCGAAGCGCAGCATCGCCCTGTCGCTCTGGGCGATGACGGTGATTGTCGCGCCTATTTGCGGGCCGATCCTGGGCGGCTGGATCAGCGATAACTATCACTGGGGCTGGATCTTCTTTATCAACGTGCCTATCGGCGTGGTAGTGGTGATCCTGACGCTGCAAACGTTGCGCAATCGGGAAACGGCAACGGCAATCCGGCCTATTGATACGGTCGGGCTGGTGCTGCTGATCGTCGGGATTGGCTCGCTGCAAATGATGCTCGACCGTGGCAAGGAACTGGACTGGTTCAGCTCGCCGGAGATTATCACGCTAACCATTGTCGCGGTGATAGCGCTGGCGGTGCTGCTGGTCTGGGAGCTGACGGACGACCATCCGATCATCGATCTGTCGCTGTTTAAGTCGCGGAATTTCACCATCGGCTGCCTCTGTATCAGCCTGGCCTATATGCTCTATTTCGGGTCGATAGTGCTGTTGCCGCAGCTGCTGCAGGAGGTCTACGGCTACACGGCCACCTGGGCCGGGCTGGCTTCCGCGCCGGTCGGCATCCTGCCGGTGATCCTGTCGCCTATTATCGGCCGGTTCGCCCATCGGCTGGATATGCGCAAGCTGGTCACCTTCAGCTTCATTATGTATGCGGTTTGCTTTTACTGGCGAGCCTATACGTTTGAACCCGGCATGGATTTCGGCGCATCGGCCTGGCCGCAGTTTATTCAGGGCTTTGCCGTGGCCTGCTTCTTTATGCCGCTGACCACCATCACGCTGTCCGGGCTGCCACCGGAGCGGCTGGCGGCCGCGTCCAGCCTGTCGAACTTTACGCGCACGCTGGCCGGGTCGATCGGCACCTCGATCACTACCACAATGTGGACCGACCGCGAGGCGATGCACCACAGCCAGCTTACGGAGTCAGTGAACGCTTACAACTTCAATTCGCAGGAGATGTACGGCAAGCTGAATCAGCTGGGGATGTCGCACGATCAGGCTTCAGGCTGGATTGCGCAGCAGATCACTAATCAGGGGCTGATTATCTCCGCCAACGAGATTTTCTGGGCTTCCGCTGGCGTCTTTCTGTTTCTGCTGGTGCTGGTCTGGTTTGCGCGGCCGCCGTTTGGCTCCGGCAGCGGCGGCGGCGGCGCGCACTGAGTCGATATAAAAAAAACGGGCCGCAATGGCCCGTTTTTAATGGCTTAACCGTCAGCTTTCATGAACCTTAACGGCCCGCTTCGCCTCAGGCGTTCTGACGCCACCATTCCGCCAGCAGAATGCCGGTCGCTACGGAAACGTTAAGGCTTTCCACGTTGCCGGTGCCGCCGATAGAAACGCTCAGGTCGCCCTGCTCCAGCGTGGTGTCGGACAGGCCGTCGCTCTCCTGACCCAATACCAGCACCATCTTAGCGGGCAGCGCAGCCTGTGCCAGCGGCTCGCCCTGATGGCTGGACGTGGTTACGATGGCGTAACCGGCACGGCGAAACGCATCCAGACCTTCAGCAAAGCTTTCACCGCTGATAGCCTGCACGTGTTCCGCGCCGCCTTCCGCCGTGCGTACCGCCGCGCCGGATTCCAGTAGCGAAGCATCCTGCACCAGCAGCCCTTTCACACCGAAGTGCGCGCAGCTGCGCATGATGCCGCCCAGGTTATGCGGGTTGCCGATATCTTCCAGCGCCAGCACGCAATCTTTCTCTGGTGCCTTAGCCAGCCACTCGCGAACCTGAATGCCGGGACGCTTTTTGATCAGGAAGCAGACGCCGCCGTGATGTTCGGTGCCGGACGCCTTCGCCAGCTCCGCATCGTCTACCACATGATAGGCTTTACGGTTGGCGGCCATCCATTTCAGCGCATCGCGAAAACGCGGCGTCACGCTCTGGACGAACCAGGCGCGCACGATGCAGTCGGGACGGCTCTGGAACAGCGCCTGACAGGCGTTTTCGCCATAGACGCGCGTTTCTTCATTACGCTGACGACGGATCTGCTCCGGGTCGATACCGCTTTTGCCGCCGATGCCGCCGTAATCGGGCTTGTCATCTACCGCTGACGGCGCGCGTGAAACCGTACGCCATGGCGAACCGCCTGCTACGTCGCGATCGCGCCCGCCACGCGGCTTTTCTGTATTACGTGAAGAACGGCGGTCGCCGTCCGGACGAGGCGCGCCTTTACCGGTACGGGGATTTCCCGTCCGGCTGCTGCTCTCATCATCGCCGCGGACATACATCACTTTGACTTTACCGCTTTTACCTTTAAATTCGTCGTTCATTTTCCCTCCACCTGGCTGAGCGCGAAGCGCGCAGATTACCTGATGTGGCACCGCTTAGCTATTAACTTCCCGCTAAAGGCTCGTTTCCGTGCCGTGCTGACCTTTAAGACAGCATAAATCGCGTGAGTCACGACCTATTGTACCCATCGAACAAATCTCTTTGTTGCTGACGCAAAGCCGAACCATAATTACCGCTACTTAATCATAACAAAGTAAGCGATCGCTTACCGAGGTGTATCATGAATACGGTTTGTGCTTCATGCCAGGCGACCAACCGCGTGCCGCCGGAACGTATTGAAGACGGCGCAAAGTGCGGCCGCTGCGGCGACGAGCTTTTCAATGGCGAGGTCATTAACGCCACTACCGCCACGCTGGATAAATATTTACAGGACGATCTGCCGGTTGTCGTGGATTTCTGGGCGCCGTGGTGCGGCCCCTGCGTTAACTTTGCGCCGGTATATAAAGACGTTGCGCAAGAGCGCGGCGGCCAGGTTCGCTTCCTGAAGGTGAATACCGAAGCGGAGCCGGAGATCAGCGCACGTTTTCGCATCCGCAGCATCCCGACCATTATGATCTTTAAGCAGGGTCAGATGGTGGATATGCTCAGCGGCGCGATGCCTAAAGCCCCTTTCAACGAGTGGCTGGACGAAAACCTCTGAGTCCCTGGTGGTCAGGTTCGCCTGGCCACTACTGTTTTTACCGCTTTTCTGCCAGAATGGCGTTTTCCCCAGATAAATTCCTATGATCGAAAACGCCGTTCTTCGCCTGCGCGCCGAGCGCCTTGCGCGGGCTACCCGTCCTTTTCTTGCTCGCGGCAATCGTATCCCCCGCTGTCAGCGCTGCCTGCTGCCAAAAAAGAACTGCCTGTGCGAGACTCTACAGCCGGTAGCGGCGCGCAGTCGTTTTTGCCTGGTGATGTTTGACAGCGAACCGATGAAGCCCAGCAACACGGGCCGCCTGATTGCCGATATCCTGCCCGATACGCAGGCTTTCGGCTGGTCGCGCACCGAGCCCGATCCCCGGCTGCTGGCCGCGGTAAAAAATCCTGACGTGCAGCCGCTGGTGGTGTTCCCGCAATCCTACGCCGATGCGGATCGCCCGGTGATAAACCGTCCTCCCGTCAACGGTAAACCCCCGCTGTTTATTATGCTCGACGGCACCTGGACCGAAGCGCGCAAGATGTTCCGCAAAAGCCCGTGGCTGGATGCGTTGCCGGTAATGTCGCTGACGCTCAGCCGCCCGTCCAACTATCAACTTCGCGAGTCGCACGGCGACGGCCAGCACTGTACGGCCGAAGTCGCGGCGGAGCTGCTGCTTCAGGCGGGCGATACCGCAGCGGGTACGGCGCTGTTCCGGCACTTCGATCTGTTTCGCCAGCGCTATCTGGCGGGTAAGCCGCACCATCCGTCTCATCAGCAAAGCGCGGCCGTGACATCCGACGATTAAAAAAGGGCGGCCTTTATACTGGCCGCCCTTTTCTGCTCTCTGGGTTTTATGTGTGTTTAAAATAATATATTTCCGGCTCTTCTGGACTATCGGTTACATATTATATCGATATTCTAATTGGGCAGAAACCACTCAAAAAAAATAACCAGCAGCCGGATATAAAGCCACTACTTGTTAATTTAGACAGGATACCCCTTGCGCAGCCTTATGGTGATTTAGCTCAGCAAAGGCCAGGCTGATGCCCTCCAGAAGGTACCGATATAAGGGGAAAAACCGCGTGCCCGTAAGGGAAAATGAGCCGCCTGCTTCTGTTACAGGCCAAGGGTACTTGTTTATTTGAAAAGTAAAAGCCCTGCCATCACCAACAAAATCAGACGACTCATTTAATTCATATTCATCAGTGAAAACACTTCCCCTTAAAGGCGGATAACATTCGCTGAAGACATATTATTACGCGTCTGGTACTGCTTACTCAATCTTAATAATTACCCGTCGAAGAGTAATAATTGAGAGAGAGAAAAAAGTAACTATCGGGCAGCGCCGGTCCGTCAAAATAAAAACGTTCAGCCTTTAAGAATTTAACCTTTTTAACATCAACGCGGTTATTACAGAATTTCTCTACGGCACAGGTAAAAAATCAACGGCGTGCTGCATCTCTGCTGTCTGGCAGCCTGTAAACCAGATAAATTTGTGAGCTGATGCCGAGGATTGCGGCCTGGCTACGGCACCAGACGTCGGTTGGCGTTAAACTCACTTTTTCTGCACAGGAGACGGCTATGAGTCAACGAGGGCTGGAAGCGCTGTTACGCCCCAAATCCATCGCGGTTATTGGTGCCTCGCCGCGCCCGGAACGCGCGGGCTATCTGATGATGCGCAATCTACTGGCGGGAGGGTTTAGCGGTTCCGTTCTGCCGGTCACGCCGAAGTATCAGGCCGTATGCGGCGTGATGGCCTGGCCCGATGTCGCCAGCCTGCCCTTTGCCCCCGACCTGGCGGTAATCTGCACGCACAGTCGCCATAATATCGCCCTGCTCCAGGCGCTGGGCGAGCGCGGCTGCAAAGCCTGCATCATTCTCTCTTCGCCGGGCAGCCAGCATGACGAGCTGCGTGAGTGCGCCAGCCGCTTGCAGATCCGCCTGCTCGGGCCAAACAGCCTGGGACTGCTTGCGCCCTGGCAAGGGCTGAACGCCAGCTTTTCCCCGGTGCCTATTTATCAGGGCAGGCTGGCGTTTATTTCGCAGTCCGCCGCCGTCTCTAATACCATTCTCGACTGGGCGCAGCAGCGGCAGCTGGGCTTCTCCTGGTTTATCGCGCTCGGCGACAGTCTGGATATCGACGTGGACGACCTGCTGGATTTCCTGGCGCGCGACGGCAAAACCAGCGCTATTCTGCTCTGTCTGGAGCAGTTAAGCGACGCACGGCGCTTTGTCTCGGCAGCCCGCAGCGCCGCCCGAAACAAGCCGGTGCTGGTGATTAAAAGCGGGCGCTCGCAGCAGGCGCGTCAGCTGCTGGGCGCGCCCGGCGGCATGGACGGCGCCTGGGATGCGGCGATACAGCGTGCAGGCCTGCTGCGGGTACAGGATATGCACGAGCTCTTTTCCGCGGTGGAAACCCTCAGCTATATGCGGCCGCTGCGCGGTGAGCGACTGATGATTATCAGTAACGGCGCCGCGCCTGCCGCGCTGGCGCTGGATGCGCTGGATGCGCGCGGCGGCAAACTGGCAACACTGGGCGAGGCGTTAACGGCGGCGCTGCAAAGCTGTCTGCCGGACGGCTGCCAGGCCGGCAATCCTTTGGATCTGAAAGATGACGCTACGCCAGAACGCTATCAGCAGGTGGTGTCGCTGCTGCTCGGCAGCCACGATATCGATGCGCTGCTGGTGATTTACGCGCCCAGCGCCGTTGCGCCCGCTACCCTCACCGCGCAACGATTAATAGAGGTGACGGCAAAGCATCCGCGAGCGAAACAGATCGCCCTGCTGACCAACTGGTGCGGCGAGTTCTCTGCGCCTGAAGCGCGCCGCCACTTCAGCGAGGCCGGTATTCCCACCTATCGTACGCCGGAAGGCGCGGTCACCGCGTTTATGCATATGGTGGAATACCGCCGTAATCAGAAGCAGCTGCGCGAAACGCCCGCGCTTCCGGCCGATCTGGCGACCAATACGGCAGAAGCCCACCAGCTCATTCACCTGGCGCTGAAAGAGGGCGTGACCACGCTGGATACCCACGAAGTCCAGGGCATTTTGCAGGCCTATGGCTTAACGACGTTGCCAACCTGGATCGCCAGCGACAGCGTGGAGGCGGTACAGATAGCCAGTCAGGCAGGCTATCCGGTAGCGCTTAAGCTGCGCTCGCCCGATATCCCACATAAATCGGAAGTCCAGGGCGTGATGCTCTATCTGCGCTCGGCTGGCGAGGTGCAGCAGGCGGCGGAAGCCATTATCGACCGGGTCAAACTCGCCTGGCCGCAGGCGCGTATCGACGGGCTGCTGGTGCAGAGCATGGCCAACCGCGCCGGCGCTCAGGAGCTGCGTATCGTGATGGAGCAGGATCCCGTATTCGGGCCGGTGATTATGCTGGGCGAAGGCGGCATTGAGTGGCAGGCAGAGCGGCAGGCCGCCGTAGCCTTGCCGCCGCTGAATATGGCGCTCGCCCGCTATCTGATTATTCAGGCCATTAAAAATGGTAAAATACGCGGACGCAGCGCGCTTTCGCCGCTGGATATTTCGGGCCTTAGCCGGGTTTTGGTGCAGGTGTCCAACCTGATCGTGGACTGTCCGGAGATCAGGCGGCTTGATATCCATCCTTTGCTGGCGGCAGGCGAAACCTTCTCGTTACTGGATGTCACTATGCAGCTGGCGCCTTTCGACGGCGATCCCGAAGCGCGCCTGGCTATCCGTCCGTATCCGCACCAGCTGGAAGAACAGGCACAGCTGAAAAACGGTGAACCGCTGCTGTTCCGGCCCATCCTGCCGGAAGATGAGCCACTGCTACAGCAGTTTATTGCTCAGGTGACGAAAGAAGATCTTTATTATCGCTACTTTAGCGAGATCAATGAGTTCACCCATGATGATTTGGCTAACATGACCCAGATCGACTACGATCGGGAGATGGCGATCGTTGCGGTGCGTCAGCATGAGATCGTCGGCGTAACCCGCGCGGTCTCTGACGCCGACAACGTGGACGCCGAGTTTTCGGTGCTGGTGCGTTCCGATTTGAAGGGGCTGGGCCTGGGGCGTCAGCTGCTGGAAAAGATGATCGACTATACCCGTCAACATGGTCTGCTGAAGCTCAACGGCATTACTATGCCGAATAATCGCGGCATGATAGCGCTGGCGCGCAAGCTGGGTTTTACCGTCGATATCCAGCTTGAGGACGGTATTGTCGCGCTCTCCCTGACGCTACAGGAAAACGGTTAATGTCTGGAAACGTAAAACTGCCCACATCCCGCCTGACTGATGGTAACATTAGCGGTTATGGCGATGATTTTAAGGCAAAAGGCTATTCCATGAACAGAGAAGAAACGCACTGTGATGCTGTCTAAATTCAAACGTAACAAGCACCAACAGCACCTTGCGCAACTGCCAAAACTGTCTCAGTCGGTTGCCGATTTTACCACGCTGTATACGCCTGCCGACTTCCGCCAAACGCTGCTGGAAAAAATAGCATCGGCGACAACACGTATCTGCCTTGTGGCGCTCTATCTGGAAAACGATGACGGCGGACGAGCTATCCTTTCCGCGCTGTACGAGGCAAAGCGCCTCCGGTCCGGGCTGGATGTCCGCATTCTGGTTGACTGGCATCGCGCGCAGCGAGGCCGTATCGGCGCTTCTCGCGGCGCAACCAACGCGGACTGGTATTGCGAGATGGCCGAACAAAATGCCGATATCGCTATTCCTGTATACGGCGTGCCGGTAAATACTCGTGAAGCGCTGGGCGTTCTGCACCTGAAAGGCTCGGTCATTGACGATACGCTGCTTTATACGGGCGCGAGTCTGAACGACGTCTATCTGCATCAGCACGAGCGTTATCGTTACGATCGCTACCAGCTGATTACCAATCCCACGCTGGCCGATACGCTGTTGAACTGGATTGACACCAATCTTATTCAGGCCGAAGCCGTTCACCGGCTCGATCAGCGCGAGCGCCCGAAAAGCCCTGAGATAAAAAACGAAACGCGGCAGTTTCGTCAGGAACTGCGTGGCTTCGATTATGATTTCGAAGGCGACGCCAACAACGAGCAGCTGGCGGTCACGCCGCTGGTCGGGCTGGGTAAACGCAGCCTGTTGAATAAAACCATTTATCATCTGATGCCCTGTGCCGAGCAGAAGCTGACGCTTTGTACGCCCTATTTCAACCTGCCCGCGATCCTGGTCCGTAATATTATCTGGCTGCTGCGCCGGGGCAAAGACGTTGAAATCATCGTCGGCGACAAGACCGCAAATGATTTCTATATCCCGCAGGATCAGCCTTTTAAAATTATCGGCGCGTTGCCTTATCTGTATGAGATTAACCTGCGCCGCTTCCTCAGCCGCCTGCAATATTATGTCACCAGCGGTCAGCTGACCGTGCGGCTGTGGAAAGATGGCGAGAACAGCTACCATCTGAAAGGCATGTGGGTGGACGAAGAGTGGATGCTGATCACCGGCAACAACCTCAATCCGCGCGCCTGGCGGCTTGACCTGGAAAACGCCGTGTTGATCCATGACCCGCTCCAGGAACTGGCCGCACAGCGCGAAAAAGAGCTGGCACTGATCCGCGAACATACCACGGTTGTGCAACACTATCGGGATTTGGAAAGCATTGCGGACTATCCGGTCAAGGTCAGAAAGCTGATCCGCCGCCTGCGACGTATTCGCATCGACAGGCTAATCAGCCGTATTCTGTAAGCCAGCTATACTAAGCCCTGTCAGTCATACAGGGCTTTTTTTATGCGCTTGCTTCCTCTTATTCTGCTTTGCTGTTCCGGCTGTAGCCATATGGCCCAAGACAGCTGGACAGGTAAAGATAAAGCGGAACACTTCTTTTCTTCCGCGTTTCTTTCTGCGGCGGGCACCGCTTACGGCGAACGTCAGAACTGGCATGAAAGCCACAGCGGCGGTTTCGGCCTGCTGTTCTCCATCAGCCTGGGCGCGGGCAAGGAGTTTTATGACAGTCGCGAAGCGGGTTCAGGCTGGAGCTGGAAAGATTTCAGCTGGGATATAGCCGGCGCTGCCACCGGCTATGCTCTCTGGAATACGGCTCGTTAAAGCTTCATCCCCTTCCCTTTCTTATGCAGCAGCAGCGATACCAGGAAGGCAACCGCGCCCATAGCGGAAACATACCAGAAAAAACTATTCTCGCTTCCCGCCGCCTTAAGCGACAGAGCCACATATTCCGCCGATCCGCCAAATAAAGCGTTAGCCACCGCATAGGAAAGCCCCACGCCCAACGCACGCACCTCTGGCGGGAACATCTCCGCCTTCAGGATACCGCTGATTGAGGTATAAAAACTGGTAATCAACAGGGCAAGCATGACCAGCGCAAAGGCGACCCAACTGCTTTGGACGTTTTGCAATATCGTCAGGATCGGCACGGTGCAGATCGCCGCCATGCCGCCAAAGATCAGCATCGATCCTTTCCGGCCGATCTTATCGGAAAGCGCGCCGATCAAAGGCTGGATCAGCATAAAGATAAAAAGTGCCGCCGTCATTAATGCGCTGGCGCTGCGCGTATCCATCCCTGAGGTATTCACCAGATACTTCTGCATATAGGTGGTAAAAGTATAAAAACTTAACGAACCGCCAGCGGTAAATCCTAATACCATTATAAATGCACGACGGTGCTTCCAGAGCCCTTTTAACGATCCGGCATCCTGATGCGTGCGGCTTTTTTTGTCGGAGGTTTCATTTAAAGAACGGCGTAAATAGAGCGCGACAACGGCAAGCAGCGCGCCCAGCGCGAAAGGAATGCGCCAGCCCCATGCGCGTAAATCTTCATCGGATAAAAGCTGTTGCAGAACGACCACGGTCAGCAAAGCCAGCAGCTGACCGCCGATCAGTGTGACGTATTGGAATGACGCATAGAAGCCCTTTTTACCTTCAATCGCGACTTCACTCATATAGGTCGCGCTGGTGCCATATTCTCCTCCTACTGATAATCCCTGAAACAAACGAGCCAGCAGCAGAAGCGCGGGCGCCCAAACGCCAATCGCAGCGTAGCCTGGCAGGCAAGCGATAACCAGCGAGCCAAAACACATCATGCAAACAGAGATCAGCATGGAAGTTTTGCGCCCGTGTTTGTCGCCAATATAGCCGAACAGCCACCCGCCGACCGGTCGCATTAAAAAACCGGCGGCGAATACGCCTGCTGTTTGCAGCAGCTGCGTGGTGGCATTACCCGAAGGAAAAAAGATATGGGCGAAATAGAGGGAGCAGAAGGAATAGACATAAAAATCAAACCATTCAACAAGATTACCTGAAGAAGCGCCTACGATGGCCCAAATCCGTTGACGGGTAGTGATGACAGAAGTGCTGGCGGCGTCTGTCTTAGACGATGCGGCATCGAACATAATTCCTCCTCGCATTTTTCCTTGCTAATAATTAGCGTCAAAAGTGAAACAGCAACCAGCAGTAAACCGCACCCGCGTAATGTTAAGAATATGTTTTTTCAGAGACGAATAGATTTGTGACGCAGATCCGTTTTAGCGCTGTTTTGCCGTGAGGAGAGCGTTCTTCTGACGACAAAAAGGAACTGGATTAGGGTATAAATGCTCGGTGAAGGCATAACCGCAGAGGCGAGTCAGAAGATCGATAACAACTTTTATTTTGAGCAGTTAAATGATGCGAGAGTTCCGCCTGAAGAGAATAAAGCGCGGTTTTTATACGTGCCGGGCCGTAAAGGGAAATTCCGGGCCCCTGCGCGCTTTATCCGCTGCGGAGCCGCTTTTTCCCGGCCCACAAACGCAAAAAACCCCGACCGTGAGGTCGGGGTTATCGCAATTTGATGCCTGGCAGTTCCCTACTCTCGCATGGGGAGGCCCCACACTACCATCGGCGCTACGGCGTTTCACTTCTGA
>NZ_JAUJUH010000009.1:0-225099 GCF_030484085.1 Erwinia wuhanensis
AATTGTTAAAGAGCGTTGCGGCCAGTGCTTTCGCTTCCTGCCGCGAGGTGGCGTATATTACGCTTTCCTCCTTCAGAGTCAACCTCTTTTTCAGAAGTTTTCTCCGGCGATTCAGCTTCCTGAACCTCCTGAGCCGCTGGCTGTAAGCCGTTGTGCCGTCTCAGTGGTTGCGCATTATAGGGATCCGTTCGGATAGCACAACCCTTTTTTTGATCTTTCTTTTCGACCGCTGATTTTTCACGCTTATCGTTGTGATAACGGACAATTTGCACAAAAATAGCGCTGATTTTAGTGAAGTTATTGATCGTTATTAGCCTGGGATGCCAGGCTTCATGGATCCTTTTATAAATGAGAGGCAGTTATGTCCGGAAATTTACGTCCTTATAAAGATACGTATCCCCAATGCGGCGAACGCGTCATGGTCGATGCTTCAAGCGTGGTGGTTGGTGAGGTGCAGTTAAATGATGACGTCAGTATCTGGCCGTTGGTTGCCATCCGAGGGGATGTAAATCGCGTTGTTATCGGTAAACGCAGTAATATTCAGGATGGCAGCGTACTGCATGTTACCCACAGGTCTTCTGCTAACCCGGAAGGCTTTCCGCTGATGGTCGGGGAAGATGTTACGGTTGGCCATAAGGCCATGCTCCATGGTTGCAGCATTGGTAATCGTGTACTGGTTGGCATGGGCTCGATACTGCTGGATGGCGTAATAGTAGAAGACGACGTCATAATTGGTGCAGGTAGCCTGGTACCGCCGGGTAAACGGCTGGCCAGCGGCTTTCTTTATTTAGGCAGCCCGGTAAAACAGATTCGGCCGCTTACTGAAGCTGAAATCAGCGGCCTGCTTTATTCATCTAACAACTATGTGAAATGGAAAGATGACTATCTGGCTCAGGAAAGCCAGATCCAGCCCTGAGTGTCTTCCTTTTCCGCCTTGATCGCCGCTTCTGCTTCCTCCTCCAGATCCCAACGATGTTGGCGGAAGCTTTCTATTACTTCTTTATCTTTACCAAAGCGGCGGATCAGCGATTCGCCGTCAATGGCGCAAAGGATCTGAAAGCCGTTGACCAAAGCGGGAAAGCAGATGGCGTTCGCCGACTCATCCCACCATTCACGATCGGGAAACAGGATCGCCTGGTTCATCCCTGAAGTTCCGCCTGCAAAGTAGCAATCACGGGCGCGACATCAGGAAACACATCGTGCCATAAAAAGAATGACCAGGCCGCCTGCCCTACCAGCATTCCAAGCCCGTCCGCCCTATGCGTTGCGCCCCGCTCCCGGCACCAGTGCAGAAACGGCGTTGCGCCAGGCTGATAAAACATATCGTAGCAGCGGGTTTGCGGGCCGATTAGCGATGCCGGTATAGCCGGTATTTCTCCGCCAACGCCGCTGGAAGTGGCATTGATAATAAGATCAAACTGCCTTGCCTCCAGGCTGTCCATCGGTTCGGCAGTGATTTCGCCAGCCTGCCGAAAAAGCTCAGCTAATGTCTGCGCCTTCGCCAGCGTGCGGTTAGTAATAGTCAGATCACAGCGCAAAGACAGCAGAGGCAGGATCACACCGCGAGCAGCGCCGCCCGCGCCCACCAGCAGTACCCGGTCGCCAGGCTTGATCAACGACAGTCTTTCTAAATCGGTCAGCAGACCAATCCCATCGGTGTTGTCGCCCAGCAGCCGCCCGTCGTCCAGCTTCTTTATAGTATTGACCGCGCCCGCCAGCGAAGCCCGCTCGGTCAGTTCATCCACCAGCCGGTAAGCCTGCTCTTTAAAAGGCAGCGTCACGTTAGCGCCCGCGCCGCCCTGAGCAATAAAGTCCGCTACTGAACGATCGAATTCATCCACCGGCGCGCAAATACGACCGTAGGGATGAGGGATACCGGTCTGCTCTGCAAAAAGCTGATGGATCCGTGGCGACTTGCTGTGATTAATCGGATTACCGAATACCGCAAAATTTCGCATTGTTTATCCCTGTCGAATCAGTTCGCCGGTTAAAGCATCGCGAATTTCAGAAGGATTGTTCCGTCCGCCTGTCTCAGACTGCAAAACGGGGAAATCTTTACCAAACTGCTGATGAACTTCCGCAGCGTGGCGGCAAGGCGGCAGGCCGGTAAGGTTGGCACTGGTGGACACCAGCGGCTTGCCGAAAGCCTCGCATAGCTGACGAACATCGGGATGGTCGCTGACCCGCACCGCCAGCGAATCAAACCGCCCTGTCAGCCAGCGAGGCGTAGTGTTGCGCGCCGGCACTACCCAGGTCACCGGGCCAGGCCAGAACGAGAACATCTTTTCTTTCTGTTCTGCCGTCAGCTGTGTTTCATCAAGGTAGGGCTGCAACTGTTGATAATCCGCCGCAATCAGGATTAATCCTTTTTCGACCTGACGCTGTTTTAACGCCAGTAGCGCCATGACGGCTGTTTCGCTGTCCGGGTTACATCCCAGACCAAATACCGCTTCGGTGGGATAAGCGATGACGGCATCCTGTCGTAAGTGCGCAAGGCAGGCATCCAGCGAGCCTGCCGGGTAGTTATTCTTCAATGCTGTTTCCTGCTGTAACGGGCTTGCCGCAGGCTTTGCTGGCACAAAAGCGCCTGACGCCGCGCGCGGTCTTTTTCTCAATTAATAGAGGGAAATGGCAAAACTCACACTCTCCCTCTACCGGTGTAAAATTAACTGCAAACTGGCAGTCCGGATAACGATCGCAGGCATGAAACGTCTTGCCGTAGCGTGAACGCCGCTGCACCAGCTTTCCCTTCTCGCACTGTGGACAGGCAAGCGTGGTTTCGTCGGGCTTATCGATGAGTTCCGTATGCGTGCAGTCGGGATAGCGGCTACAGCCGATGAACATGCCGTAGCGTCCCTGACGTAAAGCCAGCTCCGCCTGGCAAACCGGGCAAAACTGGCCTTCAAGGATTTTAACAATATGGCCGTCGGCCTGGTTTTTAAGGGGGCGGATATAGTCGCATTCGGGATACGCTGAGCATCCCAGAAAAGCGCCGTGCTTTCCTGAACGAATGACCAGTTCCGCCCCGCACTGTGGGCAAGGCTCATTTTTTCGCACAGCGAAAAGCGCTGTTTTATTCATAGCATTTACGACACGAAGACGTTCTTCAGTGCACTATTCCTTCATTGACGTCAAAAAGAAGTTCTTCCATCTGTTGGTAGGCGTTTTCACATCCGGGGATGTTAAACAATACCATCAGCACCACCCATTTGAGATCTTCCAGATCGAACTCAAGCGTGTCCAGCGCCATAATACGCTCAATAACCATTTCCCGGGTTTCCAGATTCAGCACCTGAATTTGTTCCAGGAACAGAATGAATCCCCGGCAGTTGGCATCCAACCGCTGGCTCTCTTCTTCGGTATAAATCCTCATGGAAAGCGGATCGGCCGCCAGCAAAAAAGGCGCCGTCAGGCCATCCTGATAATCCGCCAGCTTTTCTAACCAGTTCAACGCATTATAAATATCTTCACGATGAAAACCGGCGTCGGTCAAATCGTCCGTCAATTTATCCTGATCGACGCGCATCTCTGCTTCGCTATGAATATACGTTTCAAATAAATACATCAGTACGTCGAACATGGCTTGCCCTCCTCAATCGGACATAGCCGCCGGGTACAGCTGCGATCCACCCTGCTAACTCCAGCTCAAGCAGCTTAGCTACGATAACTGGCACAGGCTGGCAGGCACGTTCAGCGACGACGTCAACAGGTGTAACCTCATCTCCTACGTTAGCCAACACCTCGGGAAATGGCAATGAACTATTGTCTTCCACAGCAGAATATATTGTTGAGTTTTTCGCCAGGGGTAACCATTTCAAATCGCTTTGTAACTGTTCAAGGATAGTATTGGGATGCGCGGTCAACAGCGCGCCCTGCTGAATAAGCCAGTGCGTGCCTTCACTACCGGGATTGCCGATTGCGCCAGGCAACGCATAAACATCACGATTTTGCTCTAAAGCCAGCCTGGCGGTTACCAGCGAGCCGCTTTTCAGGGCCGCTTCCACCACCAGCACGCCCAGGCTCAAGCCGCTGATAATTCTGTTACGCCAGGGAAAATGCCAGGCGAACGGCGCAGCGGCAAGCGGGAATTCAGAAACCAGCGCGCCGCCCCCGGCAACAATCGCTTTCGCCAACGAAAGATGCTGACGAGGATAGATTTTCATCAGCCCGCCCCCTAATACCGCCAGCGTTTTTCCCTTTACCTCTAATGCGGCCCTGTGGGCAACGCTATCGATGCCCAGCGCGAGCCCACTGGTAATGGTAATGCCGCTGAGCGCCAGCGTTTGTGTAAAGAAGGTTCCCCAGTTTCTGCCGTAGGCGGAGCAGCTGCGGCTGCCGATAACCGCTATCTGCGGCGTGGTCAGCAGCGCCGGATCGCCCTGAACAAAAAGGGCGGCGGGGAAATCGTGGATGTTTTTCAGTAAAGGAGGATACGCAGGGCTGTCGCAGGCAATAAAGTAGTGGTTATCCTGTTCCAGCCAGGCGAGCGTGCTGTTGATGACCGTTCGGTCATAAGCCAGAAAAGCCTCGGCTTGCTCAGCCCGCAGGCCCGCTTCAAGAAGCGTATTTTTATCCAGCGCCGTCTTGCATTGCAGCCTGGCGACGATCGCTTCACGCTGTAGCGCGGACAATTGCTTTACGGCTGACAGACGCAGCCAAATCTCCGTTGCCGTCATCGGTGCCATCCCTGCCCTGGGCTTTGGTTAACGTAGCGGGAATGCTGTCAATCATGAGGCGAAATGTCTACAATAAGAGGGATAAATCTCTTATTCCTTGAACACAAATCTGGAAAGTTATGTCCGTTTTGCAGGTATTACATTATCCCGACGATCGTCTTCGCATCGTCGCTAAGCCCGTGGCGGAAGTAAACGCCGATATTCAGCGTATCGTTGATGATATGTTCGACACCATGTATGCCGAAGAAGGTATTGGCCTGGCGGCGACGCAGGTCGATATTCATCAGCGCATTATCGTTATCGACGTTTCAGAAAACCGCGACGAGCGTCTGGTGCTGATCAACCCGGAGCTGCTGGAAAAAAGCGGCGATACCGGTATTGAAGAAGGCTGCCTCTCTATTCCGGAACAGCGGGCGCTGGTGCCGCGCGCCGAAAAAGTGAAAATCCGCGCGCTGGATCGTGAAGGCAAAAGCTATGAGCTGGAAGCGGACGGCCTGCTGGCTATCTGTATTCAGCACGAAATGGATCATCTGGTCGGCAAGCTGTTTATCGATTACCTGTCGCCGCTGAAGCGCGATCGTATTCGTAAAAAGCTGGAGAAACTCTATCGCCAGACAGCTCAGGACTGATGAACATCTGAAGAAGGGAACCCCGTGTCCGACTCTTTAAACATTATCTTTGCCGGCACGCCTGACTTTGCAGCGCGTCATCTTGATGCGCTGCTGTCGTCCAGCCACAAAGTAGTAGGCGTTTTTACCCAGCCCGACCGTCCGGCGGGCCGCGGCAACAAGCTGACGGCCAGCCCGGTTAAACAGCTGGCTGAGCAGCATGGCATTCCCGTGTTTCAGCCAAAATCCCTGCGTCCCGAAGAAAACCAGCAGCTGGTTGCCGATCTGCATGCTGACGTTATGGTCGTGGTGGCTTATGGCCTGATCCTGCCGGCCGCCGTGCTGGCTATGCCGCGCTTGGGCTGTATTAACGTACACGGTTCGCTGCTGCCAAAATGGCGCGGCGCGGCGCCTATCCAGCGTTCGCTCTGGGCTGGCGATGCGGAAACCGGCGTGACCATCATGCAGATGGATGTAGGCCTGGATACCGGCGATATGCTGCACAAGCTGGCCTGCCCGATTGAAGCGGACGATACCAGCGCCAGCCTCTATCAGAAGCTGGCCGAACTTGGCCCGCAGGGCATGTTGACCACGCTTGAGCAGCTTGCCAGCGGCAGCGCGCAGCCGAAAGTACAGGATGAAGCGCTGGTTAGCTATGCGGAAAAGCTCAGTAAAGAAGAAGCGAAGCTGGACTGGACGCTATCCGCCGCCCAGCTGGAACGCTGCATTCGCGCTTTTAATCCCTGGCCGGTCAGCTATTTCACTATTGACGACCAGCCGGTCAAAGTGTGGAAAGCCTCGGTATTGCCGCACGTGGCAAAACAGCCTGGCGAAATTGTGCAGGCGGACAAAAACGGCATCCAGATTGCGACGGCCGATGGCGTTCTCAATATCGAAGAGCTACAGCCTGCCGGTAAAAAAGCCATGAAGGCGCAGGACCTGCTGAACTCCCGCCGTGAATGGTTTAATCCTGGCAACATCCTTGCCTGACTCCTCGCCCGACCTCGTGTCGGGCGATATTTAAAGCGATCCTATGAAAAAAAATACCAATCTGCGCAGCGTGGCTGCCGAGACTATTGAGAAAGTAGTCGAGCGTGGCGAGTCATTAAGCACCGTGCTGCCTGTCGCGCAAAAATTGCTGGCGGAAAAAGACGCCGCGCTGCTACAGGAGCTTTGCTATGGCGTGTTGCGTACGCTGCCGCAGCTGGAGTGGGTTATCAGTCAGCTGATGGAGCGCCCGCTTACCGGAAAGCAACGCGCCGTTCATTTCCTGATTATGGTGGGTCTTTACCAGCTGATGTTTACCCGTATCCCTGCTCACGCCGCGCTGGCGGAGACGGTGGAAGGCGCGGTCGCACTCAAACGGCAGCAGTTGAAGGGGCTGATCAACGGCGTACTGCGCCAGTTCCAGCGCAAGCAGGAGGAACTGACGACGGCGATGGCCGAAGGCGATCAGCAGTACCTGCATCCGAAATGGCTGCTGGCAAGGCTCAGAAACGCCTGGCCCGAGCAGTGGCCGCAAATCGTGGACGCTAACAACCAGCGCCCGCCAATGTGGCTGCGCGTTAATCGACAGCATCACAGCCGTGAAGAGTGGCTGACGCTGCTGCAGGAAGCCGGTAAAAATGCCGAGCCGCATCCGGTGCACAAGGATGCTCTACGGCTTGAAGCTCCCTGCCCGGTCTCGCAGCTACCCGGATTCGATCTGGGCTGGGTAACGGTACAGGATGCCTCTGCCCAAGGCTGTGTCGCCTTGCTCGATCCGCAAAACGGCGAAACGATTCTGGATCTCTGCGCCGCGCCGGGCGGTAAAACCACGCATATTCTGGAAGTCGCGCCTGAAGCCAGCGTGCTGGCCGTAGATATCGATGCAAAGCGGCTGGCCAGGGTCAGCGAAAATTTGCAGCGGCTGAATATGACTGCCGAAGTGAAAGTCGGCGATGGGACAGCGCCTGAACAATGGTGCGGCGACAGGCAGTTCGATCGCATTTTATTGGATGCGCCATGCTCGGCAACCGGCGTTATTCGTCGTCATCCGGATATTAAATGGCTGCGTCGCGACCGCGATATTCCCGAACTGGCGGCTATTCAGCAGCAAATTCTGGATGCTGTCTGGCCACATCTGAAGCCCGGCGGGACTTTGCTCTATGCTACCTGTTCGGTTCTGCCGGAAGAAAACCATCTGCAGGTTGCGGCATTCTTAGCGCGTCATACTGATGCTACGCTGAGTGATACCGGTGACGAAAAGCAGCCAGGGATTCAGGTTTTTCCTGATGCTCAGGGCGGTGACGGGTTTTATTATGCGAAGCTGGTAAAAAAATAACGTAGCGGCCGGCACGTCCGGCCTAATCCATTTTCCTGAACAGACTGAAGCACAATGAAAATCATTATTCTTGGCGCCGGTCAGGTCGGCGGCACGCTTGCCGAAAACCTGGTAGGTGAAAACAACGATATTACCGTGGTGGATACGGATTCCGGTCGCCTGCGTCAGTTACAGGATAAATACGATTTACGCGTTGTGCAGGGCCACGGTTCCCATCCACGGGTGCTGCGTGAAGCGGGCGCGGAAGATGCCGATATGCTGGTAGCGGTAACCAGCTCGGACGAAACCAATATGGTTGCCTGTCAGGTAGCCTACTCTCTTTTTAATACGCCAAACCGTATCGCCCGTATCCGCGCGCCGGACTATCTGCGCGATGCCGAGCGGCTCTTTATCCCGGAAGCCGTGCCGATTGATCATTTGATCTCGCCAGAACAGCTGGTTATCGACAATATTTACCGGCTAATCGAGTATCCGGGCGCGCTACAGGTGGTCAATTTCGCCGAAGGCAAGGTCAGCCTGGCGGTAGTAAAAGCCTATTATGGCGGGCCGCTGGTCGGTAATCCTCTGGCGATCATGCGTGAGCATATGCCGCACATTGATACGCGCGTCGCCGCTATCTTCCGTCAGGACCGCCCTATCCGTCCGCAGGGTTCAACGATTGTGGAAGCAGGCGACGAGGTCTTTTTTATCGCCGCAAGCCAGCATATCCGTGCCGTAATGAGCGAATACCAGCGTCTGGAAAAGCCCTATAAGCGCATTATGATTGTTGGCGGCGGTAATATTGGATCGGGTCTGGCACAGCGGCTGGAAAAAAATTACAGCGTAAAACTGATTGAACGTAATCAGCAGCGCGCCGCCGAGCTGGCCGAGCTGCTGCAAAACACCATCGTCTTTTACGGCGATGCGTCGGATCAGGAACTGCTGGCCGAAGAGCATATCGATCAGATCGATCTTTTTATTGCCATTACCAATGACGACGAAGCTAATATCATGTCGGCAATGCTGGCGAAGAAGATGGGCGCGAAGAAAGTGATGGTGCTGATCCAGCGAAAAGCCTACGTCGATCTGGTGCAGGGCAGCGTGATCGATATCGCCATCTCGCCGCAGCAGGCGACGATTTCTGCGCTGCTGGGCCACGTGCGTAAGGCCGATATTGTCGGCGTCTCCTCGCTGCGCCGTGGCGTGGCCGAAGCGATCGAGGCGATCGCGCATGGGGACGAAACCACCTCGCGCGTTGTCGGCAGATCGATTGACGATATCAAGCTGCCGCCGGGGACTATTATTGGCGCGGTTGTGCGCGGCGATGATGTAATGATCGCTAACGACAATCTGCGGATCGAACAAGGCGATCATGTGATCATGTTCCTGACCGACAAGAAATTTGTGCCAGACGTGGAAAGACTGTTCCAGCCCAGCCCGTTCTTTTTATAACGCTTCGCGCTGCCAGGGACTGGCGCCGTGTTACCCCTTAGCGCTGCTCTTTTCACCCGTCTTGTTTTTCTCCGCCGTTAACATGGCAAAAGCCGGTTCGTTTGTTAGACTTACTCACTGGCACAGGAAAGGAGATAACAATGAGTTTATTCAAAGAGTTTCGCGATTTCGCTATGCGCGGCAACGTTGTCGATCTGGCGGTCGGTGTAATTATTGGTGCCGCATTCGGTAAGATCGTTTCTTCTTTAGTGGCGAACATTATTATGCCGCCGCTGGGATTATTGATTGGTGGAATAGACTTTAAACAGTTTGGCTGGGTACTGAAACCTGCCGTCGGCGATGCGCCTGCGGTTGTGATGCAGTACGGTATCTTCCTACAGAACGTTTTTGATTTTATCATCGTGGCTTTCGCTATCTTCCTGGCTATTAAGCTGATGAACAAGCTGCACAAGAAGAAAGAAGTTGAAAAGCCTGCGCCTAAAATCAGCGCGGAAGAAACGCTGCTGACTGAAATCCGTGATTTGCTGAAGCAGAAAAACGGTCAGATCTGACAGCACCAGTAAAAAAAGAACCGCCTTCCAGGGCGGTTTTTTTATGGCCTGAAAGCAGAAGGCCAGTGGTAAAGTCTGCTTTACCACTGGCCTCCCGGGCTACGTGCTTGTCCTTACGCCGATAGCTGCCTTTGCCTTTTTTATTCGCTTCGATACGCGTTTTGAACAGCGGATCGTGTAGTAAAGCCTCCAGCGCGTTATCGCGAATGGTGCCTTTCTTGTGCTGATATTTAGTCATATACCTTCCTTATGGTTGAATCGGCAATGAATATAGAACTCAAACGGCAAAAGATCAATCCGCCGTCGGGGCCAGCGCGCCTTTTTCTAACGCTTCCAGTATGGAGCAGTAAACGCTGCTGTGAGCCGTCCCGCAGCAGGCATCATTCAGCCTGGTCAGTGAACGCTGCATATGTTGCAGTTCAGCGATCATGCTTTCGACTTCCTGCAGTCTCGTTTGCACAATAGTTTTCGACTCCTGACAGGTATGGTGTTCAGGATCGATGCGGATTGAAAGCAGTTCACGAATGGCTTCCAGGCTAAAGCCCAGCTGTCTGCCATAACGAATAAACCGCAGCCGCTGAAGATCGTTCTGGCTATAGAGCCGGAAACCGCCTTCCGTGCGGATCTCATGATCCATCATTTGCTGCTTTTCATAATAGCGGATCGTATCGGGCGTTACGTCCGCCAGTTTCGCCAGCTGACCTATTTTATACATGCCTTTTCTCCAAAAAGCCGCTGCTGTAATTGCCCGCCATACTCGCTCCTGAGGAAGTCGGTACTCATCCCTGCCTGCCTGAGCTTGCTTTCTAAAAGCGCGAGGTGTTTAGCATGTTGAGCATAGCGCTCATCCGTGGGTTCGATACCGGCAAGCAGTTC
Source organism: Erwinia wuhanensis (assembly GCF_030484085.1). NCBI lineage: Bacteria > Pseudomonadati > Pseudomonadota > Gammaproteobacteria > Enterobacterales > Erwiniaceae > Erwinia > Erwinia wuhanensis. Next base: position 10,466 of record NZ_JAUJUH010000009.1, read on the forward strand.
GTTGAGCTCCACCGCTTCGCGACGCATTTCCAGCTCGGGCGGGAGAAAACCGGAATTCTTCATCAGGCGATACGCCGCGCGCAGTTCGGGCGGCACGTGACTGTCGTCATCCAGCGCCAGCTTTTTACCGCTGCCGGGCAGATTATCGAATTCACCCTTTTTTTGGGCTTCAGCAATGTGCTGTTCTACCAGCTGGTCAAATAACCACATCATGACCTCGTGGACGGGGGAAAGAACAAACAGGATAGCGCGTTGTAAAAGGGAGGGGAAATTTCAGATATAAAAAAACCGGGCATACGCCCGGTTTTTCCAGATTGCGGCAGATATTACTCTGCTGCTTCTGCTTGAGCTTCTGGACGATCAACCAGCTCGATGTAAGCCATCGGAGCGTTGTCACCAGCGCGGAAGCCACACTTCAGAATACGAGTGTATCCACCGGCACGGCTCGCGAAACGCGGGCCCAGCTCGTTAAACAGTTTTGCCACGATCTCGTTATCACGAGTGCGGGCGAATGCCAGACGACGATTAGCTACGCTGTCGGTCTTGGCAAGAGTAATCAGCGGCTCAACTACACGACGCAGCTCTTTCGCTTTTGGCAGGGTCGTCTTGATGATTTCATGACGAACCAAAGAGCCTGCCATGTTGCGGAACATAGCCTGGCGATGGCTGCTGTTGCGGTTCAGTTGACGACCACTCTTACGATGGCGCATGACCTTATCCTTCTCAGTGAAACCTTAACCTGTGATCGGGTTATTCATCAGCGATGCTAGCGGGCGGCCAGTTTTCCAGGCGCATGCCCAGAGACAGACCACGAGAAGCCAGCACGTCTTTAATCTCGGTAAGAGATTTTTTACCAAGGTTAGGCGTTTTAAGCAGCTCAACCTCGGTACGCTGTACCAGATCACCGATGTAGTGGATAGCTTCTGCCTTAAGGCAGTTAGCAGAGCGGACAGTCAATTCCAGATCGTCAACAGGGCGCAGCAGGATCGGATCGAATTCTGGTTTCTCTTCTTTCACTTCCGGCTGACGTACATCACGTAAGTCAACGAAAGCTTCCAGTTGTTCAGCCAGAATGGTTGCCGCACGGCGGATCGCTTCTTCAGGATCGATAGTGCCGTTGGTTTCCATTTCGATGACCAGCTTGTCCAGGTCAGTACGCTGTTCTACACGCGCTGCTTCAACATTGTAGGCAATACGCTCTACAGGGCTGTAGCAGGCGTCGACCAACAGACGACCGATCGGGCGCTCATCTTCTTCCGAATGAATTCGGGCAGAAGCCGGCACATAACCACGACCGCGCTGAACTTTGATACGCATGCTGATAGCCGCGTTCTCATCAGTCAGGTGGCAGATCACGTGCTGCGGCTTGACGATTTCGACATCACCATCATGGGTGATATCGGCTGCAGTCACAGGGCCAATGCCAGATTTATTCAGAGTAAGAATAACTTCATCTTTCCCCTGAACTCTTACCGCCAGCCCTTTCAGGTTGAGCAGGATTTCCAGGATATCTTCCTGTACGCCCTCTTTGGTGCTGTACTCATGTAGTACACCATCAATTTCAACCTCGGTCACCGCGCAACCCGGCATTGATGAAAGCAGAATACGGCGCAGTGCGTTACCAAGAGTATGGCCAAAGCCACGCTCTAAAGGCTCAAGGGTCACCTTGGCGTGCGTCGAACTCACTTGCTCGATATCTACCAGGCGCGGTTTTAGAAACTCTGTCACAGAACCCTGCATTGTGTCCTCTCTTTGGTACTAAGCTTTACTTGGAGTAAAGCTCGACGATCAGGTGTTCGTTAATGTCCGCAGACAGATCGGTACGTTCAGGAATACGTTTGAACACACCTTCCATCTTAGTTGCATCAACTTCCAGCCAGGTTGGCTTTTCACGCTGCTCAGCCAGCTCCAGAGCGGCTTTCACGCGAGACTGCTTTTTGGCTTTCTCACGGATGCTAACAACGTCATTCGGAGTTACCTGATAAGAAGCGATGCTAACAACGCGACCATTTACCATGATGGATTTGTGGCTAACCAGCTGACGTGCTTCTGCACGAGTGGCGCCAAAGCCCATACGGTAAACAACGTTATCCAGACGACCTTCCAGCAGAGCTAACAGGTTTTCACCGGTGTTGCCTTTCAGACGTGCTGCTTCTTTATAATAGTTACGGAACTGACGCTCCAGCACGCCGTAGATACGACGAACTTTTTGCTTTTCACGTAACTGTACGCCATAGTCAGACAGACGCGGTTTACGCGCACCGTGCTGGCCAGGGGCTTGTTCAATCTTACACTTGGTATCAATCGCGCGAACGCCAGACTTCAGGAAGAGGTCTGTACCTTCACGACGGCTCAGCTTGAGCTTAGGACCCAAATATCTTGCCATTTTCTTTCTCCAACATTCCTAAAAAACGAGCGTTATACGCGGCGTTTTTTCGGCGGACGACAACCGTTGTGAGGGATCGGAGTCACATCAGTAATATTAGTGATGCGGAAACCAGCAGCGTTCAGAGCACGAATCGTTGATTCGCGGCCTGGACCAGGACCCTTAACCATAACTTCCAGGTTCTTAATACCGTACTCTTTCACGGCGTCTGCGCAACGTTCAGCGGCAACCTGTGCAGCGAACGGCGTAGATTTACGAGAACCACGGAAACCGGAACCACCGGCTGTTGCCCAACCCAGCGCGTTACCCTGACGATCGGTAATGGTCACGATGGTGTTGTTGAAAGATGCATGGACATGAGCCACGCCATCAGAGACTTGCTTTCTTACACGCTTGCGTGCACGAACTGGTGCCTTTGCCATTATTCAATCACCCCGATTATTTCTTGATCGGTTTACGCGGACCCTTACGGGTACGTGCGTTGGTCTTGGTACGCTGACCGCGCACTGGAAGACCACGACGATGACGTAAACCACGATAGCAACCAAGGTCCATCAGACGCTTGATGCTCAGGGTGACTTCACGACGCAGATCGCCTTCAACAACAAACTTTGCAACTGCGTCACGCAGAATGTCGATTTGTTCTTCAGACAGCTCACTGATCTTAACATTTTCAGCGATTCCCGTTGATGCACAGATAGCCTGTGAGCGGGTCTTGCCGATACCGAAGATCGCGGTTAGTGCGATAACAGTATGTTTATGATCAGGAATGTTAATGCCTGCTATACGGGCCACTATGCACTCCTACTATTTAAATATGCGCCCCATGCTGAAAAGCCCGTTTTCAGGATACTCAAATGGAAACGCATAGACATACAAAAGATTGGCTGGCTAATCTAGCCAGCTCAACCCGACTTTGCAAGAAAAATATTAGCCCTGACGCTGTTTATGCTTAGGCTCGGCGCTGCAAATCACACGTACGACACCATCACGACGGATGATTTTGCAGTTACGACATAATTTCTTGACGGAAGCACGAACTTTCATTTTTACTCTCCGTAACTTCTCAAGCGCCTGAATTAACGGCCGTAGCCCTTCAGGTTTGCTTTCTTCAATGCAGACTCGTATTGACTGGACATCATCAGAGTTTGCACTTGAGCCATAAAGTCCATGATGACAACAACTACGATCAGCAGTGAAGTACCGCCGAAGTAGAATGGAACTTTCATCGCATCACGCATGAACTCCGGGATTAGGCAGATGAAAGTAATGTAGAGCGCACCCACTAACGTGAGGCGAGTCATTACTTTATCGATGTACTTCGCCGTCTGTTCTCCCGGACGAATTCCTGGTACAAATGCACCAGACTTCTTCAGGTTATCTGCTGTTTCACGCGGGTTGAAAACCAACGCCGTATAGAAGAAACAGAAGAAGATGATTGCAGTCGCATAGAGTAACACATAAAGCGGTTGACCAGGCTGCAAATACATTGAAATAGTCGTCAGCCAGTTCCAACCGGTTCCGCCCCCGAACCATGAAGCTATGGTCGCCGGGAACAGGATAATGCTGGAAGCAAAGATTGCCGGGATAACCCCTGCCATATTCACTTTCAACGGTAAATGTGTGCTCTGCGCAGCATAGACACGACGGCCTTGCTGACGTTTCGCATAGTTCACCACAATGCGGCGTTGACCACGCTCAACGAAAACAACGAAGAAGGTCACTGCAAATACAAGAACTGCAACCAACAGCAACAGGAGGAAGTGCAGGTCGCCTTGCCGCGCTTGCTCGATGGTATGGCCAATGGCCGGCGGCAGTCCCGCAACAATACCAGCGAAGATTATGATGGAGATACCGTTGCCGATACCCCGCTCAGTAATCTGTTCACCCAGCCACATCAGGAACATTGTCCCGGTCACCAGGCTGACAACAGCGGTAAAGTAGAAGGCAAAGCCTGGGTTTAACACCAGGCCCTGCATTCCAGGCATATTCGGCAGACCGGTAGCAATACCGATAGACTGAAATATGCCCAGTACCAGTGTGCCGTAGCGGGTGTACTGGCTAATCTTACGACGGCCAGCCTCCCCTTCTTTCTTTATTTCTGCCAGCGCGGGATGAACCACGGTCAGCAGCTGGATAATAATCGAGGCCGAAATATACGGCATAATACCCAAGGCAAAGATAGAAGCACGGCTCAGAGCACCACCAGAGAACATGTTGAACATTTCAATGATGGTGCCACGCTGTTGCTCAAGCAGTTTGGCAAGTACAGTGGCATCGATACCAGGGATTGGAATAAAAGAGCCAATGCGGAATACAATCAGCGCACCAATCACAAACAGAAGTCTGCGTTTTAGTTCGCCAAAACCACCTTTGGCACTTTGAAAATCTAATCCCGGTTGCTTAGCCATCTGCTACTTATTCCTCAATTTTACCGCCAGCAGCTTCGATTGCAGCACGAGCGCCTTTAGTGACACGCAGACCGCGAACCGTTACCGGAGCAGAGACTTCGCCAGACAGGATAACCTTAGCGAATTCGATCTGAATACCGATAATGTTGGCCGCTTTCAGCGTGTTCAGGTCGACGATCCCGCCTTCAACTTTCGCCAGGTCAGACAGACGAACTTCTGTCGTAACCATAGATTTGCGAGAGGTGAAACCGAATTTCGGCAGACGACGGTACAGAGGCATCTGGCCACCTTCGAACCCACGACGTACGCCACCGCCAGAACGAGAGTTCTGACCTTTGTGACCACGACCGCCGGTTTTACCGAGGCCAGAACCGATACCACGACCCAGACGCTTGGAAGCGTGTTTAGACCCGTCGGCCGGAGACAGAGTATTTAAACGCATCTGTTACTCCTCCACTTTAACCATGTAGGAAATCGCGTTAACCATGCCGCGTACAGCTGGCGTGTCTTCACGCTCTACGGTGTGGTTAATACGACGCAGACCCAGGCCAAGCAGCGTTGCCTTGTGTTTCGGCAAACGTCCGATCGAACTGCGGGTTTGAGTAATTTTAATAGTCTTAGCCATGGTCATTACCCCAGAATGTCTTCAACGGATTTGCCACGCTTGGCAGCGACCATTTCTGGGGAATTCATGTTGGCCAGGCCATCCAGCGTTGCACGAACCACGTTAATCGGGTTAGTGGAACCGTAGGCTTTAGCCAGAACGTTATGAACCCCAGCGACTTCCAGAACGGCGCGCATTGCACCGCCGGCAATGATACCGGTACCTTCAGAAGCCGGCTGCATGAACACACGAGAACCTGTGTGCACACCTTTAACAGGGTGCTGCAGGGTGCCGTTGTTCAGCGCGACATTGATCATATTGCGACGAGCTTTTTCCATCGCTTTCTGGATCGCTGCTGGAACTTCACGCGCTTTACCGTAACCAAAACCGATGCGACCGTTACCGTCGCCTACCACTGTCAGTGCAGTGAAGGAGAAAATACGACCACCTTTAACGGTTTTCGATACGCGATTTACCGCGATCAGCTTTTCCTGCAGTTCGCCAGCTTGTTTTTCGATGTGTGCCATCTTACACCTCTACCTTAGAACTGTAGGCCAGCTTCACGGGCAGCATCTGCCAGTGCCTGGACACGACCATGATATTGGAAACCAGAGCGGTCGAAAGAAACACCAGTGATGCCTTTTTCGATTGCGCGCTCAGCAACTGCTTTACCAACAGCGGCGGCGGCGTCTTTGTTTCCAGTGTACTTCAGTTGCTCACTGATTGCTTTTTCTACTGTAGAAGCAGCAACCAGAACTTCAGAACCGTTTGGAGCAATTACCTGTGCGTAAATATGACGCGGGGTACGATGTACCACCAGGCGAGTTGCACCCAGCTCTTTGAGCTTGCGGCGTGCGCGGGTCGCACGACGGATACGAGCAGATTTCTTATCCATAGTGTTACCTTACTTCTTCTTAGCCTCTTTGGTACGCACGACTTCGTCGGCGTAACGAACACCCTTGCCTTTATAAGGCTCAGGACGACGGTAGGCGCGCAGATCGGCTGCAACCTGTCCAATCATCTGCTTATCAGCGCCTTTCAGCACGATTTCAGTTTGAGTTGGGCATTCAGCAGTGATTCCCGCTGGCAGCGCGTGTTCAACAGGGTGAGAAAAGCCCAGGGCCAGACTCACAGCGTTGCCTTTCACGGCCGCACGATAACCTACACCAACCAGCTGCAGCTTCTTAGTGAAGCCTTCGGTAACACCGATAACCATACTGTTCAGCAGTGCGCGAGAAGTACCAGCCTGTGCCCAACCGTCTGCAAAACCTTCGCGTGGTGCGAAAGTCAGAGTGTTGTCAGCATGCTTAACTTCTACAGCATTGTTGATAGTACGAGTCAGCTCGCCGTTTTTACCTTTAATCGAAATAACCTGACCGTCGAGTTTTACCTCTACGCCGGCAGGAATGACGACAGGTGCTTTAGCAACACGAGACATTCTTTCCTCCGTTAAGCTACGTAGCAGATAATTTCGCCACCAAGACCAGCCTGGCGCGCTGCACGATCGGTCATGACACCTTTAGAGGTAGAAACAACAGCGATACCCAGTCCAGCCATTACTTTTGGCAGTTCGTCTTTGCGTTTGTAGATACGCAGACCTGGACGGCTTACACGCTGAATGCTTTCTACCACAGCCTTGCCCTGGAAATACTTAAGAGTCAGTTCCAGTTCTGGCTTGGTGTCGCCTTCGATTTTAAATTCTTCAATATATCCTTCTTCCTTCAGCACGTTGGCAATTGCCACTTTCAGCTTGGAGGAAGGCATGGTGACCGCAACTTTGTTCGCGGCCTGACCGTTACGGATACGGGTCAGCATATCCGCGATCGGATCTTGCATGCTCATCTGTCTTTACTCCCGTGATTCAATTGGTAATTACCAGCTAGCCTTTTTCAAGCCAGGCACTTCACCGCGCATGGCGGCTTCACGCAGCTTGATACGGCTCAACCCGAATTTGCCCACATAACCATGTGGACGGCCAGTTTGGCGGCAGCGGTTACGCTGACGGGACGGGCTGGAATCACGCGGCAGAGTTTGCAGCTTGAGAACCGCATTCCAACGATCTTCGTCGGAAGAGTTCACACTAGAGATGATAGCTTTTAATTCCTCGCGTTTAGCGCGGTATTTATCAGCCAGTTTTACGCGAACGACTTCGCGTGCCTTCATCGATTGCTTAGCCATGAAGTAACCCTACCTTACTTGCGGAACGGGAAGTCAAAGGCAGCCAGCAGAGCACGGCCTTCATCGTCAGATTTCGCAGTAGTGGTAATGGTAATATCCAAACCACGAACGCGATCGACTTTGTCATAGTCGATTTCTGGGAAGATGATCTGCTCACGAACGCCCATGCTGTAGTTACCACGACCGTCGAATGACTTAGCGGACAGGCCACGGAAGTCACGGATACGAGGTACAGCAATAGAGATCAGACGCTCAAAGAACTCCCACATGCGTTCGCCACGCAGAGTTACTTTACAGCCGATCGGATAGCCCTGACGGATTTTGAAGCCTGCAACAGATTTGCGTGCTTTGGTGATAAACGGTTTTTGACCGGAGATTGCTGCCAGGTCAGCTGCTGCGTTATCCAGCAGTTTCTTGTCAGCGATCGCTTCACCAACACCCATGTTCAGGGTGATCTTCTCGACCCGAGGGACTTGCATGACAGAATTGTAGTTAAACTCAGTCATGAGTTTCTTAACTACTTCGTCTTTGTAGTAATCATGCAGTTTCGCCATCGTACTACTCCAAATTACTTGATAGTTTCGCTGTTAGACTTGAAGAAACGGACTTTTTTGCCGTCTTCGAATCTAAAGCCTACACGGTCAGCCTTGCCGGTGGCAGTGTTGTAAAGCGCAACGTTGGAAACCTGAATAGCGGCTTCTTTTTCAACGATGCCACCTGGTTGGTTCAGAGCCGGAACCGGCTTCTGATGTTTCTTCACCAGGTTGATACCTTCAACAATGACCTTGCCAGAAGACAGGACATTCTTAACTTTACCGCGCTTACCTTTATCTTTGCCGGTCAGCACGATAACTTCGTCATCGCGACGGATTTTAGCTGCCATTTTTCGCTCCTTAGAGTACTTCTGGTGCCAGAGAGATAATTTTCATGAACTTTTCAGTACGAAGTTCACGAGTTACCGGCCCAAAAATACGCGTTCCGATAGGCTGCTCGCTGTTATTGTTCAGAATAACGCATGCATTACCATCGAAGCGAATGACAGAACCGTCCGGGCGACGAACACCCTTCTTGGTGCGCACCACTACCGCCTTCAGCACATCACCTTTCTTAACCTTACCGCGAGGAATTGCTTCCTTGATGGTAATTTTGATGATATCGCCTACGCCTGCGTAGCGACGGTGCGAGCCACCCAGAACCTTGATACACATTACGCGACGTGCACCGGAGTTGTCGGCGACGTTCAGCATAGTCTGTTCTTGGATCATTTTAGTGCTCCGCTAATGTCAACTACTACTTCGGGACCTGATTCAGGTCGTATAAAAGCCCCATTATTGAGGGCGCAGCATTATAACACCGCATCTCGCATATGGGTAGAAAAAATAAACGACTCATATCGAGTCGATATTTGATCCTCTAAATTGAGGAACGCGACATTCTAAGGAATTGTTCACCCGGTAGCAATCGTAATCTGCACACTTCTTCAGCTTGATGGGTGTTTAAAGGCGTAATTCTGGAAACGGCTCGTAAAAAAGACGGTTTTCTGACCGTCTTTTGTGCCGATTTTCACTGCTCAGGGATAAAGCGTGGCGGCGAGCGCATTGTGCTGCGCAACGGTTTTGTCCAAATCCATCACCGTCATCTGCCCTTTCTCGACCACGACTCTGCCATTAATCACGCTGTAAGCTACCGTTCCCGGATTGCAAAAGACCAGCGCCGCCAGCGGATCGTGTCCGGCGCCTGCCAGGCCGGGACGATTCAGATCGAAAGCGACGATATCCGCCATCATACCGGGCGCAATGGCGCCGACATCGTCACGGTTCAACACTTTTGCGCCGTTAAGCGTCGCCAGTTCCAGCGCCTGCCTGGCCGTCATCGCATCCGGGCCGAAGCCAACCCGCTGCAACAGCATCGCCTGACGCACTTCCGCTATCATATCCGCCGTGTCATTTGACGCCGAACCATCCACGCCCAATCCCACATTCACGCCGGCATTGAGCATGGTTCTTACTGGTGCGATACCGGAGGCCAGCCGCATATTGGAACAGGGGCAGTGTGCAATGCCCGTGCCGGTGCGGGCAAAAAGGTTAATGCCGTAATCATCCAGCTTCACGCAGTGGGCATGCCACACGTCATGCCCGACCCAGCCCAGCTCTTCAACATACTGCGCCGGCGTACGGTTGAATTTTTCCTGGCTATAGCGAACGTCGTTATCGTTTTCCGCCAGATGAGTGTGCAGCGACACTTTATAGCTGCGCGCCAGGCTGGCCGACTCCCTCATTAAATCCTGAGTGACGGAAAAAGGCGAGCAAGGCGCCACTACGATCCGCAGCATCGAGCCGCGTCGGGCGTCGTGATAACGCTCAATGACCCGCTGGGTGTCGGTCAAAATTGCCGCTTCGTCTTCCACCAGGGAATCCGGCGGCAGTCCTCCCCTGCTCTGCCCCAGGCTCATGCTGCCGCGACTGGCATGAAAACGCATTCCCATCCGGGCGGCGGCGTCAATACTGTCATCTAATTTACAGCCACCAGGATAAAGGTAAAGATGATCGCTGGTCGTGGTGCAGCCGGACAGGATCAGCTCGGCCATCGACATCATGGTCGAAACGCGGATCATCTCCGGCGTCATTTTCTGCCAGATGGGATAAAGGTTGCTGATCCATTTAAACAGCTCGCCATCCTGGGCGGGAGGAATGACCCGTGTCAGGCTCTGGTACATATGGTGATGGGTATTGATCAGCCCGGGAATGGCAATGTGTCCCTTCAGATCGATGACCTCATCTGCCTGCTGCGGTAGCTCTTCGGCTTTGCCGACCGCCGTAATAACATTGCCTTTTATCAGTATGCTGCCGTGACGGATCTCTCGCCTTTCGTGATCCATAGTGGCAATCATATCGGCGTTTTTCAGCAGCAGCGTCCGGTCAGGTTTTACGGGATGATGCTCTTTAGCCGGGGCCGCAGAGGGCGAGACGGCAAAAAGTTTAGAGGAAGCGGCAAGCAGCGGTAGAGTCAGCAGCAGCCGACGGGTCTGGTCTGGTTGATTGTGCATAATTACTTTCCATGTCGTATTCCCGATACAGGGCTGACTACCCACGCGCCCTGCGCAAGTCCGTCCGGCAGCGCCGAACGATAAGCTTATCTTAAGCATTATGGAAAGATTAAACGTGATCGGGATCATCGGGCGGCTGCCACAATCGGCGAGCATTCATTGAAGAGGGTTTTGCAGAGGGAAAAGCGGGAGAGCAGAAAAGAAAAAACCCCCGCAAGCGGGGGTTTTTCAGAGAGAAGAAGTTCTTACAGAACCGCTTTCTCTACAACGCGAACCAGGGTCCAGGACTTAGTCTTGGACAGTGGACGGCATTCACGGATTTCAACCTTGTCGCCGATACCACATTCATTGTTCTCGTCATGTACGTGCAGTTTAGTCGTACGCTTAATGAACTTACCGTAGATAGGGTGTTTCACGAAACGTTCGATAGCTACAACAATGGATTTCTCCATTTTGTCGCTAGTCACACGACCTTGCAGAGTACGGATTTTATCGGTCATTACGCACCCGCCTTCTCAGTCAGTAAAGTCTTAACGCGTGCAACATCACGGCGAACATTTTTCAACAGATGAGTCTGTTGCAGTTGGCCAGATGCTGCCTGCATGCGCAGGTTAAACTGCTCACGCAGCAGGTTAAGCAGCTCAGTGTTCAGCTCTTCAACGCTTTTCTCACGCAGCTCAGTTGCTTTCATTACATCACCGTCTTAGTTACAAAGGTGGTTTTGATAGGCAGTTTTGCTGCTGCCAGCTTGAATGCTTCACGGGCCAGCTCTTCCGGAACACCGTCCATTTCATACAGGACTTTACCAGGCTGGATCAGGGCAACCCAATACTCAACGTTACCCTTACCTTTACCCATACGCACTTCCAGCGGCTTCTCGGTAATTGGTTTGTCCGGGAATACACGGATCCAAATTTTACCTTGACGCTTAACTGCACGGGTCATAGCACGACGTGCTGCTTCGATCTGACGAGCAGTCAGACGACCACGGCCAACAGCTTTCAGACCGAAAGTACCGAAGCTAACATCCGTACCCTGCGCCAGACCACGGTTGCGGCCTTTGTGCACTTTACGGAATTTTGTACGCTTTGGTTGTAACATCAGCGACTCTCCTTACTTACGGCCTTTACGCTGCTGCTTTTTAGGTTGAGCAGCCGGTTCCGGTTGTTCAACAGCAGCCATACCACCCAGGATCTCGCCTTTGAAGATCCATACCTTAACGCCGATTACACCGTAAGTGGTGTGCGCTTCAGAGGTGTTGTAGTCAATGTCAGCACGCAGGGTGTGCAACGGCACGCGGCCTTCACGGTACCATTCGGTACGCGCGATTTCAGCACCGCCCAGACGGCCACTAACTTCAACTTTGATCCCTTTAGCGCCCAGACGCATTGCGTTCTGTACAGCACGCTTCATCGCACGACGGAACATCACGCGACGCTCCAGCTGTGAAGTGATGCTGTCAGCAACCAGTTTAGCGTCCAGTTCCGGTTTACGGACTTCGGCGATATTGATCTGTGCAGGAACGCCAGCGATATCCGCTACGACCTTGCGCAGTTTTTCTACGTCTTCGCCTTTCTTACCGATCACGATGCCAGGACGAGCGGTGTGAATGGTCACACGGATGCTCTTAGCCGGACGCTCGATAACGATACGAGAAACGGACGCCTTAGCCAGTTCTTTAGTCAGGAACTGACGTACTTTAAAGTCGCTGTCCAGGTTGTCAGCGAATTCTTTGGTATTTGCGAACCAGGTAGAGTTCCAGGGTTTAACAATACCCAGGCGAATACCATTAGGATGTACTTTCTGACCCATTGCTAGTCTCCAGAGTCTCAGCGATCGGACACAACCACAGTAATGTGGCTGGTGCGCTTCAGGATGCGATCTGCACGACCTTTTGCACGCGGCATAATGCGCTTCATGCTTGGGCCTTCGTCTACGAAGATCTTCGTGACTTTCAGATCATCAATGTCAGCGCCATCGTTGTGTTCGGCGTTAGCAATGGCAGATTCCAGAACTTTCTTGACCAGTACAGCCGCTTTCTTATTGGTGTAGGTCAAAATGTCCAGAGCCTGCGACACTTTCTTACCGCGGACAAGATCTGCTACCAGGCGAACCTTCTGAGCAGAAGAACGAGCGTGGCGATGTTTAGCGATAGTTTCCATCTCTTCCTCCTGTTAGCGTTTCTTGGCTTTCTTATCAGCAGTGTGACCGCGATAAGTACGAGTCGGTGCAAATTCACCCAGTTTGTGACCGACCATTTCGTCGGAAACAAAGACAGGAACGTGCTGACGACCATTATGGACAGCGATGGTCAAACCGATCATGTTAGGGAAGATCGTTGAACGACGGGACCAGGTGCGCAAAGGCTTCTTGTCTCCGCTTTCCACCGCTTTCTCTACCTTCTTCAGCAAGTGCAGGTCAATAAAAGGACCTTTCTTGAGAGAACGTGGCATGGCTTATCCTCTAAAATTATTTGCTACGGCGACGTACGATAAATTTATCAGTACGCTTGTTGCTACGGGTCTTCTTACCTTTAGTCTGCAGGCCCCAAGGTGAAACAGGGTGCTTACCAAAGTTACGACCTTCACCACCACCGTGCGGGTGATCGACTGGGTTCATCGCAGTACCGCGAACGGTAGGACGAACACCACGCCAACGAGCTGCACCGGCTTTACCCAGAACGCGAAGCATGTGCTCAGCGTTGCCGACTTCGCCCAGGGTCGCGCGGCAGTCGGATTCGACTTTACGCATTTCACCAGAACGCAGACGCAGGGTAACGTAGGAACCTTCACGCGCAACGATCTGCACGTAAGCACCGGCTGAACGGGCAATCTGACCGCCTTTGCCTGGTTTCATTTCTACGTTGTGTACGGTGGAACCCACTGGGATGTTGCGCATCGGCAGGGTGTTACCCGCTTTAATCGCCGCATCAACGCCAGACTGAATCTGGTCGCCAGCTTTCAGGCCTTTAGGGGCCAGGATGTAACGGCGCTCGCCGTCTTTGTACAGAACCAGCGCGATGTTCGCGGAGCGGTTCGGATCGTACTCAAGACGTTCAACGGTAGCCGGGATACCATCTTTGTTGCGTTTGAAGTCAACAATACGGTAAGCCTGCTTGTGACCACCACCGATATGACGGGTAGTGATGCGACCATTGTTGTTACGGCCACCGGATTTGCTGTTTTTTTCTACCAGCGGGGCAAATGGTTTGCCCTTGTGCAGCTCCGCGTTTACCACTTTAACTACGTGGCGACGACCCGGAGATGTCGGTTTACATTTAACAACTGCCATTGTTCTTCTCCTCCGACTTACTCAGCGCCGCCGACGAAGTCCAGATTCTGGCCTTCTTTCAGGGTGACGTAAGCTTTTTTCCAGTCGTTACGACGGCCAATACGCTGTCCGGAACGTTTAACTTTCCCTTTCATGACCAGGGTGTTAACTTCCTTCACTTCCACTTCGAAAAGCTTCTGTACAGCGGCTTTGATTTCTGCTTTGGTCGCGTCTTTAGCAACTTTGAGAACGATGGTGTTGGTTTTTTCCATCGCAGCAGACGCTTTTTCAGATACGTGCGGCGAGCGCAGTACTTTCAGCAGACGTTCTTCACGGATCATGCCAGCATCTCCTCAACTTGCTTAACTGCATCAGCAGTCATAACGACTTTGTCGAAGGCGATCAGGCTAACTGGGTCGATACCCGCTGCATCACGTACGTCAACCTTGTACAGGTTGCGAGCGGCCAGGAACAGGTTCTCTTCCAGTTCGCCAGTGATGATCAGCACGTCTTCCAGCGCCATGTCTTTCAGTTTCTCTACCAGCAGCTTAGTTTTAGGCGCTTCCAGAGAGAACTGCTCGACAACGATCAGACGATCTTGACGTACCAGCTCGGACAGGATGCTTTTCAGCGCGCCGCGGTACATCTTTTTGTTAACTTTTTGACTGTGGTCCTGCGGCTTCGCAGCGAAGGTCACGCCACCGGAACGCCAGATTGGGCTCTTTGCAGAACCTGCACGCGCACGGCCGGTACCTTTCTGGCGCCACGGCTTTTTGCCGGAACCAGTTACTTCAGCACGGGTCTTCTGAGCACGGGTACCTTGACGGGCACCTGCTGCATAAGCAACAACAACCTGATGTACCAGCGCTTCGTTGAAATCACGACCGAAGGTAGTTTCGGAAACAGTCAGCGCGCTTTGCGCGTCTTTCAATACTAATTCCATTGCTATCCCCTTACGCCTTCACAGCTGGTTTAACAATCAGGTCGCTACCGGTTGCACCGGGAACTGCACCTTTAACCAGCAGCAGGTTGCGCTCAGCGTCAACACGTACTACGTCCAGGCTCTGAACGGTTACGCGCTCATTACCCAGCTGGCCTGCCATTTTCTTGCCTTTGAACACTTTGCCCGGAGTCTGGTTCTGACCGATAGAACCCGGAACGCGGTGAGACAAGGAGTTACCGTGAGTAGCATCCTGAGTACGGAAGTTCCAGCGCTTAACAGTACCGGCAAAACCTTTACCTTTAGATGTGCCAGTCACGTCAACTTTTTTCACGTCAGCGAAAATATCAACGTTAATGCTCTGGCCTACGGTGAACTCGTCGCCTTCAGCGGTACGGAATTCCCAAAGACCACGGCCAGCTTCTACGCCAGCTTTAGCAAAATGGCCTGCTTCAGGCTTGGTGACGCGGTTTGCTTTTTTAGCACCGGCAGTTACCTGGATAGCAGTGTAGCCGTCGTTTTCCAGGTTCTTAACCTGAGTCACGCGGTTTGCTTCAATTTCGATCACGGTTACTGGGATAGATACGCCGTCTTCAGTGAAGACGCGGGTCATGCCCACTTTTTTACCGACTAAACCAATCATTGTTTCAACCTCTCAATCGCTCAATGACCTGATTAACCCAGGCTGATCTGCACGTCAACACCTGCAGCCAGATCCAGACGCATCAGAGCATCAACCGTTTTTTCAGTTGGCTCAACGATGTCAACCAGACGCTTGTGAGTGCGAATTTCATACTGATCGCGCGCATCTTTGTTGACGTGCGGGGAGATCAGAACGGTAAAGCGCTCTTTGCGGGTCGGCAGAGGAATTGGACCACGAACCTGCGCACCAGTGCGCTTGGCAGTCTCAACGATTTCTGCGGTCGATTGATCGATCAGACGATGATCAAACGCTTTAAGACGGATACGGATTCTTTGGTTCTGCATGAGACCAGAGCTCCAATTATTTATAAACGAAAAAAATTACTACTCACACCCATTACGATTGATGGGGGAGTGTAATCGTCTGCACATAACTCCCCGATTGGGAGTATTGTCAGGGAGCTAATTGCTCGCCTGCGGTTCAGATTGAACCGGGCCGTCATTTCTGACAGGCCCGCGCATTATACGTACGTGGGCGGGCTTTGCAAGGTGTTTCTTGCCGTCATCGCTGCATGAAGGGGATAATGAAAGAGGGATAAGAGGACGGCAGAGACAAAAATGCCGCCGAAGTTACTGTTTCGGCGGCGTATATTTATTCAGCAACATGGGCCCTGCTATTCCACTTTTATTTGTGACTGGAGATAGTTCTGCACACCGATTTTCGCGATCAGCTCCAGCTCGGTTTCCAGAAAGTCGATATGGTGCTCTTCATCTTCCAGAATGACGATCATCATATCGCGGCTGACGTAGTCGTGAACCTTGTCGGCATAAGAGATAGCCTCGCGCAGATCTCTGGCCCCTTCCAGTTCCAGCGCCAAATCTGAACGCAGTATCTCCTCAACGTCTTCGCCAATGCGTAACCGCCCCAAATCCTGCAGGTTAGGCAGGCCTTCGAGAAAAAGAATGCGCTCTATATATTTATCCGCATGTTTCATCTCGTCGATCGACTCGTGATACTCAATATCGTTAAGGCGCATCAGTCCCCAGTTTTTGAACATCCGCGCGTGCAAAAAGTACTGGTTGATGGCAACCAGCTCATTTCCAAGCAGTTTGTTTAAATGACTTATGATTTTGGCATCGCCCTTCATCTTGCTTCCTCCGCTTCCGGTTATTCAGATCGTAGATGCACAATCCGGGAAGTCAAAAAAGCATGACAAATTGCAGGGGATTATCAGGCAATCTCTTTATACAGCGGCGCGTTCGGCAGCTCTTCATTCATGATGTCGTGCGCCAGGCGCAGGCATTTGCCGCACTGCTTGCCCACGGGGAGGAGCTTGCGCAGCTGCTGGATAGATTTGGGCTGGTAGCGGCGAACCACTTCACGAAGGGTTTTGTCGCTGATGGCGTTACACAGGCAAACGTACATAATTTTATTCCGGTACAAATAACGATCAAATTGTAAATGAGAATCGTTTTTATTTCAACCTGAACGCGGTTTCCTTTCTGACCCTGCGCTTTCTGAATAGCGCCCATAAAAAAAGAGCACCGAAGTGCTCTTTTTATCAGCAAGCAGAGCGAACTCTGCCGTTATCTACAATTAAGCGATAACTTTAGCAACAACGCCCGCGCCAACGGTACGGCCGCCTTCACGGATTGCGAAACGCAGACCGTCGTCCATTGCGATTGGGTGGATCAGGGTAACAACCATTTTGATGTTGTCGCCAGGCATAACCATCTCAACGCCTTCCGGCAGCTCGATGGTACCGGTCACGTCAGTTGTACGGAAGTAGAACTGTGGACGGTAGCCTTTGAAGAACGGAGTATGACGGCCGCCTTCGTCTTTGGACAGGATGTAAACCTCAGACTCGAACTGAGTGTGTGGCTTGATGGTGCCTGGCTTAGCCAGAACCTGGCCACGCTGGATATCTTCACGCTTGATGCCGCGCAGCAGGATACCACAGTTCTCGCCCGCACGACCTTCGTCCAGCAGCTTACGGAACATCTCAACGCCGGTACAGGTTGATTTCACGGTATCTTTGATACCAACGATTTCAACTTCTTCACCGACTTTAACGATACCGCGCTCTACACGACCGGTAACAACGGTACCACGACCGGAGATGGAGAATACGTCTTCGATTGGCAGCAGGAACGGCTTGTCGATTGCGCGCTCTGGTTCCGGGATGTAGTTATCCAGGTGACCGGCCAGCTCGATGATTTTCGCTTCCCACTCGGCGTCGCCTTCCAGCGCTTTCAGCGCGGAACCGTGAACGATTGGGGTGTCGTCGCCAGGGAAGTCGTACTGTGACAGCAGGTCACGTACTTCCATCTCAACCAGCTCCAGCAGCTCTTCGTCATCAACCATGTCGCACTTGTTCAGGAACACGATGATGTAAGGAACGCCAACCTGACGGCCCAGCAGGATGTGCTCACGGGTCTGCGGCATTGGGCCGTCAGTCGCAGCAACAACCAGGATAGCGCCGTCCATCTGCGCAGCACCGGTGATCATGTTTTTCACATAGTCGGCGTGGCCAGGGCAGTCAACGTGCGCGTAGTGGCGAGTCGGGGTGTCATACTCAACGTGAGAAGTGTTGATGGTGATACCACGAGCTTTTTCTTCTGGTGCGTTATCGATCTGGTCGAATGCACGAGCAGAACCGCCGTAGGTTTTAGCCAGAACGGTGGTGATAGCAGCAGTCAGGGTAGTTTTACCGTGGTCAACGTGGCCGATAGTACCAACGTTGACGTGCGGTTTGGAACGTTCAAATTTTTCTTTAGCCACGGCGATATTCCTTACTTTCTGTGCTCTCCCCTGTGGAAAGGAGAGCACGGGATCAATTGGTTAAACCCGATTATTTACCACGGGCTTCAATAACAGCCTGAGCGACGTTGTTTGGCGCGTCATCATACTTCAGGAATTCCATGGAGTAAGATGCACGGCCTTTGGTGATAGAACGCAGCTGTGTAGCATATCCGAACATTTCGGACAGCGGCACTTCAGCGTGGATCACAACGCCAGTCACGTTGGATTCCTGACCGCGCAGCGTACCACGACGACGGCTCAGGTCACCGATAACGTCACCAGTGTTCTCTTCTGGCGTTTCAACTTCAACCTTCATGATAGGCTCAAGCAGCACAGGCTGTGCTTTCTTAAAGCCATCTTTAAAGGCGATTGATGCCGCCAGTTTAAACGCCAGCTCAGAGGAGTCAACGTCATGGTAAGAACCGAAGTGCAGACGCACGCCCAGATCTACTACCGGGTAACCCGCCAGTGGGCCAGCTTTCAGCTGTTCCTGAATGCCTTTATCAACCGCAGGGATGTATTCGCCAGGAATTACACCACCTTTGATGTCGTTGACAAATTCGTAGCCTTTCGGGTTTGAACCCGGCTCCAGTGGGTACATGTCGATAACAACATGACCGTACTGACCGCGACCACCAGACTGCTTGGCGTGTTTACCTTCGACGTCAGTTACTTTAGAGCGAATCGCTTCGCGGTAAGCAACCTGAGGTTTACCGACGTTCGCTTCAACGTTGAATTCACGCTTCATGCGGTCAACGATGATGTCGAGGTGCAGCTCACCCATACCGGCGATGATAGTCTGGTTAGACTCTTCATCAGTCCATACGCGGAATGATGGGTCTTCTTTAGCCAGACGGCCCAGAGCCAGACCCATTTTTTCCTGGTCAGCTTTGGTTTTCGGTTCTACAGCGATAGAGATTACCGGCTCAGGGAATTCCATGCGCTCCAGAATGATAACGTTGTCCGGGTCACACAGGGTGTCACCGGTAGTCACGTCTTTCAGACCGATAGCCGCAGCGATATCGCCTGCGCGAACTTCTTTGATCTCTTCACGCTTGTTAGCGTGCATCTGTACGATACGGCCCAGACGCTCGCGCTGAGATTTAACCGGGTTGTACACGGTGTCGCCAGAGTTAACGATACCAGAGTAAACGCGGAAGAATGTCAGGTTACCAACAAACGGGTCGGTCGCGATTTTAAACGCCAGCGCAGCAAACGGCTCGTTGTCGTCTGAGTGACGAACTGCCGGCGTATCTTTACCGTCGTCCAGAATACCGTTGATCGCTGTAACGTCAGTTGGTGACGGCAGATATTCGATCACGGCATCCAGCATCGCCTGAACACCTTTGTTCTTAAATGCAGAACCACAGGTAACCAGGATGATTTCGTTGTTCAGTACGCGCTTACGCAGAGAAGTTTTGATCTCTTCTTCGGTCAGCTCTTCGCCGCCAAAGAATTTCTCCATCAGCTCATCAGAGCCTTCAGCTGCGGCTTCAATCAGTTTCTGGCGCCATTCTTCAGCCAGTTCCTGCATATCAGCTGGGATCTCTTCGTAATCGAAGGTCACGCCTGCGTCTGCGTCGTTCCAGTTGATCGCTTTCATCTTGATCAGGTCAACAACGCCGGTGAAGTTCTCTTCTGCGCCGATAGCCAGCTGCAGAGGGACCGGAGTTGCGCCCAGACGTGCTTCAATCTGGCCAACTACTTTCAGGAAGTTAGCACCCATGCGGTCCATTTTGTTAACGAACGCGATGCGTGGAACTTTATATTTGTTAGCCTGACGCCATACGGTCTCAGACTGTGGCTGAACACCACCAACTGCACAGTAAACCATTACTGCGCCGTCAAGAACACGCATGGAACGTTCTACTTCGATGGTGAAGTCAACGTGTCCTGGGGTGTCGATGATGTTAACGCGGTGCGGCTCGAACTGCTTAGCCATACCTGACCAGAAAGCGGTAGTCGCTGCGGAGGTAATGGTAATACCACGCTCCTGCTCCTGCGCCATCCAGTCCATTGTGGCTGCGCCATCATGAACTTCACCGATTTTATGGTTTACACCGGTGTAGAACAGAATACGTTCGGTAGTGGTCGTCTTACCGGCGTCGATGTGTGCACTGATACCAATGTTACGGTAGCGTGTAATGGGTGTTGTACGAGCCATTTGATTCCTCTGATTCTAGGACGTTCAAAGTTAAATCCCAGCGGGGTCAACTGAACGCCCGCTGGGTTAATAACAACTACTGAGCTGTTACCAGCGGTAGTGTGCGAACGCCTTGTTGGCTTCGGCCATACGGTGAACGTCTTCACGTTTCTTCACTGCGGTACCTTTGTTTTCCGCAGCATCAGAAAGTTCGTTCGCCAGGCGCAGAGCCATTGATTTATCACCGCGTTTACGAGCAGCTTCAACGATCCAACGCATTGCCAGAGCATTACGACGAACCGGACGGACTTCAACTGGTACCTGATAAGTAGAACCACCAACGCGACGGGATTTAACTTCCACGGTTGGGCGGACGTTGTCCAGGGCTACTTCGAATGCTTCCAGTTCGCCTTTACCAGCACGCTGAGCCAGGGTCTCAAGTGCAGTATAAACGATTGATTCGGCAGTAGATTTTTTACCATCTACCATCAGGATATTTACAAATTTGGCCAGCAGCTCTGATCCGAACTTAGGATCTGGCAGAATTTTACGCTGACCAATGACGCGACGACGTGGCATGGAAATACTCCGTTGTTAATTCAGGATTGTCCAAAACTCTACGAGTTTATTATGACATTTAAGATAAAACGTTTGGCCTTACTTAACGGAGAACCATTAAGCCTTTGGCTTCTTCACGCCGTACTTGGAGCGAGCCTGCTTACGGTCTTTAACACCTGAGCAGTCCAGCGCGCCACGAACGGTGTGGTAACGCACACCTGGCAAGTCTTTAACACGACCGCCACGGATCAGGATCACGGAGTGTTCCTGCAGGTTATGACCTTCACCGCCGATATAGGAGGTAACTTCAAAACCGTTGGTCAAACGCACACGGCAAACTTTACGCAGTGCGGAGTTTGGTTTTTTAGGGGTAGTGGTGTACACACGAGTACATACGCCACGTTTCTGCGGGCAAGCTTCCAGCGCAGGCACGTTGCTCTTTGCAACTTTGCGTGCGCGTGGTTTGCGAACCAGCTGGTTAACTGTTGCCATTAAATAGCTCCTGGAATTTGCTTTTGCTTCGTAAACACGTAATAAATCGCCTCGTCAGATAACGAGGACGCGGAATTTTAGGGCTGAGCAGAAAAGGTGTCAAGAAATAACCAGGATATCGTACTCACCAGGTCATTTGTTGAGTCTGTTTTACCGTCAGCGCGACGAACTCAGTATAGCTTACTGCGGCCGCGCTGGATGAAATTTGAGCAGAAAGCCCGCGAGCGATAACATCGTCCTGCAGCACGTAAAGAGAAATGGGGGCGGCACGCAGCGATTCAAGGGCCTGGCTGCCTTCCAGCGCCGCCAGCACGCCATCCTGCAGCAGCAACACCTCGTCCCCTTCCGCCAGCAGCCGCAGCATGGCGTTGAAATCGCACTTAAAAGGCGAGTTGATCAGCGTATGCAGCATACTTCCCTCAGAAAGAAATTATTCGATCGTATTTTTCCAGTTCCGCACGCAATGCGTAAGGCGACAGCACCGCTACTGGCAGCGCCTTTAACGCGGCGGCGTCAATGCCTCGCTCGGCCAGCGAAGCTGAACAGGCATAAAAATTTTCCAGATCGTAGAGCGGCAGCACGCCAAAGGTGGCGACGTAGTTGCGCGCCAGCACTTTTTCCGGCTGCTGGTCGCCCAACAGCTGCATTACGCCGTCGCTGATAAAAAACAGCGCCACGTCCTCGCTAAGCGCGGAAACGGCCAGCACCGCATCCAGCCCCTCTCTTCCGGCGCTGGAACCGTGCGGCGCCTGGCTGAATACAAAGGCGATTCGCTTCATCAAAACTGCACCATTCGTTCACTGCTTAATGCGGCTTCCGCCAGCGCGCCCAGGCCGGCAAGCTGAAAGCCTTCAGCCAGATTGGCGGCGGGCAGGCCCTGGTTTTTCGCTTCCTGCTCGTCCGTGATACCGCGGCGCAGCGCGGCGGCCACACAGATATTGAGCGCAACGTGATGGTCACGATGCAGCTGCTGCCAGGCCTGGGTCAGATTGAACTCGTCGCTGGCGGGCGAGGTCAGCGCGCTGGCGTTAAGTACGCCCTCGCGATAAAAAAAGACGCTTTCCAGCTCGTGGCCTTCCGCCAGCAGCGCCTGCGCGAATAGCCAGGCCGAGCTGGCCTGCTGGGTGCCGTAGGCCGGGCCGGTGACTAACAGCGTGTAACGCATCAGCGCTCGCTTCCCTGGAAGTCGCCGTTTTTAAACTGGCGGATATAGAGATAAACGGTGTGCTTGGAAATATTCAGTCGATCCGCCACCTGATTGATCGCGTCTTTGATGTCGAAGATGCCTTTCTCATAGAGGTTCAGCACAATCTGGCGGTTCTTGGCATTGTTGGAGATATTACGGTCGTTGCTGACCTCTTCAATCGTAAACTCCAGCGTCTGCATCACCAGATCCTCTACCGAGGAGGCGAAGTTGACGGAAGAGTCCATCTCCGGCGTTTCCGGCGGGATAAAAGTCGCCATAATCTGCGAGAAAGGCACGTCCAGGTTCATATTGATACACAGCAAACCGATAACGCGCTGTTTGCCGTTACGGATAGCGATGGTCACGGATTTCATCAGTACGCCGCTTTTGGCGCGGGTGAAATAGGCTCTGGAAACATTACTTTCCGCATCGGTCATATCATGCAGCATTCGCAACGCCAGATCGGTTATCGGTGAACCGATTTTGCGGCCGGTATGTTCGCCATTAGCGATCCTGACCGCCGAGCATTTCAAATCTTCCAGCGAATGCAGGACGATTTCGCAGTGCGAGCCGATCAGCATCGCCAGCCCGTCGACCACGGCTTCGTAAGATTTAAGAATATCAAAATCGGTTTGTTCGAAGGGATGCTGCTCCAGTAATTCCAGATCGTTCACATCACCGGTAAAAATTGAACCAGACATTAAGACACCACCCTTAAAAGAGCCCGCGGTATGCGGCTCGCGCAGGTTAGTTTCGAAGAGCGTCAGTCTAGCAAATATCGGAAATGCCTGTCCTGACCTGTGTCATGTATTTCTTGTGGACATAGCGCGGGGGAGGAAAAAGCGGGGAAAATGCCGCCACGAGCGTGGCGGCACGGGCATTATTTGGTCTGGGCAGCGGCTGGCGCTTCGGTCGGTGCCTGCGCGCTAGCGTCCGCTTTAGCGGCCGGTTTGATGTCCAGCAGTTCTACATCGAACACCAGCGTAGAGTTAGCCGGGATACCCGGTACGCCGTTTTTACCGTAGGCAAGCTGCGGTGGGATCACCAGCTTGATCTTGCCGCCTTTTTTCACGTGCTTCAGGCCTTCGGTCCAGCCAGGGATCACGCCGTCAAGACGGAAAGAGAGCGGCTCGCCGCGCGTGTAGGAGTTGTCGAACTCGGAGCCGTCGATCAGCGTCCCTTTGTAGTTAACCACTACGGTATCGCTGTCTTTCGGCGCGTCGCCGGTGCCTTCTTTCTCTACCTGATACAGCAGGCCGGATTCGGTTTTCTTCACGCCTTTTTCTTTGGCGAATTTAGTCGCGAAAGCGTTGCCTTTCTCGGTGTTTTCTTTCGCATCTTTTTCCATCTTCGCCTGAGCGGCGGTTTTCACGCGGCCTTCAAACGCCTGCAGGGTCTGCTCGATCTCCTGATCGGAAAGCTTGCTCTTGCCGGCGAAAGCGTCCTGGACGCCGGAGATCAGCTGCTGCTTATCCAGCGTGATGCCCAGTTTCTCCTGCTCTTTCAGCGAGTTTTCCATGTAGCGGCCAAGCGATGCGCCCAGTGCATAGGCAGACTGCTGGTCTTCGTTTGTAAACGCGGCATTCTTCGGTGCCTGCTGTGCGGCTGGAGCTGATGGCGCCGCGGCGGTTTCGGCTGCTGAGGCCAGCGGTGCGTTCAGCGCAACGCCCAGGGTGGTGGCTAACAGTGTGACTTTAAATAGTGATTTCATCCATTTCTCCAAAACCGAAGCCTCTCACCTCGGAAATCGTTTTACAGACAGAGCCTGTACTCTAACAACCGTGCGCGAGCAAACTGCATACTCTCGCAATGAAAACTAACTACTTCCGACCGCTTGTCTGTCCGAAAGTTTCACTATGAAGATGCAGGCAACCAGGGCTTTTTTCAACGGTAAGGGCGAAATTAAACCGGCTATGCCTGTGCTGGCCCGGTTTTTGTCGTTAGAATCGGAACAATCCAGCCCTGGCGGCAGCAAGAGGAAAGAATATGCAACAATCCGTGTTTGAGCAGCGCTTAGAGCTGTTGGAAAGCCGTTTGGCCTTTCAGGAGCACACTATCGAAGAGCTGAACCAGACGGTGGTTCATCACGAGCTGGAAATGGCCCGCCTGCGCGAACAGATGCGCCTGCTGACCGACAAACTGAAGGCGGCAGCGCCGTCAATGGTCGCCTCGCAGTCGGAAGAGACGCCGCCGCCGCACTATTGATTTCGCGCCAAAAAAAAGGCCACCTTATCGGTGGCCTTTTTTCATTTAAGCTTAGTGGCTGCAGCCGCAGCCGCCGGTGCCACAACCGCCTTTGCCGTGGTCATGATCGTGGTCGTGATCGTGATGATGGTCGTGCTCGCCGTGAACATGGCCATGAGCCAGCTCTTCTTCGGTCGCTTCACGGATCGCCACCACTTCCACGTTGAAGTTCAGGTTCTGGCCAGCCAGCATATGGTTACCGTCAACCACCACGTGGTCATCTTCCACTTCGGTGATTTCAACCGGTACCGGGCCCTGGTCGGTTTCCGCCAGGAAACGCATGCCAACCTGCAGTTCATCAACGCCCATAAAGACGTCTTTCGGCACGCGCTGCACCAGGTTGTCGTCGTACTGGCCGTAGGCTTCGTCAGCTGCGATGTGCACTTCAAACTTGTCGCCGGCTTCGTGATTTTCCAGCGCCTTTTCCAGACCAGAAATCAGGGAACCATGACCGTGCAGATAGTCCAGCGGTGCGGTCACCGGAGACTCATCAACCAACACACCGTCTTCCGTACGTACCTGATATGCCAGGCTGACTACCAGGTCTTTTGCTACTTTCATGATTACTCCTAACCGTTGAGAGCTTGAAACATCGGCGGATTTGCCGGCAAGCTCTGAGTTTGCGCTGATTGTAATGAATTTCAACGCCGCTGTAAGATACAGCTTAAAAAAAGCTGAGCCATAACGCTACTCAGGATGAAAAATTCCGATCACTTGCTCATTAGTGCGAACTTCGTCACGAACATGCTTGTCTGCTTCGCGCATCTGATGACCGCACTTAACGCATTCAACCACATCGACATTATTTTCAACCCACAGAGCAAGGGTATCTTTAGCCTGGCACTTTGGACAAGTCGCCCCGGCAATAAATCTTTTACGCATAGGTTTTCCGATTAAATAAAAGGCAACGCAAAGCGATGCCGACTCAGTAAGAGGCTTTCGCCCCGCCCTATTCCGATTCGTCCCAGCCGTCAAACTGGCGCTTTTCGTGCCGCATTTCGGCCTGGAAGATATCTTCCAGCTCGCGCCGGGCTTCTTTCACGCGGGAAATCTGCTGGCTGTCGCCGTGGTTCGGCATCAGCTCGCGCAGCATGCGCATATCCAGACGGCGGAAGTGCTGCTGCGCGCGAAAGGCCTGATGCGGATGCATCCCCAGCGACATCAGCGTTTTACGGCCAAGCTCCAGCGCGCTGGAGAAGGTTTCACGCGAGAACTGGGTGACGCCGGCCTGCAACAGTTCGTGAGCCTCCACGCGGCCGCGCGCCCGCGCCAGGATTTGCAGATGCGGGAAATGATGCTGGCAGAGCCGCACGATTTCCATCGCGTCTTCCGGGCCGTTGCAGGTAATGACGATAGACTGCGCCGTTTCTGCGCCTGCGGCGCGTAACAGCTCCAGCTCGGTGGCATCGCCATAGTATACTTTATAGCCATAGGTTCGCATCAGGCTGACCGCGCTGATATCGCGCTCCAGCACCGTGATCCGCTTTTCGTTGGCCATCAGCAAACGCGCCACCACCTGACCAAAACGTCCGAAGCCGACCACGATAACCTGCGGCTTGTCGTCTTCGACAAAGTGCTTCTCTTCGCTGTCGTCGCCGTCGTTAAACCGCTTCGCCAGGATTTTATCCACGCTCTGCATCAGCAGCGGCGTGGTCATCATCGACAGCGTTACCGTCACCAGCAGCAGCGGCATCTGGTCGCCGCTGAACAGTTTTGCCGACGAGGCGGCGGAAAAAAGCACGAACGCGAACTCGCCGCCCTGGCTCAACACCGCCGAAAACTGTAGCCGCTCAGAACTGCGCAGGCCAAAGATACGCGACAGCAGATAAAGCACGCCCGCTTTGATCGCGACCAGCAGCACCACGCCCACTAAAATCTCGACGATATGGGTATAAAGCACGCCCAGATTCAGCGCCATGCCTACCGAGATAAAGAACAGCCCCAGCAGCAAGCCTTTAAAAGGATCGATAGCGACTTCCAGCTCGTGTCGGTATTCGCTTTCCGCCAGCAGAATGCCGGCGATAAAGGTCCCCAGCGCCATCGACAGCCCCAGCGCGTCCATAAACAGCGCCGATCCCAGCACCAGCAGCAGGGCAGCGGCGGTAAAAACTTCCCGCACGCCGGAAGCGGCGATAAAGCGGAAAATAGGCCGCAGCAGAAAACGGCCGCCGACCAGCATCCCGGCAAACGCCAGCACCTTCATGCCCACTTTCATCCAGTCGGTGTGGCCGCTGTCGCCGCCCGCCAGCAGCGGCACCAGCGCCAGCGCCGGGATCACCGCCAGATCCTGGAACAGCAGCACCGAAAAGCCCAGCTGGCCGGATTCATTGCGCTTCATGCCCTTGTCGCTCATCAGCTGCAGCGCCATCGCCGTAGAGGACATCGCCAGGCCAAGACCGCCGATCGCCGCCGCCTGCCAGGAGAAGTCGGTCAGCCAGAGCAGGCCGCCCAGTATCGCCGCGCTGAAAATAACCTGCGCCGCGCCAACGCCGAAAATCGAGCGCCGCAGCTCCCAGAGTTTGGAAGGATTCAGCTCCAGGCCGATGATAAACATCAGGAAGACCACGCCCAGCTCGGAGAAATGCAGAATTTCCTCTACGTCGCTGATAAAGCCCAGTCCCCACGGCCCGATAGCGATACCGGCCAGCAGATAGCCCAGTACCGCACCAATGCCGAGCCGGGCCGCGATCGGAACGGCGATAACCGCCGCAAAAAGATAGACCACGCCAGCCGTGAGCAGGGTTTGTCCTTCCATTCAGGTGCCTCCATAGGGCAAAGGTGACGACAGCCAGTCGCCGTAGGCGCGCGCATAATTTTTCATGACTTCCGGGGTCTGCCGTCGCGCCCAGTAGATAATCATCGGCGTCAGCCAGTGCATACGGCACATTTGCGCCGTCAGCTCGAACGGCCGCATGATGGCCGACAGCGGATAACGGTTAAGCCCTTCCTGGTGGTAGGCCGTTTCCGGTTCGCCGGTGGTCACCACGCTGCGCCAGTATTTTCCTTCCAGCACGTTGCCGCCAGGGCCGCTGGCGAAGCCGCGCGACAGCACGCGATCCAGCCACTCCTTCAGCAGCGCGGGGCAGCTGTAGGTATAAAGCGGATGTTGAAAAACAATGATGTCATGCTCGCGCAGCAGCTGCTGTTCGTAGTGGATATCAATAAAAAAGTCTGGATAGTGCGCGTACAGGTCATGAACGGTCACGTTAGGTAACGCTTTAGCCGGCTCCAGCAAAACCCGATTGGCAATCGAGTCCTGGGATTCCGGATGCGCGTAAAGCAGCAAAACTTTGGGCGGCTGCGACATCAATCCCCTCCAAATCGTCGTCACGGCGGGGAAATTCCGCTACCATGCTCGACACCGCGGAATCGTGCATTCCGCAAAGCATTTATGATGTTTCAATTTAACATATTCTGGTTATTACGGCGCTTATGATTCTCTTCTCATCGTTACAAATCCGACGCGGCGTGCGCGTCCTGCTGGATAACGCCTCCGCCACCATCAATCCCGGTCAGAAAGTGGGGCTGGTAGGCAAAAACGGCTGCGGTAAATCCACGCTGCTGTCGCTGCTTAAGAACGAGATAAGCGCCGATGCGGGCAGCTTTACCTATCCGGGCAACTGGTCGCTGGCCTGGGTTAACCAGGAGACGCCCGCGCTGAATACGCCCGCTATCGAATATGTCATTGATGGCGATCGCGAGTACCGCCAGCTGCAGGCGGAGCTGGCGAAGGCCAACGAGAACGACGACGGGCACGCTATCGCCACGCTGCACGGCAAGCTGGACGCCGTCCAGGCATGGACAATACAGTCGCGCGCCGCCAGCTTGCTTAACGGTTTGGGCTTTTCTCAGGAGCAGCTTCAGCGGCCCGTCAGCGACTTCTCCGGCGGCTGGCGGATGCGCCTGAACCTGGCGCAGGCGCTGATTTGCCGCTCCGACCTGCTGCTGCTTGACGAACCAACCAACCACCTCGATCTGGACGCGGTGATCTGGCTGGAGCGCTGGCTGAAAAGCTATCAGGGTACGCTGATCCTGATTTCCCACGACCGCGACTTTCTCGATCCCGTGGTGGATAAAATCCTGCATATCGAACAGCAGTCGATCTTTGAATACACCGGCAACTACAGCTCGTTTGAGATCCAGCGCGCCACCAAACTGGCTCAGCAGCAGTCGATGTTTGAAAACCAGCAGCAGAAGGTGGCGCATCTGCAAAGTTTTATCGACCGCTTTAAGGCCAAGGCCAGCAAGGCGAAGCAGGCGCAAAGCCGCATCAAAATGCTGGAGCGCATGGAGCTTATCGCGCCCGCCCACGTCGATAATCCTTTTACTTTCAGCTTCCGCGCGCCGGAAAGCCTGCCTAATCCGCTGTTGAAGATGGAAAAAGTCAGCGCGGGCTATGCCGATCGCATCATTCTGGATTCTATCAAGCTGAACCTGGTTCCCGGCTCGCGCATCGGTCTGCTGGGCCGCAACGGCGCGGGCAAATCCACGCTGATTAAGCTGCTGGCCGGCGAGCTGGCCCCGCTGCAAGGCGATATCGGCCTGGCGAAAGGCATCAAGCTCGGCTACTTCGCCCAGCATCAGCTGGAATTCTTACGGGCGGATGAATCACCGTTGCAGCATCTGGTGCGGCTGGCGCCAAAAGTGCTGGAACAGCAGCTGCGCGACTACCTGGGCGGCTTTGGTTTTCAGGGCGATAAGGTCACCGAGCAGACCGAACGCTTCTCCGGCGGCGAAAAAGCGCGGCTGGTGCTGGCGCTGATTGTCTGGCAGCGCCCTAACCTGCTGCTGCTGGATGAACCGACCAACCACCTCGATCTGGATATGCGCCAGGCGCTGACCGAAGCGCTGATCGATTTTGAAGGGGCGCTGGTGGTGGTTTCGCACGACCGCCATCTGCTGCGCTCCACCACTGACGATCTCTACCTGGTCCACGACGGTAAAGTAGAAGCCTTTGACGGCGATCTGGAAGACTACCAGCAGTGGTTGAGCGATCTGCAAAAGCAGACCAGCGCCGCCGCTGAACCTAAACAGGAGAGCGGCAACAGCGCGCAGGCCAGAAAGGATCAGAAGCGCCGCGAGGCGGAACTGCGCACGCAAACGCAGCCGCTGCGCAAGCAGATCGAAAAGCTGGAAAAGCAGATGGAAAAACTCAACGCCACGCTGGCCGATGCGGAAACAAAGCTGGCGGATACCGCGCTGTACGATCAGAGCCGCAAGGCCGATCTTACGGCGGCGCTGCAGCAGCAGGCTGAAGCGAAATCCGCGCTGGAAGCGTGCGAGATGGACTGGCTGGATGCGCAGGAGCAGCTCGAAACGATGCTGGCTTCATAAACAGAGCCGGGAGAAAGGTTTCTTTCTCCCGACCTGATTACCGCTCCGCCAGGCGTCGACGCAGCGTGGACAGATCCTCAGCGTTAAGCAGTTTGCCGTTTAAAAAACGGGTTTTCAGTTCGCCGCCCTGCTCCTGCTCCCGGCTCTGCCGATCCAACAGGTAGTAGTCGCCTGCGCTATCCCGCTCTACCCGTAGCAGTCCTCTGGCGGATTTTTTCAGGCCGCCGTCGGTTTTTGGCTGCTTGAAAATCTCACGCTCAACGCCCTGCACCTCGCCCCATGTCGCCTTCATCGCAAAGCCGAATGTATCGCGCGTACTGTATTGATAAGTATAAGATCCGACGCCGAAGACCACGTTGCTGCTGGCGAAACCTTTAGCCTCCAGACGGGCAAGGATCTGGTTAGCCCGCTCCAGCGTAATCGAGTCGCCATAGATCAGCCCAACGTGCTCATCCAACACCCGGTAGCCTTTCGCATTAACGGTGCCGCCAAAAATGTCCCACAGCACCTCTACCGAGCCTTTTTGCTGTGGCGTCCGCGCCGGATCGCTGTCGCTATCGTCGCCGGTTCCGCAAAGGATCTCCACCGGGTCGCCGCTGTCCGGGCGGAAAACCAGACGCCCCTGCCGCGCCATGATGTCTGCTTTCAGCTCGCGGCTGTATTCCGTAAGCACCTTCCAGTAATCCCAGGTATCCGAGACGATGGAAACGAAGCCGTGGGGATAGAGCTCGGTGATCAGACGACGAAAGGTGGCGATCTCTCCCTGCTCTTCGCCCATGCACATAACGCTGTGCTCCGTCGCCGGAATGCTGCCCGCAATAAAGTAGTCTTTGGGCGGCGTGTAGTACTGACGAAGATAAAGAATTGAAGGAATGCTGTCGGTGCCGGTAAAGCTCAGCAGATGGCCGGCGCCCGCCTGGGCGGCATCGTGCAGCCCGGACATGCCCCGCAGCGAAAAGTCATGGCACTGAAAATCCAGATGGCTCTGGTCATCACAGGTCAGGGCCGCCCAACGCTCGCAGACCAGCCGGTAATGGTAAGCGATAGTGGCGTTAGTAGAGGCTTTCCATAATTCTGCTGACATCACGCTTTCCAGGTAATTAACCAGCCAGAAAAAATCATCAACGGTGTTGGTAATGGTCAGAACCGGCACCTGCATCGGCACCTTGCTGCCTTCATCCAGGCTTTTGATTTCCAGCGGCAGATAGCCCAGGCGATGCAGCGCCCGGATGTGTTCCACATCAATACGCGCTTTGCCAAGATAGCTGTCCATCAGCTGTTGGTATTCCGTGACGACTTCCTCTTCGGGTCGGGCAAAAAACGCCTCGTTAAACAGATCGACCATAAACCACTGCAGAAAGCCCTGTAGCCCAAAGAATACCAGCCGGTTATCCGATAGCGGCGAGGTAAAAAAGCGGTTACCGCGCGGCGTAAAATTTGAGTAAATGCGGCTGGTTCCCTGCGGGTACTGTTCGCGATGGGAGGTTTTATAGCCGTCGATAGCCAGAATGGGATTAATGCGCATGGGCCGCTCCTTCGTTGTTATAAATAGTTTCAATATCAATCAGTTCAACCCGCTCCCCGGCTATCGCCGGATCGGCTACTGAAGTCGTCGTCCAGATATGGTCGATGCCCTGCTGCAACAGCGCGGCGACGCCCCGGCTAAACAAGCCGTGGGTAACGTACAGGCTGACCGAACGCGCACCCGCCGCACGCAGCACCGCGGCCGAGCCGATAAAGGTGCCGCCCGCATCGCACAAATCATCGGCTATCAGCACATCTTTGCCGGCTACGTCGCCCTGCAGCAGTGAAAAACCACTCAGCGCACCGCTGCTCAGGTCGCGGTGTTTCCCCAGGATGCCGTACTCGCGGGCCGCCACCTGCTGCGCAACAGCGTGGATTTTTTTTAGCGCGCCCGCGTCCGGCGCCATCAGCATCATGCCGCTTTGCAGTTTTTCCATCAGGTTCGCGCTGTGTCGCAGGCAAAGGTGCTGCGGAATAGCCACCATGTTATTGACCACGGCACCCGCCACGTCGCTATGGGGATCCAGCACCCGTATCCGGTCAAAGCCCAGCTGATTCAAAAAACCGGCAAAGATCTTCAGGGCGAAACTGTCGCCTTCCTGCATACTGCGGTCCTGACGGGCATAGGGAAGCCAGGGCAGCTCCAGCGTTGTCCAGTGCAAATCGTATTGGCTGCGGGCGGCGTCCATAACCTGCGCCAGCAGCATCAAATCGTCCATATTGCGCATGGCCGTGGCGCGGATTTTCAATTTTTCCGCCCGGGGAAGCCGTGGCGGCAGCAGCCTTACGCGGACTGCGCCATCGGGAAAGCGGCCTGTTTCCAGCGCGACTTTGTTTCCATCAAGAAAGAGTTCCAGCAGCATTGTTTTCCTCCGGGGCTAATAATGTCTTTGTGACATTTATATAATTGTCCCTGTGACATTATTTAGCAAGCGGAATTTACCTCCCTGAAGGAAAAATCAATTAACAAGCTGATTAATAATGATTAAAAAAATGAAAAGGCGGTCGTACATTGCAGGATATCCGTCCGCAATGCTAATGTGTCTGAGCGACAATTATTTACGGAAAAGCTTATGCTTTCAGAATCAGAGTATCTGGCCAGCTACGACGCCTCGCGCTACCCCTCTCCCATTGTGACCGTCGACAGCGTACTTTTTACGCTGCACGAGCAACAGCTCTGCGTACTGCTGGTGCAGCGGGCCAATCATCCGCAAAAAGGCTGGTGGGGATTGCCGGGAGGGTTTATCGATATGCAGCATGATGCCTCAACGCGCGCCACCGCGTTAAGGAAGCTGCAGGAGAAAACCGGCGTGGTTCCGCCGTGGCTGGAACAGCTCGAAACTTTTTCCGGCCCCGATCGCGACCCGCGCGGCTGGAGCCTGACCACCGCCTGGTATGCGCTGATTGCGCAGGAGAGCTGTCGATCGTACAGCGGCGATGTCAGCGACGCCGCGTGGCTGCCGGTCAACACCGTGATGCAGCGCAAGGATATCGCCTTCGATCACCAGACTATTATTACCAGCGCCTTAAAAAGGCTGCGGCAAAAAACGCTGTATACGCTGCTGCCGGTGTTTTGCCTGCCGGAACGCTTTACGCTGACTCAGCTACAGGAAGCCACCGAAGCCATCCTTGGCCGCCCGGTGCAGCGGAAAAGCCTGATCCGCCGCTTTGATTCCTCAGAGATGTTTGAGGAAACGGGCGAGAGCGTAGCTACCGGCGCGCGCAAAGCCAAACTGTACCGCCGCAGGAAAGAGGCCGACGTGCACAACTTTACGCGTAATCTTATGCCTGCCGATTAGGCCGTGGCGTTTATGCCCGGCCAGGCTGATAGAAAGGCTTGTCGCCCAGAATAGTGGCGCGATGCATAATCCGCCGTGCAGGCAGGTAGTCTGCATTGGCGTAGTGCTGGGTCACGCGGTTATCCCAAATCGCCACATCGTCCTGCTGCCATCGCCAGCGCACCTGGAACTCCGGTTTGGTGATATGTGCAAACAGGAAATTCAGCAGCGCGTCGCTCTCTTTCGGGCTGAGATCGACAATGCGCGTGGTGAATCCCTCATTAACAAACAGCGCCGACTTGCCGCTAACCGGATGCGTGCGCACGACCGGATGCAGCAGCGGCGGATTCTTCGCCACGGCCTGCCGCCAGCGCGCATGCTCCTCCTCGCTGCCGCGATACTTAAATTCCTGAAACGATTTGGTGAAGTCGTGCTCTGCCCGCAGGCCGGCAAGCAGGGCCTTAAAAGGCTCTGAAAGCGCGTTGTAAGCAGCAATGCCGCTGGCCCAGAGCGTATCGCCACCGGTTTCCGGCAGCTGCTTTGCCGCCAGGATCGCCCCGGCCGGCGGCGTCTCGATAAAGGTCACGTCGGTGTGCCAGTTATCGTTGTCCGGCGGGTTATCATCATGCGTATCCAGCACGATAATCTCTTCCACATCCGGCGCGTGCGGATAGACGGGATGGATGTGCAGATCGCCAAAACGGGCCGCCAGCGCTCGCTGTTGGGCAGGCGTAACGGGCTGATTGCGGAAGAACAGCACCTGATGACGGATCAGCGCATGGTAAAGCTGCTCAAACTGCGCGTCGCTCAGCGGGCGGCTGAGATCCACGTCAGCGACCAGCGCGCCGATATAGGGGCCAAGCGCGGTAACAGACAGACGTTCGTTCATGATGTGACTCCATGCCAGGGGGTTAAACGGCGCTGTAAGGCTCGCAGCCCCAGCTCAAGCGAAAAAGCAATCAGCGCGATAACGGCGATGCCTGCCAGTACCACATCGGTTGCCAGAAATTCACCGGCGGACTGCACCATAAAGCCCAGCCCGCGCGTGGCGGCGATAAGTTCGGCGGCCACCAGCGTTGACCAGCCGACGCCAAGACCGATCCGCAGCCCGGTTAAAATTTCCGGCAGCGCGCCGGGCAGCACCACGAACCACAGCGTTTGCCAGCGGCTGGCGCCCAGCGACTGCGCGGCGCGCAGACGAACCTGCTGCGCGCTTTTGACGCCCGCCAGCGTGGACATCACCACGGGCGCGAAGATGGCCAGATAGATCAGCAGGATTTTGGACGTTTCGCCGATACCGAACCAGATCACCATCAGCGGCAGATAGGCCAGCGGCGGCACCGGTCGATACAGCTCAATCAGCGGGTCAAGGATGCCGCGCGCGGTGGCGTTCAGCCCCATCAGGATACCAACCGGCACGCCGATCAGCGTGGCCGCCAGCAGCGCTATCGCTATCCTTGTCAGGCTGGCGGCAAGATGCTGCCAGAGCGTCGCATCCATAAAACCCTGCGGGCCGGCAACCACCAGCAGCTGATGGAAAACCTGCTGCGGCGCGGGCAGAAAGAGCGGCGCGATCAGGCCAAAAGCGGTTACTGCCCACCAGATGCCCAGCAGCACCAGCAGGGTCGCCACGCTCAGGGTAAGCTGACGGCCAAACGGCCAGCGCAGCCTCAATCGGCGCACCGCGACTTTCTCCGTGGATAACAGGCTCATGAAAACACCTCGCGCTGTTGGAACACCCGGCTTAATACATATTCCCGCGTGGCGATAAAAGCGGGATCGGATTTAATGCTGCGGCAGGCTTCGCCGGCGGCATAGCGGCGGCCAAACGCCAGCGGCAGACGCTCGGTAATTTTGCCGGGGCCGGGCGACAGCAGGATCAGCTCGCTGGCCAGAAAAACCGCCTCCTCGATATCGTGCGTAATCAGCAGCACCTGCTTGCCGCTGTCCCGCCACAGGTTCAGCAGCAGCTCCTGCATTTGCTCGCGGGTAAAGGCATCCAGCGCGCCGAAGGGCTCATCCAGCAACAGCAGCTGCGGATCGGCGGCTAAGGCTCTGGCGATACCTACGCGCTGGCGCATCCCGCCGGAAAGCTGCCAGATAAATTTCTTTTCCGCGCCGCCCAGCCCGACGCTTTTCAGCATCTGACGGGCCGTTTGATGGCGCGTCGCTTTATCCATCCCGGCCAGCTGCAGGCCAAAGGCGACGTTATCCAGCACGTTGCGCCACGGCAGCAGCCCTTCATGCTGAAACACCACGCCGCGCTCGGCTCCCGGCCCGGTTACGCGCTGGCCGTCCAGCGTAATGCTGCCCGACTCCGGCGTCAGAAAACCGGCAATCAGATTCAGCAGCGTGGTTTTGCCACAGCCTGAAGGCCCCAGCACCACCACCAGCTCTTCCCCGGCAATCGTCAGGTTAATATCTTCAAGCGCGAGGTGGCCGTCGTAGCGGGCCGTCAGATGCGAGACTGAAAGCATGGCGGCTCCTTACTGCGTAAGATTTTTAACAAAGCGGTTGGTGACAAAGCCACTGTAATCGCTGGCAACCTGCGGCACTTTGCCCTGCTCTTTTAAAAACTGTGCGGTATCGCCGATAGCCTTATCGACCGGCTGGCCCAGCTGTTCAACCTGCTGCTGCGCCGTCAGGTAAGTGTTGCCTTTTACCAGCCCCGGCACCTGCTGTGTCGGCACGCCGCTCAGACGCGACAGCTTGTTGAGGTGATTGTCATCTTTCAGCCACTGCTCAGGGCTGTCCAGGTAGGCTTTTTGCGCCTCCAGCGCGCTACGGGCGAAAGCGGTGACCACTTCAGGATGCTGCTGCGCGAAATCTTTACGCACAACCCAGACGTCCAGCGTTGGCGCGCCCCACTTGCCGACCTGCGCGGAGTCGGTCAGTACCTTTCCTTCCTTCTCCAGCTCGTTCACCGCCGGCGCCCAGACGTAGGCGCCGTCAATGTCGCCACGTTGCCAGGCAGCGATAATCGCGGGCGGCTGAAGATTGACGATTTGCACCTGGCCCGGCTTGATGCCCCAGTGCTTAAGCGCGGCCAGCAGGCTGTAGTGAGTGGTGGAGATAAAAGGCACGGCGATACGTTTGCCGATCAAATCTTTGGGATCCTTGATGCTTTTCTTCACCACCAGCGCTTCGGAACTGCCGAGCTGCGACGCCAGCAGAAACACCTCAATCGGCACCTGCTGGCTGGCCGCTACGGCAAGCGGGCTGGAGCCGATATTGCCGATTTGCACATCGCCCGAAGCCAGCGCTCTGACCACGCTGGAGCCGCTGTCAAACTTGCGCCAGTCCACTTTTGCGCCGCTGGCTTTGGCAAAAGCGTCATCGGCCTGGGCCACTTTGGCCGGTTCTGCCGAGGTCTGATACGCCACGGTAACGTCCAAAGCCTGTGCGCTCAGCGCCGAAAAAGAAAGGCTGAAGGCCAGCAGTGAAAGAGTAAATTTATGCGCCATGCTTTGCTCCGGTCGTTATTGTTATAAAAGTGAACAACGCCTTTGTAACCGAGAGCACTTGCCGCGATAAAGTAATAAAAAATTATCGGTTATAACGATAAGTCCTTAGAAGAAAAACAGGATTTTAATGCCGGAGAGTGGGATTGCCTTTAAGACGTCAGAGGCTGGCAGCAGCGTAAGTAGCGGGTTCAAAAACCCGCCGTAACGGCGCCCGCTGCTTACGAATTGAGAATGGGGAAAGCACTTTGCCTGAAGCGACGTTCGCCAGGCACTCTGCTTAGCGCCAGATAAGCAGCACGCAGGCCGCTGTCAGCACGCCCATCGCCATATTGAACAGCGTCCAGGCGCGACGGCTGCGCAGCAGGCGGCCAATCAGCGTGCCAAAGCCAAGCCAGATCAGGCCGGAAACCAGGTTGACCAGCGCCATCGCAAAGCTGATAGCCATTACCGATCCCCGATAAGCCTCACCGCCCAGGCTGAAGCTGGCGACCGCGCCCAGCGCCATCAGCCAGGCTTTGGGATTGATCAGCTGTAGCAGGCCGCCCTGCCAGAACGGCATTGGCGCTGTGGGGAGAGTGCCGGTATCCAGCCGCTCATATTTCGCCGTGGCGATTTTCCACGCCAGCCACAGCAGATAGACGCTCCCGGCGATTTTCAACACCAGATGCAAAGCAGGATAAAGCAGGATCAGGCCGCCAATACCGAACGCGACCAGCAGCAGCATGACCTGCATCCCGATCATGATGCCGATCAGCAGCCACAGCGAACGCAGAAAACCAAAGTTGGCGCCCGAGGCGGTGAGTAACATATTATTAGGGCCTGGCGTGATCGCAGCGACCCACAAAAAACCCAGCATCGACAAAAACAGTTTCAGTTCCATATGAAACGGGCGCTCCTCACCCCACTTAACAACAAACTTATCGAAGCTAACAGTACGACAAGGATCCGGGAAGCCTTTTGAAGATGAATTTTGACGGGTCGCTGGAAAATACTTTTCGTCCACTGGCGGGCATGAGCAACGCGCATTTGCAAACCATCCTGCCGCGCCTGGTCCGTCGCCGTATCGCTTTGCAGCCGCACTGGCAGCGCCTGCCGCTGCCGGACAGTGATTTTGTCGATCTTGCCTGGAGCGAAGATCCGG
The DNA here is from genome assembly GCF_030484085.1 of Erwinia wuhanensis. Classification (NCBI taxonomy): domain Bacteria; kingdom Pseudomonadati; phylum Pseudomonadota; class Gammaproteobacteria; order Enterobacterales; family Erwiniaceae; genus Erwinia; species Erwinia wuhanensis. The sequence continues at coordinate 48,610 of NZ_JAUJUH010000009.1, forward strand.
CGCAGGCGAGCCACAAGCCGCGCGTGGTGCTTTTTCATGGCCTTGAGGGCAGCTTTCACAGCCCTTACGCGCACGGGCTTTTGCAGGCCTGTCGACAGCGCGGCTGGCTGGGCGTGGTGATGCATTTTCGCGGCTGCGGCGGCGAACCGAACCGTCTCGAGCGCATTTATCATTCGGGCGAAACCGAAGACGCCAGCTATTTTTTACGCTGGCTACGGGAAACCTGGGGAACGGTGGCGACCGCTGCCGTGGGCTTTTCGCTTGGCGGTAATATGCTGGGCTGCCTGATGGGCCAACAGGGCGACAGCTGTTTGCTGGATGCCGGCGTTATCGTTTCCGCGCCGCTGATGCTGGAACCCTGCAGCCAGCGGCTGGAGCAGGGATTCTCGCGTGTCTATCAGCGCTACCTGCTAAACTTGCTGAAGCAGAACGCCACCCGCAAACTGCACGCCTGGCCCGGCACGCTGCCTGTCGATCTGACGCAGCTTAAGGCGCTTAAGAGACTCAGGGAGTTTGACGACGCCATTACTGCCAGAGCGCACGGTTTTGTGGACGCGACGGATTACTATCGCCGCTGTAGCGCGCTGCCGCTGCTTTCCGGCGTGCGTAAACCTCTGCTGATTATTCATGCTAAAGACGATCCCTTTATGACCGACGAGGTCATTCCTGCAACCGAGAGGCTGCCCGATTGCGTAACGTATCAGCTGACGCAGCACGGCGGACATGTGGGATTCGTGGGGGGAACGCTGCGCAGGCCGCAAATGTGGCTGGAGCAGCGTATACCGCAATGGCTTTCAACCTGGCTGGACAACGATGATTATTCCCTGGAAAGAACTGGACCCGGACACGCTCGCTAACCTGATTGAAGCCTTCGTGCTGCGGGAAGGCACCGACTATGGCGAGCAGGAGCGCTCGCTGGAGCAAAAAGTCAATGACGTTCGTCGTCAGCTGACAAACGGCGAGGCGGTGCTGGTCTGGTCAGAGCTGCACGAGACGGTCAATATCATGCCTAAAGGCCAGATCCGTTAACGCCTCCCGCTGAGGGGGCAAAAGCCTATCGGCGACGCCGTGTTCTTCTTACCGCTTGGCTAGTCGGAAGACGGCGATCTCGTTTTCCTGACGGCTAAACCGCTGTTCGCGCTTGGCTTTATTGCATAACCTCTGCCGCGCGCTCACCCCTGGGCAGAAGATGACAGGCTATAGCAAAACGTGATAACAATGGCGGAATAACGTTCACAGGAAACTCGTTTATGTCCGCCATACATCCAGTGATTGCCGTGACCGGTTCCAGCGGCGCGGGCACCACCACCACCAGCCTGGCCTTCCGCAAAATTTTTCAGCAGCTGAACCTGCACGCGGCGGAAGTGGAAGGCGACAGCTTCCATCGCTATACCCGTCCCGAAATGGATATGGCAATCCGCAAAGCGCGCGATATGGGCCGCCATATCAGCTATTTCGGCCCGGAGGCCAACGATTTTTCGCTGCTGGAGCAAACCTTCGCGGAATATGGCCGCAGCGGCAGCGGCCAGTCCAGAAAATATCTGCACACCTATGACGAAGCGGTGCCCTGGAACCAGGTGCCCGGCACTTTTACGCCGTGGCAGCCGCTGCCGGAACCCACCGACGTGCTGTTTTACGAAGGGCTGCACGGCGGCGTGGTGACGCCGCAGAACAATGTCTCGCAGCATGTAGATCTGCTGGTGGGCGTGGTGCCTATCGTCAACCTGGAGTGGATCCAAAAAATGATCCGCGATACCAGCGAACGCGGTCATTCACGCGAGGCGGTGATGGATTCCGTGGTGCGCTCAATGGACGATTATATTAACTTCATTACGCCACAATTTTCCCGCACCCATATTAACTTCCAGCGTGTCCCTACCGTGGATACGTCCAACCCTTTTGCCGCGCGCGGCATTCCTTCGCTTGACGAGAGCTTTGTGGTTATCCATTTCCAGGCGCTGGAACAGATTGACTTCCCCTATCTGCTGGCGATGCTGCAAGGCTCTTTTATCTCCCATATCAACACGCTGGTGGTGCCGGGCGGCAAAATGGGCCTGGCAATGGAGCTGATTATGGGGCCGCTGGTCAAGCGCCTGATGGAAGGCAAAGCTATCAAGTAACGCCCATCTCATGGCTATGGGTAAGGGTCACGCCCTTACCCAGCATCAGCGCGACCGGGCAATATTTCCCGACCGCAAGGCTGACCGCGCGCGCCAGCGCCTTATCCGTCAGCCCGCTGCCGCTGACAATAAAATGCAGGTTGATGCGGGTAAACAGACGCGGCGGTTTCTCGCGCCGGGTTGACGTCAGCTTCACCTCGCAGTTCTCTACCGTGAAACGCCCTTTTTGCAGAATGGCAACCACTTCCGCCGCGCTACAGCCGCCTGCCGCCATCAGCAGCATTTCCATCGGGCTGGGCGCTTTATCGCCCGCGTTGCCGTCCATCACGATCTGATGGCCCGATGAGGATCCTCCCAAAAAGGTCAGCCCTTCCACCCATTTGACGCTCGCTTGCATAACAAACTCCTCTAATTCATTTAGTTAAGCCGCGGTCGGCTTAAGGCAACTAAAACAGCAGCGCGGCAGATTTCCCGCTATGCTGAAGCGAGACAACAGAAGACACCCATGCAAAGCTGTGCTACAAACAAGGCTGTATTTCGTCAGTACTCTACAGACCAGACGAAACGGGACGACATAACGAGCCCGGCACTCAACAGAGAGCCGAATAACTTTCCTGCATGGGAAGCGCTTGACTATTTCAACGCCTGTCAGGGAACTCTGCCCCTGTATTTAGGCACGATAACAACAGAGGATAACAGCGAATGGTTCTCGGCAAACCGCAAACAGACCCGACACTTGAATGGTTCCTGTCACATTGCCATATTCATAAGTATCCATCCAAAAGCACGCTGATCCACCAGGGTGAGAAAGCAGAAACCCTTTACTACATCGTCAAAGGCGCGGTAGCGGTGCTCATCAAGGATGAAGAAGGTAAAGAGATGATCCTGTCTTACCTTAACCAGGGCGATTTTATCGGCGAGCTTGGCCTGTTTGAAGAAGGCCAGGAGCGCAGCGCATGGGTGCGGGCAAAAACGGCCTGTGAAGTGGCGGAAATCTCCTATAAGAAGTTTCGCCAGCTGATCCAGGTCAACCCGGATATCCTGATGCGTCTCTCTTCACAGATGGCGCGCCGCCTGCAGGTTACCTCCGAGAAAGTGGGCAATTTAGCTTTCCTCGATGTGACAGGTCGCATCGCGCAAACGCTATTGAATCTGGCCAAACAGCCGGACGCTATGACCCACCCGGATGGGATGCAGATCAAAATTACCCGCCAGGAGATTGGCCAGATCGTCGGCTGCTCGCGCGAAACCGTCGGCCGTATTCTGAAGATGCTGGAAGATCAGAATCTGATCTCCGCACACGGTAAAACCATCGTGGTCTACGGTACACGCTAAACCGCTCTGATTGCATGGCGCAATGCCTTCGTTGCGCCTTTTCAGCGGGTACAAAGCAATGTGGCGCCGACTCATCTACCATCCCGAAGTTAACTACGCCCTGCGGCAGACGCTGGTGCTTTGCCTGCCCGTCGCCGTCGGCTGGCTGCTGGGCAATTTGCAAAACGGCCTGCTGTTCTCGCTGGTGCCGGCCTGCTGCAATATCGCCGGTCTGGATACGCCCCATAAACGCTTCTTTAAACGTCTGCTGATCGGCGGCGGCCTTTTCGCCTTCAGCAGCTTTCTGGTGCAGTATCTTGGCGACTATGCCGTTCCCCTGCCCATTATCCTGTTTTCCATGGCCATGCTGCTGGGCGTGACCGGCGAAATCAGCCCGCTGCATGGCAGACTGCTGCCCGGCGCGCTGATTGCCGGCATCTTTACCCTGAGCCTGGCCGGTCGGATGCCCATCTGGCAGCCGCCGTCGCTTTATATCCTGGGCACGGTCTGGTACGGCCTCTTTAACTGGTTCTGGTTCTGGCTGTGGAAAGAGCAGCCGATGCGGGAAACGCTCAGCCTGCTTTATCGCGAGCTGGCCGGCTACTGCGAGGCCAAATACAGCCTGCTGACGCAGCTTGCCGACCCGGAAAAAACGCTGCCGCCGCTGCTGGCTCGCCAGCAAAAAGCGGTCGACCTTATCAATACCTGCTATCAGCAAATGCACATGCTGGCCGCCAGCAACGATAATCACCATAAGCGGTTGACCCGCGCTTTTCAGGTTGCGCTGGATTTGCAGGAGCATATCGCCGTCAGCCTGCATCAGCCGGAAGAGGTGCAAAAACTGGTGGAGCAGAGCCATGCCGAGGCGGTGATCCGCTGGAACGCGCAGACCATTGCGGCCAGGCTGCGCGAGCTGGCGGACGATATTCTCTATCACCGTCTGCCGACACGTTTCAGCATGGATAAACAGCTGCAGGCGCTGGAAAAAATTGCCCGCCAGCATCCCGCCAACCCGGTCGGCAACTTTTGCGCCTGGCATTTCAGCCGTATCGCCCGCGTGCTGCGTACCCAGCGTCCGCTTTACCAGCGCGATCTGATGGCGGATCGTCAGAAACGACTGCCGCTGCTATCTGCCATCAGAAGCTATCTGTCGCTGAAATCCGCCGCGCTGCGCACCGCCGCCAGGTTTGCGGTTATGCTCGCTTTCGCCAGCACCCTGGCGCTCTCCTTTAATCTGCCCAAGCCTTACTGGCTGCTGATGACGGTGATGTTTGTCAGCCAGAACGGCTACAGCGCGACCAGGGTACGCATTCAGCACCGTGCGCTGGGCACGCTGGGCGGGCTGGTGGTGGCCGCGCTGACGCTACGCTTTCAGGTGCCGGAATCGGCTGTGCTGCTGGTGATGCTGACGCTGACGCTGGCGGGCTATCTGGTGATCCGCAAATATTACGGCCTGGCGACGATCGGCTTTACCGTGACGGCGGTATATTCGCTTCAGCTGCTGTCGCTGAACGGCGCCGACTTTCTGCTGCCGCGCCTGCTGGATACGCTGATGGGCTGCCTGATCGCCTTTGCCGGGATGATCTGGCTGTGGCCGCAGTGGCAAAGCGGCCTGCTGCGGCAGAATGCGCACGACGCGCTGGAAACCTATCAGGAAGCGCTCCAGAAACTGCTGGGGGACGAAGAGAGTCCGCAGAAGCTTGCCTGGCAGCGTATGCGCGTTAACCAGGCGCACAACGCGCTGTTTAACTCGCTGAACCAGGCGATGCAGGAGCCGGGTTTCGACGCCCGCTACCTGGCCGATATGAAGCTTTGGGTTACGCACAGTCAGTTTATCGTTGAGCATATCAACGCCATGACCATTTTAGCGCGTGAACATACCATGCTGACGCCGCAGCTGGCCGAGCGCTATCTACAGGCGTGCGAAATTGCGCTACAGCGCTGCCAGCAGCGGCTGGAGTATGACGGGCCGAGTTCCACAAATAACGTGCTGGAGACGGATACGCCCTTTCAGCAGGGCGCGACCACGGTGATGGAAAGGCACATAAAGCGGATCCTGGAACATCTTGGCGTGATGCACACTATTTCTTCGTTGGCCTGGAGCAGCCGACCTCATCATGGCCGCTGGCTGTCGCGCCATTTACGGAAATCAGCCTGATGATGCTGAGCAGAAGTTTTTCGGCGCGTGTAAGCGGCCTGGTGCAGACGACGCGCCTGTTTAGCCGGAAGCGCGAGGCTTCCGGCCTGACGAGTTAAGCCAGCAGTTTTTTCACGGCGGTGGCGAAGCGGTTCATGCCCTCTTCGATATCGGTCGGTTCAATGACCAGCGACGGCGCAAAACGGATCACGTCCGTCCCGGCATTGAGGATCATTACGCCTTCGGCGGCGGCGGCGTTCAGAATATCGCGCGCTTTACCGGCATGCTGCGGCTTCAGCGCCGCGCCAATCAGCAGGCCTTTGCCGCGAATGTCGCTGAACAGATCCAGCTGCGCGTCCAGCGCTTTCAGCGCGGCGACAAACTGCTCGCGGCGCGCCTCTACACCGTTCAGCACTTCTTGCGTATTGATGATATCCAGCGCCGCTTCCGCTACCGCGCAGGCCAGCGGGTTGCCGCCATAGGTGGTGCCGTGCACGCCGGGCGCCATCACCGAGGCGATCTCGTTGGTGGTCAGCATGGCGCTGACCGGAAAGCCGCCGCCCAGCGCTTTGGCGGTGGTCAGAATATCGGGCTGGACGCCGTAGTGTTCATACGCAAACAGCTTGCCGCTGCGGCCCATGCCGCTCTGTACCTCATCCAGCACCAGCAGCGCCTGATGCTGGTCGCACAGCTCGCGCAGCCCCTGCATAAACGCCTGAGTAGCCGGCATCACGCCGCCTTCGCCCTGGATAGGTTCCACCACGATGGCGCAGGTATGGTCGTCGATAACCGCTTTTACCGCGTTAAGATCGTTAAACGGCACGTGGACGATGTCCGCCGGTTTAGGGCCAAAGCCGTCGGAATATTTCGGCTGGCCGCCGACGGAAACGGTAAACAGCGTGCGGCCGTGGAAGGCGTTATGAAACGCGATAATTTTGCTTTTAAAAGGCGAATGGCGTTTAGTCGCGTAATAACGAGCCAGCTTAAAGGCCGCCTCGTTGGCTTCCGCGCCGGAGTTAGCGAAGAACACGCGTTCGGCGAAGGTGGCGGTAATCAGCTTGCTGGCCAGGCGCAGCGCGGGTTCGTTGGTGAAGACGTTGCTGGTGTGCCACAGGGTTTCACCCTGCGTTTTCAGCGCTTCCACCAGCGCCGGATGACAGTGGCCCAGCGCGGTAACGGCGATACCGCCGGAAAAGTCGACGTACTCTTTACCCTGCTGATCCCAGACGCGGCTGCCTTTCCCCTTAACCGGCACAAACTGCGCTGGTGCATAAACAGGCAAAATCACTTCATCAAACGTCGAGCGCGTTACCGCTAATTTATCCGCTGCCATTGCCAACCTCATCTTTTTACGTTACAGAGCCACTGAAATTATAATCACAAAATATGCATAAAAAATCACTTTAAGGCAATCAAATTTATTGCCTGAGGAAATTCTTCAGCAGCTGATGCCCCTGCTCGCTGAGGATACTTTCCGGATGAAACTGCACGCCTTCCAGCGGCAAATCACGATGCCGCACGCCCATGATCTCGTCCTTCTCGCCGTCGCGCAGCGACCAGGCCGTCACCTCAAAATCGGCGGGGAGCGAGGCAGCCTCGACGATTAGCGAATGATAGCGCGTTACCCGTAGCGGATGATTCAGGCCGTTAAAAACGCCGCTGTTATTATGCTCAATCAGCGAGGTTTTACCGTGCATTACCTCACGCGCCCGCACAATACGCGCGCCAAAAGCCTGCGCTATCGCCTGATGTCCCAGACAAACGCCAAGCACCGGGATTTTTCCGGCGAAGGCCCGGATAGCCTCCAGCGAGATGCCCGCCTCGTTGGGCGTGCACGGCCCCGGCGAAATCACCAGATGTTCAGGCTTTAGCTCGCTTATTTGCGCCAGCGTCAGCTCGTCGTTACGTCTGACGTGAACATCTGCGCCTGCTTCACAAAAATATTGATAAAGGTTCCAGGTAAAAGAGTCATAGTTATCGATCAGCAGCAGCATACAAGCTCCGGGAAAAAAGAAACGCCGCTATTCTACGCGTTTTCGTCCCGCTCGCTGATGACTTTGCCGAAAGCGGCTTCCAGCAGCGATAAGTCCCCCGCCAGGCTTGCCTTAACGGCCGCCTGCCAGCTTTCGCTGTCGATCAGGCTCCATTGAATGTCGCAACCGGCATGGATAATCAGCTGTTCGAAAAAAAGCCGCTGGGCGCGTCCGTTGCCGCGCAGAAAAGGATGCAGCACGGTCAGCTCGCAGTAGTACCAGGCGAGCCTTTCCGCCATGCGATCCAGCGGCAGATCGGCCAGACCGTTCTCTTCTTCCAGCGCCTGCATCAGCGCGTTGCCTTCTTTCTCGATGTATTCAAAGTGGCAGCAGGGCGTGTCGCCGATGGCGATATCGACTTCGCGCAGCTCGCCCGCCTCCTCCAGCACATCCTGAAAAAGCGCGCGGTGCATGGCGCGCAGATGAGGCAGACCCGGATTGCGCGTGCCCAGTTCGGGCAGGGAACCCGTTAATAAAAAGCTCGCCAGGAAGTTGGTCGGCAGACGCTGCTGCCAGAGCGTATTTTTTTGCTTGTCGGTGAGCTTTCTGGACATGAGTTCTCCTTGAAGGGGGTAATTGCTGCTAAAAGCTTAGCTGATTATCAGCAGCAATCCCCCGACCGGAGCGTTAAGGCAGGATTTTTGCGGAAAGGATCACGACAGGTTTAACCGGCACGTTCTGGTATGGCCCCATATTCTGGGTCGGCACCTGAGCAATTTTATCCACCACTTCCTGGCCTTTCACCACTTTGCCAAAGACGGCATAGCCAAAGTCACGCTGGCCGTGATCCAGGAAAGCGTTATCCGCTACGTTGAGAAAGAACTGGCTGGTAGCGCTGTCTTTATCGGCGGTGCGGGCCATGGAGATGGTGCCGCGCTTGTTCAGCAGGCCGTTATCCGCTTCGTTTTTAATCGGCGCGGCGCCAGGTTTCTGCTGCATATCGGCGGTAAAGCCGCCGCCCTGCACCATAAAGCCCGGGATCACGCGATGGAAAACGGTGTTGTTGTAGAAGCCGTTGTTGACGTAATCAACAAAGTTCTTCGTGGAAATTGGGGCCTTTTGATTATTGAGTTCCAGCTCAATATTGCCAGCAGAGGTGGTCAGCAGCACGTGCGTATCTCCTTTTGCCGCCAGGGCGGAAGCAGAGAGCGTGGATAACGCAAACACGGTGGCGACCGCTGTCAAAGTACGTTTTAACATAAAAGATTCCTTACTTAAGGGCTACAGGCCGAAAGCTGATTGTAAAGAGGCGCTTATCCCTGCGCTAGCGTTTTACCTATTTTTACGCGTGCCGGGCCGACGCAAACGCTTTCGCCAGGCAAAAAACGGTGATATTCATCACGAATATCCTGAAATCGCTGGGGAAACTTGCATTATTTATTTAAGCAGATCACGAATCCAGCTAAACTGCCCGCGCTTAGCGTGAGCGTCCAGCCTCACAATTCTTGACTCCACGGGCCACAACTATGACTAATCGCGATCGAATCGGGCTTACCTGGATCAGCTTTTTCTCCTATGCGCTAACCGGCGCGGTAGTAATCGTCACCGGTATGGTATTGGAGAATATTGCTGACTATTTTCATCTGCCAGTTGCGCAGATGAGCAACACCTTCACCTTCCTGAACGCCGGCATTTTAGTCGCCGTGTTTCTTAACGCCTGGCTGATGGAAATCATTCCTCTGCGCCGACAGCTGATTTTCGGCTTCGTGCTGATGGTGCTCGCCATACTGGGGCTAATGACCAGCCACTCGCTGAGCGTCTTCTCGCTCTGTATGTTCGTGTTGGGCGTGGTCAGCGGCATCACCATGTCGATTGGTACTTTCCTGATCACCCATCTGTACGAAGGCCGTCAGCGCGGTTCGCGCCTGCTGTTTACCGACTCCTTCTTCAGCATGGCGGGCACTATTTTTCCCATTATCGCCGCCGCGCTGCTGGCGCGTTCGCTGCCGTGGTACTGGGTTTATGTCTGTATCGGCGTGATCTACCTGGCTATTTTTGTGCTGGCGCTCTGCTTTGAGTTTCCCGTGTTGGGCAAAAAAGCCGCCGTTCAGAACGTGGAAAAAGAGAAATGGGGCATCGGCGTGCTGTTCCTGTCTGTCGCCGCGCTCTGCTACATCCTCGGCCAGCTTGGCTTTATCGGCTGGGTGCCGCTGTACGCCACAAAAACCATGGGCATGGATCTGACCCAGGCTGGCGCGCTGGTCGGCAACTTCTGGACCGCCTATATGATCGGCATGTGGGCGTTCAGCGCCATTCTGCGCTTCTTCGATCCGCAGCGCATCGTCACCGTACTGGCGCTGCTGGCGACGGCGCTGATGTACTGGTTTATCAGCAGCAGCGACGCCAGTATGCTGAAGTGGATCATGATGAGCCTGGGCTTCTTCTCCAGCGCCATCTACACCACCATCATTACGCTGGGATCGCTCCAGACTAAAGTCTCTTCGCCAAAGCTGGTGAACTTTATTCTGACCTGCGGCACCGTTGGCACCATGCTGACTTTCGTGGTCACCGGCCCGATTGTGGATAAGCACGGCGCTCACGCGGCGCTCTCTACCGCTAACATGCTGTACGCGGTGGTGTTCGTGATGTGCCTGCTGCTGGGCTTCGTCAGCAAACACAAGCTGCACGGGCATATGTCCTCGCACTAACGGGAAAGGCCGGGAAACCGGCCTTTTTTATTAGCGCCGAAAATCCACTTTTTCGCTCTCCGCTAAATAAATTGTGCTCGCCGCAGGCTGCGTTTGTGCAATCACCCTTCCCTGACGGATCGAATAACGCGTCGGCACCTGACGCCGCAGCGCATCAAAACCGTTCTCCGCAGGCAGGATAATCAGGTTGGCGCTGTTGCCGCTCTGAATGCCGTAATCCTGCAGCTGTAGGGTTCTGGCGCTGTTATGCGTAATCAGCTTAATGCCTTCATCCAGCTGGCCATACCCCATCAGCTGACAAACATGCATCCCCATATGCAGCACCTGAAGCATATTGGCGGTGCCGAGCGGATACCAGGGATCGAAAACGTCATCGTGGCCAAAGCAGACGTTGATCTCCGCCTCCAGCATCTCTTTTACCCGCGTTACGCCGCGCCGTTTGGGATAGCTGTCGAAGCGTCCCTGAAGATGGATATTCACCAGCGGATTGGCGACAAAATTAATGCCGGAAAGCTTCAGCAGCCGAAACAGACGCGAGGTATAAGCGCCGTTATAAGAGTGCATCGCCGTGGTATGGCTGGCGGTGACGCGGGCGCCCATTTTCTCGCGCAGCGCCAGCGCGGCGACGGTTTCCACAAAGCGCGACTGTTCGTCGTCGATTTCGTCGCAGTGCACGTCAATCATGCGCTGATACTTCTGCGCCAGCGCGAAAGTTTTATGCAGCGACTCCACGCCATACTCGCGCGTAAATTCAAAATGCGGGATAGCGCCAACCACGTCCGCGCCCAGCCGCAGCGCCTCTTCCAGCAGGGCTTCGCCATCGGGGTACGAGAGAATGCCCTCCTGCGGAAACGCGACGATCTGGATATCGACCCAGGGTGCCATCTCGCTTTTCACTTCCAGCATGGCCCGCAGCGCGGTAAGCGAGGGATCGGACACGTCTACGTGCGTGCGCACATGCTGGATACCGTTGGCGATCTGCCATTTCAGCGTCTGCCGCGCGCGGGTTTTGACATCTTCATGATCCAACATCGCTTTGCGCTCTGCCCAGCGCTCAATGCCTTCAAACAGCGTACCGGATTCATTCCAGGCCGGTTCGCCTGCGGTCTGGGTGGTATCAAGATGGATATGCGGCTCAATAAAAGGCGGAAAAGCCAGCCCGCCCTCCGCATCCAGCGATCCTTCCGGCGCGGCGCCGTGCGACTGGGGCGAGATCGTGGCGATTTTGCCGTCGCGGATAGCAATCTGCCAGAGTCCCTCACGCCACGGCAATCGCACATGGTGAATGCTTTTTAATGGAATAGCCTGCATAAACACGCTCCTGAACGTCGGTGGTTTTTTTAACCATACCATCCTTTGTGGCGGAGCGAGACGGGAGCAATACCAGTAAAATCCATAACTTACTTAAAAAAGCTTAAAAATCATCACTCTACCCATAAAGGGGTATTTAAAAACTGGCTTGATATACATCAATAACCCTGGAGTTTTGCGCGCTATTGTAGCGGCATTATTTTGTAATGTGAGGCACAAATGCGCACCCGACTCGTTATTATTGGCAACGGCATGGTAGGGCATCGCCTGCTGGAAGAGCTGGCCGAAAAGGCCGCGCCGGAGCAGTTCGACATCACGGTTTTTTGCGAAGAGCCTCGCGTGGCTTACGATCGCGTGCATCTCTCCGCTTATTTCACCCATCACAGCGCCGAGGCCCTTTCGCTGGTGGCGGAAGGCTTCTGCGAAAAGCATAAAATAAGCGTGCTAACTGGTGAAAAGGCCTTAACAATCGACCGCCAGGAAAAGGTGGTGTATTCCGACCAGGGCCGCGCGGTGAGTTACGATAAGCTGGTGCTGGCGACCGGCTCTTATCCCTGGGTGCCGCCAATTGCAGGCGCCGACGGGAACAGCTGCTTTGTTTATCGTACGCTGGACGATCTGGACGCAATCGAAGCCTGCGCCCGTAACAGCCGTAGCGGCGCGGTGATCGGCGGCGGTCTGCTGGGGCTGGAGGCCGCCGGCGCGCTGAAAAATCTGGGCATGGAAACGCACGTGGTGGAGTTCGCGCCCGTGCTGATGGCGGAACAGCTCGATCCGCTGGGCGGAAAGCTGCTGCGGAAAAAAATCGAAGGAATGGGCGTTGCCGTTCATACCAGCAAAAATACCCGACAGATTATTGACGGCCCGTCAGGCGGAAAAATCCTGCAGTTTGCGGATGAAAGCCAGCTGGCGGTCGATTTTATCGTGTTTTCCACCGGCATTCGCCCGCAGGATCGTCTCGCCAGAGAAGCCGGCCTTGCCATTGGCCCGCGCGGCGGCGTAATGATTGACGACAGCTGCCGCACTACGGATGCAGATATTTACGCCATTGGCGAATGCGCCGCCTGGCAGGAACGCGTGTATGGCCTGGTGGCGCCGGGCTACAAAATGGCGCAGGTTACGGCAGACAGCCTGCTGGGTCGGGAGAACGCCTTTACCGGCGCGGATATGAGCGCGAAGCTCAAGCTGCTGGGCGTGGACGTCGGCGGTATCGGCGATGCGCACGGCCGGACGGAAGGCGCGCGCAGCTATCTCTACCTGGATGAAAACAAAGAGGTCTATAAGCGTCTGGTGGTCAGCGCGGACAATAAAAAGCTGCTGGGCGCGGTGCTGGTGGGCGATACCAGCGACTACGGCAATCTGCTGCAGCTGATGCTTAACGGCATCGAACTGCCGGACAACCCCGACACGCTGATCCTGCCCGCCCATGCGGGAAGCAAACCGGCGCTGGGCGTGGATTCGCTGCCGGAAACGGCGCAAATCTGTTCCTGCTTTGACGTCACCAAAGGCGACCTGGTGCTGGCGATCCACAACGGCTGCCATACCGTGGCGGCGCTGAAGGCGGAAACCAAAGCCGGCACCGGCTGCGGCGGCTGCGTGCCGCTGATGACCCAGGTGCTGAACGCCGAGCTGAGCCGCCAGGGCATTGAAGTTAACAGCCACCTTTGCGAACACTTTCACTATTCCCGCCAGGAGCTGTATCACCTGATCCGCGTGGAAGAGATCCAAACCTTTGAGCAGCTGCTTAGCAAATATGGCCAGGGCTATGGCTGCGAGGTCTGTAAACCCACGGTAGCGTCATTACTTGCCTCGTGCTGGAACGATTATGCCCTCCAGCCTTCGCTGGTGCCTTTGCAGGACAGCAACGACAGCTTTCTTGGCAATATTCAGAAAGACGGCACCTACTCCGTGATCCCGCGCTCTGCGGGCGGCGAGATCACCCCAGCCGGGCTGATAGCCATTGGCGAGGTTGCCAGCCGCTACGGCCTTTACACCAAGATCACCGGCTCGCAGCGCATCGGTCTGTTCGGCGCGCAGAAAGACGATCTGCCCGCCATCTGGCAGACGCTGATCGAAGCCGGTTTTGAAACCGGCCACGCCTACGCCAAAGCGCTGCGCATGGCGAAAACCTGCGTGGGCAGCAGCTGGTGCCGCTTCGGCGTCGGCGACTCTGTGGGGCTGGGCGTGGAGCTGGAAAACCGCTACAAGGGCATCCGCACGCCGCACAAGATGAAATTTGGCGTGTCGGGCTGCACCCGTGAATGCTCGGAAGCGCAAAGCAAAGATGTCGGCATCATCGCTACGGAAAAAGGCTGGAACCTTTACGTCTGCGGCAACGGCGGTATGAAGCCGCGCCACGGCGATCTGCTGGCGGCGGATCTGGATCGGGACACGCTTATCCGCTATCTGGATCGCTTTATGCTGTTTTATATCCGCACCGCCGATAAATTGCAGCGCACCTCGCTGTGGCTGGAGAGCCTGGACGGCGGCATCGACTATCTGCGCCAGGTCATTATCCACGACAAGCTGGGCCTCAACGCGCAGCTGGAGGCCGACCTGGCCCGCCTGCGCGAGCGCTTCGTCTGTGAGTGGCAGGCAACCCTTGCGCAACCGGAGCGGCTTGCCCGCTTCCGCCACTTTATCAACAGCGACAGCCGCGACCCGCTGGTGCAGAGCGTGCCGGAGCGTCAGCAGCACCGGCCCGCGCGGCCCGAAGAGCGTATTCCCGTTGTTATGGAGGAACAGCCATGAGTCAGTGGCATAGCGTTTGCCCTTTAGAAAGTATTCAGCCCGCCACCGGCGTTTGTGCGCTGGTGGCGGGGGAACAGGTTGCCCTGTTTCGCCCTCGCGCCGATGAAGCGGTGTTCGCCCTGAGCAATATCGATCCCTTTGCCCAGGCCAGCGTGCTCTCACGTGGCCTGATTGCCGAGCACCAGCAAAGCCTGTGGGTTGCCAGCCCGCTGAAGAAGCAGCGTTTTCGCCTGAGCGACGGCCTCTGTATGGAGGATGAGAGCAGCTCGATCCCCGCCTGGCCCGCCAGAGTCCGCGACGGCATGGTGGAAGTGGCGATATAAGCCCTTCTCTCTTTTTCACGGCCGCGCATTGCGGCCCTTTTTTATTGCGAGCCTCCTGTGAACTGGTTTCCTCTTTTTTGCGACCTGCGCCATAAGACCGTCCTGCTGGTCGGCGGCGGCGCCGTGGCCGAGCGCAAAGCGCGGCTGCTGCTGAAGGCTGGTGCGGATGTCCGCGTCTGCGCCACGCATTTTTCCTCCCCCTTTTACGAATGGCAGCAGGCCGGGAAGGTGACGCTGCGGGAAGCGCGCTTCAGCCCTGAACACCTTGACGGCTGCTGGCTGGCAATAGCGGCGACGGACAGCCATGAGGTCAATCAGCAGGTCAGCGACTACGCCAGCGCCCGGCAGATGTTCTGCAACGTGGTGGACGCGCCCGCCCGGGCCAGCGCCATCATGCCTTCCGTGGTCGATCGTTCGCCGCTGATGATTGCCATTTCCAGCGCTGGCGACGCGCCGGTGATGGCTCGCCTGCTGCGGGAAAAAATCGAAGCGCTGTTGCCGCAGCATTTGGGCAAAGTTGCCGCGTGGGCGGGCGCGTTACGACCACGGGTAAAATCAACCTTTAACGAAGCCGGGCAGCGCAGGCGCTTCTGGGAAAAACTGTTCCACCACGACCGGCTGGCGCAAACGCTCGCCAACAGGGACGATAAGCAGGCGGAAAAGCTGACGGAAGCGCTGTTTAACGAGCCGCTGGCGCAACAGGGCGAAGTGGTGCTGGTCGGCGCCGGGCCAGGCGACGCGGGCCTGCTGACGCTGAAAGGGCTACAGCAGATCCAGCAGGCGGACGTGGTGGTTTACGATAGGCTGGTATCTGAAGAGGTGCTGGAGCTGGTCAGGCGCGATGCGGAAAGGATCTTCGTCGGTAAACGCGCGGGCTATCACTGCGTACCCCAGGAGGAGATCAATCAAATCCTGCTGGAGCAGGCGGGCCAGGGAAAACGCGTGGTGCGGCTGAAAGGCGGCGATCCCTTTATTTTTGGGCGCGGCGCGGAGGAGCTGGAGGCGCTGTCCGGATCGGGCATTCCTTTTTCCGTGGTGCCGGGCATTACCGCCGCGTCGGGCTGCTCGGCCTACAGCGGCATCCCGCTTACCCATCGCGATTATGCGCAGAGCGTGCGGCTGGTGACCGGCCACGTGCAGAAAAACGGTGAGTTGGACTGGCAAAACCTGGCGGCGGAGCGGCAGACGCTGGTGTTCTATATGGGTCTGACGCAGGCGGCGGAGATCCAGCGGCAGCTGCTGGCGCACGGTATGAGCGGCGGGATGCCGGTGGCGCTGGTGGAAAACGGCACCTCGACCCGACAACGCGTTGTGGCAGGGCAGCTGAGCGAGCTGGCCGAGCTGGCCACGCAGGCGCAAAGCCCGTCGTTGATTATCATCGGTCGGGTGGTGGCCTTACGCGAGCCGCTGCGCTGGTTTTAGACAGCCCATAAAAAACGGCGCCCCGGACTGACTTTCAAGGGCGCCGTTCAGGTTAGCCGTTACGGCTGGGCGACAAAGCCTACGGCTTCGTAGACTTTTTTCAGCGTTTCCTGCGCCTGAGCGCGAGCTTTCACCGCGCCGTCACGCATAACCTGCTCCAGGAAAGCCTCATCATTGCGATAACGATGATAGCGCTCCTGCAGCTCGCTCAGCATCCCGGAAACCGCATCGGCTACCGCGCCTTTCAGGTGCCCGTACATCTGGCCTTCAAACTGCTTTTCCAGATCGGGAATGCTGGTGCCGGTGACGCCGGACAGGATATCCAACAGGTTAGAAACGCCCGCTTTGTTTTTTACGTCATAGCGCACGACCGGCGGCTCGTCGCCATCGGTCATGGCGCGCTTAATCTTCTTGACCACCGACTTCGGATCTTCCAGCAGGCCGATCACGTTGTTGCGGTTATCGTCCGACTTGGACATCTTTTTGGTCGGCTCCAGCAGCGACATGACGCGCGCGCCGGATTTCGGAATAAACGGCTCCGGCACCTTAAACACATCGCCATAGAGCGCATTGAAACGCGCGGCCACGTCGCGGCTCAGCTCCAGATGCTGCTTCTGATCTTCGCCAACGGGCACCTGCGTGGTCTGGTAAAGCAGGATATCCGCCGCCATCAGCACCGGATAATCGAACAGGCCCGCGTTGATGTTCTCTTCATAGCGTGCGGATTTGTCCTTGAACTGCGTCATGCGGCTCAGCTCGCCGAAATAGGTATAGCAGTTCAGGATCCAGCTCAGCTGCGTGTGCTCCGGCACGTGCGACTGCACGAAGATAGTGCTTTTCTGGGGATCGATGCCGCAGGCCAGATAGAGCGCCAGCGTATCCAGGGTCGCTTTACGCAGCGCAGCCGGATCCTGACGTACCGTAATGGCATGAAGATCGACAATGCAGTAAATGCAGTTGTAGTCGTCCTGCATGCTGACCCACTGACGCAACGCTCCCATATAGTTACCGATGGTCAGTTCGCCGGAAGGCTGCGCGCCGCTAAATACGATGGGTTTCATCTTTTTCGTCCTGGTCGTTACAGCCCTAATGCGGGCAACAAATCGTTAAAATGGTCAAGCACCAGCGTCGGCTGGCTGCTCGCAATCGGCTCGCCGTAGTTATAGCCGTAGGTCAGCCCTACGCAGGGCGTGCCCGCCGCTTTCGCCGCCTGAATATCGTTGCGGGAATCGCCCACGAACAGCAGTTCGCCGGGCAGCAGGCCAAACTTGCCCAGCACCAGAAACAGCGGGGCCGGATGCGGTTTTTTCGCCGTCACGTCGTCGCCGCCGATAATCAGCGAAAAGCAGTCGTCAATGCCGAGCGAGGCCAGCAAAGGCGCGACAAACGGCGTCGGCTTGTTGGTCACGATAGCCATCGGCATCCCGGTGGCCGCCAGTTTTTGCAGGCCTTCTTTCACGCCGGGGAAGAGTTTACTGCCGCTTTCGACAACGACAGCATAATGCTTATCAAGCAGCACCCGCGCGTCGCGCAGCAGATCGCTTTCCGGCGCGTGTCCCAGCGCCCAGGTCAGCGCGCGTTCAATCAGCACGTCCGCGCCGTTGCCAATCCAGGTGGAGACGCGCGCCAGACCCGCCGCCGGAAGGTTGAGCGACTGCAAAGCGGCGTCTACCGCGCTGGTCAGGCCCGGCGCGCTGTCGGTCAGCGTGCCGTCAAGATCGAACGCCAGCGCGCGAATATCAGTGAAATGAGCCATGACGAGATTTCTCCAGTTCCGTGCGCATATCATCAATGACTTTTTTATAGTCAGGCTGATTGAAAATAGCGGATCCGGCCACGAACATATCGGCGCCGGCCGCGGCGATTTCGCCGATGTTTTCTGTCTTCACGCCGCCGTCCACTTCCAGGCGAATATCGTAGCCGCTTTGGTCGATTAGCTTACGGGCCTGGCGCAGCTTGTCCAGCGTGCCGGGAATAAACGACTGACCGCCGAAGCCCGGGTTAACGGACATGATCAGCACCACGTCGATTTTGTCCATAACGTAGTCCAGATAGCTGAGCGACGTGGCCGGGTTAAACACCAGCCCTGCTTTACAGCCATGCTCTCTGATCAGCTGTAGCGTGCGGTCAACATGCTCGGACGCTTCCGGGTGGAAGGTGATATAGCTGGCGCCAGCCTTGGCAAAATCGGGGATCAGGCGATCGACCGGTTTCACCATCAGGTGCACATCGATCGGGGCGGTAATGCCGTAATCACGCAGCGCTTTCAGCACCATCGGCCCCATAGTCAGATTGGGCACGTAGTGATTATCCATGACGTCGAAATGCACGACATCGCCACCGGCAGCCAGCGCTTTGGCCGTGTCTTCGCCCAGGCGAGCAAAGTCTGCAGACAGAATTGACGGAGCGAGCAAAAACTTTTTCATCCATTTCTCCCAATTTAGCGCGCCTGGCGACAGGCACGTAGTGCTGTTGAGGATCAGTCGCTGCTAAACAGCGCCAGCAGCTCGTTGACCTGCAAACGCCCGCTGCCGCTGCGGCTGATCGAGCGACGAGCTTTAATCTGATGCAGCTGCGCGGCCTGATACCACTCGCGGGTCAGCGGCGTATCGTGATTGGAGATCAGTACCGGAATACGGCTTTCACGCGCCAGCTTCTCCGCCAGCTCCGCCAGGTGCTGCTGCTGCGCCAGGCTAAAGCTGTTGGTGTGGTAAGCGGTGAAATTTGCCGTGGCCGACAGCGGCGCATAGGGCGGATCGCAGTAGACCACCGATCCCGGCTCCGCCCGACCCAGCGTATCAGCGTATGATTCGCAGATAAAGGTGGCGTTTTGCGACCGCTCGGAGAACCAGTACAGCTCATCCTGAGGAAAATAGGGTTTGCGGTAGCGGCCAAAAGGTACGTTAAACTCGCCGCTTAAATTGTAGCGGCACAGTCCATTGTAGCAGTGGCGGTTAAGGTACAAAAACAGCACGCTGCGGCGCCAGGCATCAGTAGATCGATTAAACTCCAGCCGGCGAGCGTAGTAGAACTCAGCGTCGTTGCTTTCGGTCGTGAACAGCTGGCTGGCATCCGCCACAAACTCGTCCACGCGATCTCTTACCACGTTGTACAGGTTGATCAAATCTTTGTTGATATCCGCCAGCACGTAGCGCGAGAAATGCGTATTGAGGAATACGGACCCTGCGCCAACGAAGGGTTCAATCAGGCAATCCCCTTCCGGCAGGTGACGCTGGATATCGTTAAGCAGCGGGAACTTGCCGCCCGCCCATTTTAAAAAAGCGCGATTTTTTTTCATGCCGTCGTTTTATTACACTTACTCTTCTGGCTGCGGTTACACCGACAGCATATCTGCGCTTTAAATTACCAGCCCGCATAACGCGGGCTGGCAGAGAACATCGTCAGGCTCAATAGCCGTTAATTTGCTGACTCTTTTTTCACCTGGCTGACAGGTTTCACCCAGGGGTTTTTCGCCTGCACCTCTGACGGCAGCGAAGCTACCGCGCGTTTTGCATCTGCCGGCGTGGCGTAAGCGCCGCTTACCAGTACGTACCAGGGCTGGCCGTTGCGCGTGGTTTTATACACGTGATAGCCGCTCAGGTTCTGCTTTTTCGCCCAGGCGTTAAGCGTATCGGGACGCGAAGCGCTGCTCAGCTGCAACGTATAGTTGCCGCCGGTTACCGCAGCAGGCGCGGCTACCGGCGCGCTGTGGCTCTCTTTCGCGACCGGTTTCGCCGCCGCAGGTTTGTGCGTGGCGGGTCTGGTGTGCTGCTGAGGCGCGGCAGGCTGACGCGTAGCCGAACGTGCAGGCGCAGGCTGAGACGTCTGCGGCGCGGTGACCGGTTTGCCAGCAGTGCCGCCGCCCGCAACGGTCGCCGGTGCCAGCGGCAGCGAGCTGCCCTGCATATCCGTGCTGGCCGCATCCACCTGATTCTGCTGGTTAGAGAGCGCGCTATTGAGATCGCCCGGCAGCTCGACGCGCTGTTGGCCCGCCGGGGTCTGCACGGGCTGCGCTTCGGTCGGCGTGGAGGCGACCGGCGGGGCACTCAGTTCCTGAGGTGCATTACCGGATGCGGCTGAGCCCTCGGCAGGCTGCCCGCCCGCGCCAGAGGCGCTTGCATCAGCGCCAGGCTGCTGCGCGCCGCTCTGTCCGCTCATGGAAGAAGAGCCGGTCAGATCGATATTTTTATCGCTGCCGCCGGAGGTGGCCGGCGTCTGGGCGGCTTTTTTATCGCCGCTGTCCGACGAGTTCAGCGTTGAACCGATGCCAAGCACGATCAGCAGCAGCACCAGCACGCCTACCCCCATCATCAGATGCTGGCGTGATACCGGCACCTTAGGGGCAGAGGACGTTTTTCGCGCTCGCTGTGGACGGCGATCGCTGGTATCAGGCTTTAACTCATCTTCCGGTTTAAAATCGTCCATTTCACCTCCTCCGGTAAAGCAGCCGCGCCGCTTTACGTGTACGCCAGTAGTTAACTAACGGCTCAGGCCGGTTTCTGACAGTCGTTAATCGCTGCCAGCACCGTATCATGCGCAACGCCGCCGCGCACGCAGGCCTGTCCTAAAGCCAGCGGCAGCACCAGACGCAGCTCGCCCGCCAGCACTTTTTTATCACGCAGCATATGCGGCAGATAATCCGTCGCCGCCATGCTCTCCGGGCCGTGCACCGGCAGTCCGGCACGCTGCAGCAGGCTGATGATCCTGTCGGTATCGCCAGCGGAAAACTCGCCCAGCCGCTCTGCGGTACGCGCGGCCATCACCATGCCGGCCGCCACGGCCTCGCCATGCAGCCAGTTACCGTAGCCCATATGCGCTTCGATGGCGTGTCCGTAAGTGTGGCCCAGATTCAGCAACGCGCGCTGCCCCATTTCGCGCTCGTCGGCGGCGACGACCTCGGCTTTCAGCTCGCAGCAGCGGCGAATACAGTAGGCCATCGCCTTGCCGTCCAGCGCCAGCAGCGCATCCAGGTTAGCTTCCAGCCAGCAGAAGAACTCACCGTCGAGGATGATGCCGTATTTGATCACTTCCGCAAGACCTGACGCCAGCTCGCGAGCGGGCAGGCTGCTCAGGCAGTTGATATCGATCACTACCGAAGCCGGCTGATAGAACGCGCCGATCATGTTCTTGCCAAGGGGATGATTAACGGCCGTTTTGCCGCCAACGGAGGAGTCCACCTGCGACAGCAGCGTGGTAGGAACCTGAATAAACCGCACGCCGCGCTGGTAGCTGGCCGCCGCGAAACCGGTCAGATCGCCAATCACGCCGCCGCCCAGGGCAATCAGCGTGGTATCGCGACCGTGCGGTTTTTCCAGCAGCGCGGTAAAGACCCGATCCATCACCGCCAGCGTTTTGTGCTGCTCGCCATCGGGCAGGATCACCTGGTCCACTTCTATACCAGCGCTTTCCAGCCGCTGACGAACAGGTTGAAGATAAAGCGGTGCCAGCGTGTCGTTAGTGACCAGCATTGCCCGCTCGCCCGCCTTAAGCGGCCAAAAAGAAGCCGGATCGTTAAACAGTCCGGCAGCGATGGTAATGGGGTAACTGCGTTCCCCCAGAGTGACGGTAATCTTCTCCATGAAGCACTCCTTTTCGGCCCGCAGGCGGAGCAGAGCCGCTAGCTCTTTTCCAGCATGTTAATGATTTGATTTGCGACGACTTTAGCACTTTGGTCATCGGTACGAATGGTGACGTCAGCAATCTCTTCATACAGCGGATTACGTTCGTCCGCCAACGCTTCCAGCACTTCGCGCGGTGGAGAATCCACCTGCAGCAAAGGACGCTTTTTATCGCGCTGCGTACGAGCCAGCTGTTTTTCGATCGTGGTCTCCAGATAGACCACCACGCCGCGAGCGGAAAGACGGTTGCGTGTTTCGCGAGACTTAACGGAACCGCCGCCGGTCGCCAGGACAATGCCCTGCTTCTCGGTGAGTTCGTTAATGATCTTTTCTTCGCGATCGCGGAAGCCTTCTTCGCCTTCGACGTCGAACACCCAGCCCACATCCGCTCCGGTACGTCGCTCAATTTCTTGATCGGAATCGAAAAATTCCATATTGAGTTGCTGAGCTAACTGACGCCCAATAGTGCTTTTGCCGGCACCCATAGGCCCAACCAGAAAGATATTGCGTTTCTCTGCCATTTTTTCGGTATTACTAAGACAATTCGTTAATGATACCCCGTCCTACAGCGGACAGGACATGAACTGAAACCTCATGAGCGATAGTGCGAGAGTCAGAGGAAAATTATCTCAACACTGAAGGTGTTTTGGCAACCGATTAAATTGACCTTGCCCATTGCGCCCACAGCTGGCGCGTTCAGTCCGCTTCATTTATCACGCCGATGTCACAGCATCGGTTACGCCGGTTGCGCACGATAAAAAACGGGTAAATGCTTTTTCTTAAAGCCAAACCGAGGCCTGTAATTCAAAAATCGCTAAACCTTGTAAGCTAATTCCGCCCTTGCGTCAAACGCATATGGCTGCAATCCGCTAAAAAAGCACTCGCTCGCTCAGTTTGTTACAAAAAAGCTTTACTCGTCACGAATCAGTCTTGGGGTAATGAAGATCACCAGCTCACGTTTTTTTTGGCCGGTAGTCGCATGGCGAAAAAGCGCGCCCAACAGCGGTACAGAGCCAAGAAACGGCACCCGGCTCTGCCCTTTTGCGCGCTGCTGCTGGAAGATGCCGCCCAGCGCCAGCGTTTCACCATCTTTCAGCGTGACCTGGGTCTGGATCTCCTGTTTATCGATGGCGATATATTCGCCCTCGCCGCTGCGTACCGTACTGCCGGGCAGGTTCTGGCTGATATGCAGCTTTAGCATGATGCGGCCGTTCGGCTGCACGTAAGGCGTTACGTCCATGCCTAAGACCGCCTCCCTGAACTCCACGCTGGTTTTACCGTTGCTGCCGCTGGAGACCTCATAGGGAATTTCCGTGCCCTGCTTAATGCTGGCGGGCTGCTGATGCGAGGTGAACAGTCGGGGACTGGCGATAATCTCCAGTTTGTTTTCCTGCTCCAGCGCGTTCAGCTCCAGATCCAGCATCCTGCCGTTCAGGCGCGCCAGGGTAAAGCCTAAGGCCAGTGCGGGATTAGCCACCGGCAGATCAACGCGCAGCTGGCTGACCCGCAGCGCGCGGGCGATCTGCTCTTCGCCGCCCAGGCCCCAGCGCACGCCCAGCTCGCGCAGGCTCTCTTCGCTGAGGGTAACGATATGCGCGGCGAGTTCGACCTGCTCCAGCGGCGTATCCAATGCCGTGACCCAGCGCTGGATCTCGTTCAGCGCGGCTCGGGTGTCGCGCAGGATCAGGCTGTTGGTGCGTTTATCTACCGTCACGCTGCCGCGCGAACTCAGCAGCTTCGCCTGCGCGCTCTGCAGGCTGCCGTAGACTTTTTCCGCCTCTGCATAGCGCAGCGGCAACGCCAGCGTATCAAGCGGCAGCGCCTTTTCCGCCTCCTCCCGCTCAAGCGTTTGCCGTCGCTGCTGCTCTTCCTGCCAGCCCTGCGGGAAAACCAGCAGCACGTTGCCTTCTTTATTCACCTTCAGCTTCGCCAGGCGGGAAACCAGCGTCAGCGCCTGCTGCCAGCTGACCTCTTTTAAACGGACGGAAAGCCGTCCCTCGACGCCGGGCGCAACCAGCAAATTCAGCTGCTGATAGTCCGCCAGCGCCTGAAGAATTTGCCCGACAGGCGCGTCATCGAACGCCAGGGAAAGCGGCGCCGGGCTGCCCCGCAATGGCGTTGCCAGCCATAGCGGCAGCAGGAGAAGAACTTTCCACAGGCGAATGCGTTTCATAAAGGCTTCCTTGCAAGTTAATCCTTAAGGGCGCGCTGCACGGCGTGGCGGCCGCCAGCGTAATGCCCAGCGCGGTGACGTCCCGCAGCTGCCAGTAAGCGTCCGGCCAGCTCTGTGCAGCCCATAATTTACCGCTGCCGCTACGGGTCACCAGCAAGGCGCGGTAGTTCGCTGGCCGACCGATGATGCCGCGCAGCTGCGGCGGCGGCATGGGTAACAGGGAGTCACAAAGCATGTTTTCCGGCGGCGAAAAGGGATCGCGGGCCGCCAGCGCGCTACACCCCAGCAGCAGCGCAGCCACCAGTATTACCGGGCGTTTTAGCCAATCTTTTAAAAAGGCACTAGCGTTCATATTGCACCACCAGATTTAACCGCAGCTGTTCATCCACCCGCTTCAGGCTGAACTGCGCCAGCCTGACGGCGGGTTGCCGCTCGCTCAGATAGCGAAACGCGGACTGCAGCTGCGGCCAGCTAAGCAGCAGGGTTAATTCGCCGCCCTGAGGCGTTGGCTGCCAGCCCTGTAAACGGTTGCCCGCCGCCTCGCTCAGCTGTAGCCACGAGAAAGGCCGCGCCGCCCCAGGCCGTAACGCCAGTTGCAGGCCAGCGATATCCGCTTCGGCTTCGTGCAGCGAGCTTCGCTGTTGCAAATTGCGCAGCAGCAGCCGATAGCGCTTGTGCTCCTGTTGCCGCTGCTGCGCCACCTGTAAAGCCTGCTGCTGAAGAGGCCGCAGCCAGACCTGGCGTACCATCAGCGCGCCCGTGATAAAGCAGAACACCAGCAACAGCAGCCTTAGCCAGAACGGCAAAGCGAGCCAGCGATGCAGCAGAACGCTACTCATGTTCCTGTTCCGGCAGCGTGGCCTCCAGGCTGAAGCGGATAATGCCCTTTCCGTCGCGGCTGAGCCTGCCGGTGTTGACCTGTTGAAACAGGTGAAACCGCTCTAACTGCTGACGAAACGCCTCAACTTCAGCCAGCCGCAGGCAAAATCCGGTGACGGTCAGACTCTGCGCGGTTTTGCTGATTTCGCTCAGCCAGAGCGCCGCTGGCAGGGTTGCGGCCAGGTCACGCGTAAATGCCTGCCACTCGCGCAGGCGCGCCTGCCTGCCTTCACTGATGGCCAGCGCGCGTCGAAGCGTATCGCGCCGGGCTTCCAGACGAGCCAGGCGAGCGCTGAGCCTGTCGAGCTGGTCGTTAGTCTCTTTCAGCCAGCGCAAGCCGGTCTGCTGCCGCTTGCCGAGCGTCTGCTGCTCCAGCAAGGGCATCGTCAGCGCGAGCAACAGAACCAGTAGCGCCATAAGCAACAGGCCGTCGCGGCGCAGCTGTTGACGCTGCCGCTGCTGACGCCAGGGAAGAAAATTTACCCAGACCATCAGGCGTCCTCCGGCCGCAGCGCCAGCCCGGCGGCCAGCGCAAAAGCGCCGCTGTACGCGGGCAACGGCAGCGACTTAAAAGCGAAAGCCGCCAGCGGCTCCAGCCACAGCGCATCGGCAGGCAGCGCTTCCGGCAAGGCCGAGCTATAGTAAAGCGTGGCCGCATCGGCGAGGTATTTTTCGCGCAGCGCCGCCAGGTTGGCCGCTTCATCAGCGGGACACCACCCCCATGGCGGCTGTAGCCGCGCGCCAAACCAGAGCCAGTGGTCGGGTAAACGGTGCACCAGCACGGCATCCGGGCTGAGCCGCAGGCTTTGCGCCAGCGCAAACAGCGCGGCCGGGGCCAGCTCCAGCACCCGAGGGTTGAGTCCCGCCGTCTTCAGCATCGATAGCCAGTCATGAACCGCGTCCCGACGGGCGGCGGTCAGCCACAGCTGCCCGCTGTCGGCAGCTGCCTGGCGGTAGTCAAGCGCAAGTTTTTCAGGCTCTATCGGAAAAAATCGCTTCGCCGCGGCCGCGATATAGCTGCTACGCTCTGGTTCACGCAGTGAGGTTTGCGGCAGCGCCAGCGCGTGCTGCAACGCCAGCCGGGCGGGAAAGCCGACGCGCAGCGAGATCTGCCGCGGCAGCCGTTTTCGCCACTGTCGCAGCAGGGGAATAAGCGGGTCGGGCCGTTGCACCAGCCCGTTGGTTAACGTATCGTGCGGCAGCGCATGTTGCCACCAGTGGCGCAGTTGCCAGCCGTTACGACGGTATTGAATACCCAGGGCGCAAAGCTGTCCGTTCTGAATATCCAGGCCGACTTGCCATGTCTGAAATGCCATTTCGCGCGGTCTCCCTGCTCAGTAGAAAAATGATGTATCCAGGCCTCTGGCTTGCCTTTATACTACCGCGCGATTGTTTATAAACTGTCCAGGCGACTTAAGATGGAAAATATCAGGTGAAGTTCGTAAAGTATTTTTTGATCCTTGCAGTGTGTTGCATTTTGTTGGGAGCCGGCTCGATTTATGGTCTGTATCAGTACATACAGCCGCAGCTGCCCGACGTCGCCACGCTGAAAGATGTCCGGCTGCAAACGCCCATGCAGGTCTACAGCGCGGATAACGAGCTGATTGCTCAATACGGCGAAAAGCGCCGCATCCCGTTAAAGCTTGGGCAGATCCCGCCCGTCATGGTCAAGGCCTTTATCGCTACCGAAGACAGCCGCTTTTATGAGCATCACGGTATCGATCCTATCGGCATTTTCCGCGCGGTAAGCATTGCGCTGGTTTCCGGCCACGCTTCCCAGGGCGCCAGTACCATCACGCAGCAGCTGGCCCGTAACTTTTTCCTCAGCCCCGAGCGTACGCTGATGCGTAAAATCAAGGAGGCTTTTCTCGCCATTCGCATTGAGCAAATGATGAGCAAAGACGAAATCCTTGAGCTTTACCTGAACAAAATCTATCTGGGCTACCGCGCCTACGGCGTGGGCGCTGCCGCACAGGTCTATTTCGGCAAAAATGTCGATCAACTCTCGCTGGGCGAGATGGCGATGATCGCCGGTCTGCCTAAAGCGCCATCGACCTTTAACCCGCTTTATTCCCCTACGCGCGCGCTGTCTCGTCGCAACGTCGTGCTCAGCCGCATGCTGGATCAGAATTACATTACGCAGGCGCAGTATGACGAAGCGCGCCTTTCGCCGCTGGAAGCGCACTATCACGCGCCGGAAATCGCCTTCTCCGCCCCTTATCTGACCGAGATGGTGCGTCAGGAGATGGTGAAACGCTACGGCGACAACGCGTATAACGACGGCTTTAAAGTCACCACGACCATTACCCGTAAATTACAGCTGGGCGCGCAGAAAGCGTTGCAGGACAACGTGCTGAATTACGATATGCGTCATGGCTACCGCGGCCCGGCCAACGTGCTGTGGAAAGTCGGCCAGACCGCCTGGGGCCGTACGGAGATCCTGAAAACGCTGAAGGCGCTGCCGGTTTACGGCCCGCTCTTCCCGGCGGTGGTAACCGAAGCCAACCGCGAAGAAGCCACGGTACTGATGCGCGACGGCAGCAGCGTGACGCTGAACCTGGCTGGCGTACGCTGGGCGCGGCCTTATAAATCCGATACCGTCCAGGGCCGCACGCCGACTTCCGTGACCGAAGTGGTGCAGCCGGGCCAGCAGATTTGGGTTCGCCAGATGGATACCGGCTGGTGGCTGGCGCAGGTGCCGGACGTTAACTCGTCGCTGGTTTCGCTGGATCCGCACAACGGCGCCGTTCGCGCACTGGTAGGCGGTTTCGACTTTAACCTGAGCAAATTTAACCGCGCGACCCAGGCGCTGCGCCAGGTAGGCTCGAACATCAAGCCGTTCCTGTATACCGCAGCGATGGATCGCGGGCTGACGCTGGCCTCTATCCTGAACGACGTGCCGATCTCCCGCTGGGATGCCGGCTCGGGCGCCGACTGGCGGCCAAAAAACTCACCGGCGACCTACGACGGCCCGATCCGCCTGCGTCAGGGGCTGGGTCAGTCCAAGAACGTGGTCATGGTGCGCGCTATGCGTGCGATGGGCGTTGATTACGCCGCGCAGTATCTGCAACGCTTTGGCTTCCCGGCGCAGAATATCGTGCACACCGAATCGCTGGCGCTTGGCTCCGCTTCGTTTACGCCATTGCAGATGGTGCGCGGCTATTCGGTGATGGCCAACGGCGGCTTCCTGGTCGATCCTTTCTTTATCAGCAAGATCGAGGATGAACAGGGCAATACGCTGTTTGAAGCCAGGCCGAAAGTAGCCTGCCCGGAATGCAATCTGCCGGTGATTTACGGCGAGACGCAGAAAGCGGTAGCGCTGAATGAAGACAGCGTGGAAAACCCGACGGTATCGCAGCAGGGCGGCAACGCAGTCGTTCCGCAGCCGCAGCTGGAGCAGGTTTCCCAGCCGCCACAGCAGGATGAACAGTACGCGCCGCACGTGATCAACACGCCGCTCTCTTTCCTGATCAAAAGCGCGATGAACTCCAATATCTTTGGCGAACCGGGCTGGATGGGCACCGGCTGGCGCGCAGGACGCGATCTGAAGCGCAACGATATCGGCG
Source organism: Erwinia wuhanensis (assembly GCF_030484085.1). Taxonomy (NCBI): domain Bacteria; kingdom Pseudomonadati; phylum Pseudomonadota; class Gammaproteobacteria; order Enterobacterales; family Erwiniaceae; genus Erwinia; species Erwinia wuhanensis. The sequence goes on from NZ_JAUJUH010000009.1 coordinate 76,905, forward strand.
GTAAAACGGGCACCACCAACAGCTCGAAAGACGCCTGGTTCTCAGGCTATGGTCCGGGCGTGGTGACCTCTGTGTGGATCGGCTTTGACGATCACCGCCGCGATTTGGGCCGAACGACCGCTTCCGGCGCGATTAAAGATCAGATTTCAGGCTATGAAGGCGGCGCGAAGAGCGCTCAGCCAGCGTGGGACGACTACATGAAGGTCGCGCTGGATGGCGTACCGGTGCAGCCGCTGACGCCGCCTGAAGGCGTGGTTACCGTCACCATCGATCGCCGTACCGGCAAGCTGGCCAACGGCGGCGGCAATACCCGTCAGGAGTACTTTATCAACGGCACACAGCCGACCGAGTATTCCGTCCATGATGTCGGCACCACGCTGATGGACAACGGCGAAAGCCACGAGCTGTTCTGATGCCGGGCCCTGTCGCCCGTGCCTGATGGCCACAAAAAAAGCCCGGTTTTTACCGGGCTTTTCTTTGGAATGCTGTCGCGTTTTTAGTAGCTCAGCCGCCCCTGGCGAATTAACCACTCCCGCACCATAAACAGCGCACTGACGTTGCGCGCCTCGCAAAAATCAGGCTCCTGCAGCAGCGCCATCAGGTTATCCAACGGCCAGCGAACCTGCGGCAGCGGTTCCGGCTCGTCGCCTTCCAGCCGCTCTTCGTAAAGATCTTCCGCCACGATGATATTCATCTTGCTGGAAAAATAGGACGGCGCCATGGTGAGCTTGCCCAGCCATTCCTGCTGACGTGCGCCAAAACCTACCTCTTCCTTCAGCTCGCGGTTGGCGGCTTCCGCAGGCGTTTCGCCCGGATCGATCAGGCCTTTAGGGAACCCCAGCTCATAATTTTCCAGTCCGACGGCATATTCCCGGATAAGAATAAGATGGTTGTCCACAATGGGGACGATCATCACGGCTTCACGTTCAGTGGGTTTCATTCGCTCATAAACGCGCTCAGCACCGTTGCTGAACACTAAATCCACGGCCTCCACGGTAAACAGACGCGACCGCGCGACGGTTTCAACATTCAGGATTTTGGGTTTTTGCAGTTGTCCGGTCATAGTGGCCCCAGGGAAAAGCCAAAAAAATGAGCGTAATAGCTCGCCAGTCGCGGTAAATTTACCGACAGTTACGCTATTGTGCGGCAGTGAAAGAAGGTTGCCAATCAGCGCATGAATTATTTTACACCGTTATAACAAATCCACCCGTAAGTAATTAAAAAGTTTTAAAAAAGTCAATGCGTGTTTTACAAAATAAGAATATACCGATATTGCTACGGCCTATGGCTTGTTACCATCTCGGTCGGGGCTAATCTACTATTATTCTAATTTTATGATTTTGCGCGTTATTTTATTAAACTTCGCGGATTGCCAGCGCTGCCTGAAGCCGTCACAATATCGATATAACTATGATTCAGGCCGGTAATTTCCAGCACAATGGCAGGAGCAGGATGGCAGGGAGAAAAGCATGAGCACAATAGTCATTATATTGGCTGTAATGCTGGCCTGTTCACTCGGAGCGGGTTGTTTTTTCTGGTACGCTATGCGGCATCGCCCGCCGTTGGCGAAACCGCTGCCATTCATTAGTCCGCCTTTTCGCAAGCTGAGCGACGACGAGCGTAAAGCCGTTGAACGCTACATCGGCTCTTTAGCGAAGCACCGCAGCATTCCGCTTCCCGGCGGCAATACACATGCAAACGATAATCTGGCGCTAACCTCGCAAAGCAGCAACGTCTATCCGGTTACCCGCTCTATTACCCGCTACGGCCTTTCCACCGACGATCCGCACAAATGGCGTTACTATCTGGATGCGGTTGAAGTGCATCTGCCGCCGCTGTGGGAACAGTACATCGCCGAAGAAAATTACGTCGAGCTGATCAAAACGCAAACTATTCCGCTGGTGGTTTCGCTCAACGGGCATTCGCTGGTCAACTACGTTTACGAGCCGCCTGCGCTGGGGACGGTAACGCGGCCTGCGGCGCAAAACGCCTCGATCAGAAAAGAAGAAAGCGAAAACATTGAGCTGCTTAGCGTGCGTAAAGAGACGCCTGAAGAGTATATGCTCAGCCGTCCCGACGGCACGCGCGAGGCGGTAGCTATCAGCCTGGGGCTGCTGCTGCTCTTTTTTAGCCTGATTAGCCCGGCGGTAATGATGCCGTGGCTGGTGGTCACCGCGCTGGTCATTATCCTTATCAGCGCCTGGTCGCTCTGGCGGCGGCCAGGCGAGAAAGACCTGCGGGAAATCCACTGCCTGCGCGGCGCGCCCAAACGCTGGGGTCTGTTCGGCGAATCCAACCAGGGCCAGGTCAGCAATATTTCACTCGGCATTATCGATCTGATCTATCCTCCCCACTGGCAGCCTTACGTGGCGCACGATTTAGGCCAGCCTACCGAAGTGGATATCTATCTTAACCGTCAGGTCGTGCGTCAGGGCCGCTTTCTGTCACTACAGGATGAAGTCCGCAATTTCCCTATTCATCGCTGGCGCAAAAACCTGGTGCTGGCTACGGGTTCGCTGCTGGTGCTGGTGCTGCTGGTTTTTCTGGTGCCGCTAAGTATGCCGCTCAAGCTAAGCATCGCCTGGCTGAAAGGCACCGAAAGCGTCCAGGTGCACAGCGTGGGCGATCTGGAAAACGTTGCCTTGCGCATCGGCGACTCCCTTAAAGTCAGCGGTGAAGGCATGTGTTCAGTCCCGGCGACCTATCAGGGCAACCGCAGCTACGCGTTTATGCCTTTCGACTGTTCGGCCGTCTACTGGAATAACGCCGCTCCCCTGCCCCAGCCGCAGTCGGATATTATCGATAAGGCTACCGCCCTGCTGAACACCACCAGCCTGCAGCTGCATCCACAGAACAGCACCGATCCCAAGCTTAATCCGCAGCTCGCCACGGCTATCCAAAAATCAGGCATGATCCTGCTGGATGACTTTTCCGATATCGTGCTGAAAACGCAGGATCTGTGCAGCCAGGAGCAGGACTGCGTCAGGCTGAAAAACGCGCTGGTCAACCTTGGCAACGCTAAAGACTGGGAAACGCTGGTGCGTCGGGCGGACTCTGGCGCGCTGGCCGGCACCAATGTGCTGCTGCGACCGGTCAGCGCCGAAGCGCTGGAAAACCTGGTTAACACCGCCACCTCTTCGTTTTTCTATCGGGAAACAAGACGCGCGGCGGAAGCGCTTAACAGCCCGCCGCCCGGCGGTTTTCTGATCCTCAGCGATGAAGGCCGCCAGCTGGTCAATCAGCAGGCGCCCGGCATCTCCCTGTTCGACTTCAACGCGCCCGACCAGTGGCCGGAATTACAGCGCCTGGCGGGCATGCTGCTGCACACGCCGTTTTCCGCCAGCGGCATCGTGACCAGCATTACCACCGACGCCAACGGCACGCGGCATATCGCGCTGCACAGCGAGCCGGATGCCACCCGACTGGGCCACTATCTCGGCACCACCCTGCTGCTACTGATCGTTGCCTTAAGCTTTATCTTTAACGGTCTGCTGGCCCTCAGACGTATTCATCTCAATCGCGTGCGCACCACGGCGATTCAGGACTATTACGATAAGTGTTTTAACCCCGCGCTAAGCACGCCGCAGACTATCCGACCGCTGTTCTGAGCCCGTCGGTTTTATGCTATTTTTAAGGTTATCGTCCTCTCTGCGCCATCCCGCATGACGCTCTCCGGCTTAAGCCGGAGAGGCACCTTGATTTCCGACAGGCAACCCATACATAGGGATATTCCCAAACAGGAGCAGCGATGAAAGAGAAATCCGCAGAAGCGGTTCGGCTCGATAAATGGCTGTGGGCCGCTCGCTTCTATAAAACCCGCGCGGTCGCACGTGAGATGATTGAAGGCGGCAAAGTGCACTACAACGGCCAGCGCAGCAAGCCGAGCAAGCTGGTGGAGCTGAACGCCCAGCTAACCTTACGCCAGGGCAATGATGAACGTACGATCATCGTTCTGGCAACGGGTGACCAGCGTCGTCCGGCCGCAGAAGCCCAGCAGATGTATGCCGAAACGGCTGAAAGTATTGAGAAGCGGGAAAAGATAGCGCTGGCGCGAAAAATGAACGCGTTGACTATGCCGCATCCTGACCGTCGCCCTGACAAAAAAGAGCGCCGGGACCTGATGAAATTTAAAAATTCTGGCGACGAATAAGCTTGCCACAACGAGAGAGAATTATGGCTCATCAAGACCAAATGCACCGTTATCTGTTTGAAAATTACGCCGTACGCGGCGAACTGGTGACGGTTTCCGACACCTGGCAGCAGATTATCAACGGTCACGATTACCCGCTGCCGGTACAGAAAGTGCTGGGCGAGCTGCTGGTCGCCACCAGCCTGCTGACCGCCACGCTGAAGTTCGACGGCGACATCACCGTGCAGCTTCAGGGCGACGGCCCGCTGAACCTGGCCGTGATCAACGGTAACAATCGTCAGGAAATGCGCGGCGTGGCCCGTGTTAACAGCGAGATCGCGCCGGACAGCAGCCTGAAAGAGATGGTCGGCAACGGCTACCTGGTGATCACCATCACGCCGGCCAAAGGCGAACGCTATCAGGGCGTGGTTGGGCTGGAAGGCGAAACCCTGGCCGAGTGTCTGGAAGACTACTTTATGCGTTCGGAGCAGCTGCCGACCCGCCTGTTTATCCGTACCGGCGAAGCGGAAGGCCAGGCTGGCGCAGGTGGTATTCTGCTGCAGGTTCTGCCCGCGCAGGACGCCAAAACAGAGGACTTCGAGCATCTGGCGACGCTGACCGACACCATTAAAACGGAAGAGCTGCTGGGCCTGCCGGCCAACGAAGTGCTGTGGCGACTGTATCATCAGGAAGAAGTCACGCTCTACGATCCGCAGGACGTGATCTTCCGCTGCACCTGTTCGCATGAACGCTGCGGTGAAGTTCTGCGCAGCCTGCCGGAAGAAGAAGTGAATGAGATCCTGGCCGAAGACGGCAAGATCGATATGCATTGCGACTACTGCGGCAGCCACTATATTTACGATGCTGTAGATATCGCAGCGATCCGCAACGACTCTGCCGCCGGCGACGAGCGCGTGCACTGATAATACTGCGCCGTCGCCAGGCGGCGCATCTCTCTGACCACCCTATGCCTTTTTACCGTAGTCATTCCGCAAAACCCTTACGCAAATGCATACGCTGAGGCGATAATAAGCGTTTCATGTGTCGCCTCTCATTTCTGCCTCCTGTTGCTTTTCCTCTGCCTTTAGCCGTGTAAACTGCGCGCGATCGCAATTTACACTTTATTAAGAATTTGATAACCACTACGGTTAACGGCACGTGATTTCCCTTCATCTGTAATTACAACCGACCCGACAAAGGAGCAGTAACATGCGTGACCTGACCCAGCAGGATCTCGTCGATTATGGCATCACGGACGTGGTTGAGATCCTTTACAACCCGGATTTCGACACGCTGTACAGGGAAGAAACGCGTCCCGAACTGAGCGGATATGAACGCGGTATCGAAACGCAATCCGGCGCGATTGCCGTCGATACCGGCATCTTTACCGGCCGTTCCCCCAAAGATAAATATATCGTGCGTGACGAGACAACTCGCGACACGCTGTGGTGGAACGATCAGGGCAAAGGCAAAAATGACAACCAGCCGCTTTCGCAGGAAATCTGGCAGGATCTGAAAGCCAAAGTCACCAAACAGCTCTCCGGCAAACGTCTTTTTGTTGTGGATGCCTGGTGCGGCGCTAACCCGGATACGCGTCTCAGCGTGCGTTTTATTACCGAAGTGGCCTGGCAGGCGCATTTCGTTAAGAACATGTTTATCCGGCCGGATGAGGCGGCGCTGGCCAGCTTTGAACCTGACTTTGTGGTGATGAACGGCGCGAAATGCACTAACCCCGACTGGCAACAGCAGGGGCTGCATTCCGAAAACTTTGTCGCGTTTAACCTGACCGAGCGCATCCAGCTGATTGGCGGCACCTGGTACGGCGGCGAGATGAAGAAAGGGCTGTTCGCCATTATGAACTATCTGCTGCCGCTGAAGGGTATCGCGTCGATGCATTGTTCGGCCAACGTTGGCGAAAAAGGCGATGTGGCGGTGTTTTTCGGCCTCTCCGGCACCGGCAAGACCACGCTGTCGACCGATCCAAACCGCCAGCTGATCGGCGACGATGAGCACGGCTGGGACGATGACGGCGTCTTTAACTTTGAAGGCGGCTGCTACGCCAAAACCATCAAGCTGTCTGAACAGGCGGAGCCGGAAATCTATCACGCTATTCGTCGCGATGCGCTGCTGGAAAACGTGGTGGTACGCGCCGACGGTTCGGTGGACTATGACGACGGCAGCAAGACCGAGAATACCCGCGTCTCCTACCCGATTTACCACATCGACAACATCGTGAAGCCCGTGTCGAAAGCGGGACACGCCCGTAAGGTGATCTTTCTGACGGCGGACGCTTTCGGCGTGCTGCCGCCGGTGTCGCGCCTGACGCCGGATCAGACGCAGTATCACTTTCTGTCGGGCTTTACCGCCAAGCTGGCCGGTACGGAGCGTGGCGTCACCGAACCGACGCCGACCTTTTCCGCCTGCTTTGGCGCGGCGTTCCTGACGCTGCATCCGACGCAATACGCCGAGGTGCTGGTAAAACGCATGGCGGCGGCGGGCGCGGAAGCTTATCTGGTCAATACCGGCTGGAACGGCAGCGGCAAACGTATTTCGCTGAAGGACACACGCGCCATTATCAACGCTATCCTCAGCGATGAGATTGCCGGGGCGGAAACCATCACGCTGCCGATCTTTAACCTGACGGTGCCGCTGGCGCTGCCAGGCGTGGACAGTGCGATCCTCGACCCGCGCAATACTTACGCCGATGCCGCACGGTGGGAAGAGAAAGCGCGCGACCTGGCGCAGCTGTTTATTACTAATTTTGATAAGTATACCGATACGGCCGCCGGTGCGGCGCTGGTATCCGCCGGCCCGCAGCTGTAGGCCAGGCGTGATAAAAAAGGCCGGATGTCTGACATCCGGCCTTTTTCATTGTTGCGGCTTATCCCGTCACGACCGCAGGCGCGGTGCTGGGCGGCAAAGGCAGCCAGGCGCGGATACATAATCCGCCCCGCTCGCTTTCGCCAATTTCCAGCGATCCCTGATGCGCATCGATAATGCGCTGCACGATCGCCAGCCCCAGCCCTGTACCGCTGGTGCTGCGGGCGCTGTCGCCGCGCACAAAAGGCTGAAGCAGGTGCTTAAGCTGCTCGGGCTTAATCCCCGGCCCGTCATCCTCTACCTGGAACCAGGCGCGCTGTAGCTCGCTGCCGCTGCTGACCTTGATCCAGCCGTTGCCATAGCGAGCGGCATTAACCACCAGATTGGCGACCGCGCGCTTGATCGACAACGGATTGATATCCAGCATCAGTTCCGTCGGCATTACCGCGTTCTCGATTTCCCGCTCGTAGCCGCTTTCCGCCGCCACGACCTCGCCCACCACGCTATTGAGATCCGCACGCTCGGTCTGCATCTCCTGCCCGGTACGCAGGTAGTCGATAAACTGCTCGATAATGGCGTTGCATTCTTCAATATCTTTGTTGATCGATTCCGCCAGGTAGCCGTCTTCCTGCGACATCATTTCAGTGGCCAGGCGAATACGCGTCAAAGGCGTGCGCAAATCGTGGCTGACGCCTGCCATCAACAGCGTGCGGTCGTCGGCCAGCTGCTTCACGCCTGCCGCCATCTGATTAAACGCCCGCGTCACCGATCGCACTTCAGACGCGCCGTATTCCCGCAGCGGCGGCGGAATAATGCCCTTGCCCACCTGAAGCGCGGCGTGCTCCAGCTCCACCAGCGGTCGGTTCTGGATGCGGATAAACAGCCATGCGCCGCCTATCGCCAGCAGCATAATCGCCAGCGTGTAGCGGAACAGCGGCGAGAAGTCGCCCTGATGAATTTCGGTCAGCGGCACCCGCACCCAGATATCGGGCGAAAGCCAGGTTTTCAGCCAGACAACCGGCGAATTTTTGTTTACTTCGACGCGTACGTCGGTTGGGCCGCCGAGCTGCTGCGCCATCTGCTGGCTGAGAAACTCGTAGTGTTGCGCCCAGCGTAATCCGCTCTCTTCCGCCGCCGCATTGGTATACAGCGAAATACCCAGCTCGCGATAGATTTCCCGGCGAAACGCTGGCGGCACTTCAAGCTGCGTGCCGTCCTCCAGCTGCAGCCTGTCGGTCATCAGCATTCGCACCTCATACGCCAGCACCTTATTAAACTGCTGCAGGCTGGGCAGAATGGCGAAATTCAGCACCACCAGATAGGTCGTCACCAGGCTGACAAACAGCAGGGTGACGATCAGCAGCAGCGTGCGGGCAAAGGAACTGCGGGGAGAGAAGCGGAGTCGCCTCATGCTTTACTGCCGTCCGGTACAAAGACGTAGCCTAAACCCCACACGGTCTGGATATAGCGCGGATGGGCCGGATCTTCTTCCACCATGCGGCGCAGACGGGAAATCTGCACGTCGATAGAACGCTCCATCGCGCTGTATTCGCGGCCGCGCGCCAGATTCATCAGCTTGTCGCGGGAAAGTGGCTCGCGCGGGTGGCTCACCAGCGCCTTCAGCACGGCGAATTCTCCGCTGGTCAGCGGCATCGGCTCGTCTTCGCGGAACATTTCGCGCGTGCCCAGGTTCAGCTTAAACTTGCCGAAAGCGATAACCGCTTCTTCCTGCGAAGGCGCGCCCGGCAGCTCGTTGGCCTGACGACGCAGCACGGCGCGGATACGGGCCAGCAGTTCGCGTGGGTTAAACGGTTTGGGAATATAGTCGTCGGCACCGATTTCCAGCCCTACGATACGATCCACTTCTTCCCCTTTCGCCGTGACCATAATGATCGGCATCGGGTTGCTCTGGCTACGCAGACGGCGGCAGATAGAAAGACCGTCTTCGCCCGGCAGCATCAGGTCCAGCACCATCAGGTGGAAGGATTCGCGGGTCAGCAGACGATCCATTTGTTCAGCGTTCGCGACGCTGCGCACCTGGAAACCCTGCTCGGTCAGATAACGTTCTAACAGCGCGCGCAAACGCATATCGTCATCCACGACCAGGATTTTGTAGTTTTCTTGCATTTCGATACTCCAAAGGCGCTATTGCCTGCGCCGGTATTCTTAAAAAAGATGCCTGAATGTAACAGTCAATAATGGTTTATATTCTAGCCGAAATTGTTACAAAGCATATTAAACAGCAGCTTATCTTTAATTTATCCGCGAAACTACCCCTTCAGCCGCCCTCTTTTTGCACTGAAAGATCAGGACAAACAATCAGTAACGGCGGGCCAGAAAAAACGTGAAGGTATTTGCATCGCCGGCCGGGCCGCAACAAAATAATGCGCGCACTCCCGAGAAAGAGAAGGACGACAATGAAAACCAAACTGATCACCCGCGAAGGTTACGACAAGCTGAAAGCCGAGTTGGACTATCTCTGGCGCGAAGAGCGTCCGGAAGTGACAAAAAAAGTGACCTGGGCCGCCAGCCTGGGCGACCGCAGCGAAAACGCCGACTACCAGTACAACAAGAAACGCCTGCGTGAAATTGACCGCCGCGTGCGCTACCTGACCAAGTGTCTGGAGCAGCTGCGCATCGTGGACTATTCGCCGCAGCAGGAAGGCAAAGTGTTCTTTGGTGCCTGGGTCGAAGTGGAAAACGACGACGGGGAACTCAAGCGCTTTCGCATCGTCGGCTACGACGAGATCTTCGGCCGCAAAGACTACATTTCTATCGACTCGCCTATGGCGCGCGCGCTGCTGAAAAAAGAGGTAGGCGATCTGGCCGTGGTGCAGACGCCCGTTGGCGAGGCGGGCTGGTACGTCAACGACATCACCTACGTTAAACAATCCTAATCCTGCGGATCTGCGGCCTCCTTAAGGCCATACGCTGGCAATTGCCGTCGGCAATCCGTAGACTTGCCGCAGTTTCTCAAGCCATAAAGTAACCGACAATGAAAGATTCGCTGAGCCGCATAATTGCAAGTGAGCTGCAGGCACGGGCAGAACAGGTTGATGCCGCTGTCCGTCTGCTGGATGAAGGAAACACCGTGCCGTTTATCGCACGCTACCGTAAGGAAGCGACCGGCGGCCTGGACGATACCCAGCTGCGCCAGCTGGAAGCGCGCCTGGGCTACCTGCGCGAGCTGGAAGAGCGCCGTCAGTCGATCCTGAAATCCATTGGCGACCAGGGCAAGCTGACCGACGAGCTGGCCGAGGCTATCGGCAGCACGCTGAGCAAAACCGAGCTGGAAGACCTTTACCTGCCCTACAAGCCGAAACGCCGCACGCGTGGACAGATTGCTATCGAAGCGGGCCTGGCGCCGCTGGCCGACGCCCTGTGGCAGGATCCCTCCCACGAGCCGGAGCAGTTTGCCGCAGGCTTTGTCGATGCCGAAAAAGGCGTGGCCGACACCAAAGCCGCGCTGGACGGCGCGCGCTATATCCTGATGGAGCGCTTTGCGGAAGACGCCACGCTGCTGGCGAAAGTGCGTGACTATCTGTGGAAAAACGCCCATCTGGTATCGCGAGTGGTGGAAGGCAAGCAGGAAGAAGGCGCCAAGTTCCGCGACTATTTCGATCATCACGAACCGCTGTCTACCGTGCCTTCGCATCGCGCGCTGGCCATGTTCCGTGGCCGCAACGAGGGCGTACTCCAGCTTGCACTGAACGCCGATCCGCAGTTTGACGAGCCGCCGCGCGAAAGCCAGGGCGAACAGATCATCGCCAATCATCTCAACCTGCGCCTGAACAACGCCCCGGCGGACAGCTGGCGCAAAGCGGTGGTGAGCTGGACATGGCGCATTAAAGTGATGCTGCATCTTGAAACCGAGCTGATGGGCACGGTACGCGAACGCGCGGAAGACGAGGCGATTAACGTGTTCGCCCGTAATCTGCACGATCTGCTGATGGCCGCGCCTGCGGGTATGCGCGCCACGATGGGCCTGGATCCGGGCCTGCGCACCGGCGTGAAGGTCGCTGTGGTGGACGCCACCGGCAAGCTGGTCGCTACGGATACGGTTTATCCGCATACCGGCCAGGCCGCCAAAGCCGCCGCTGCGGTCGCCGCGCTTTGCACAAAGCATCAGGTTGAGCTGGTGGCGATCGGCAACGGCACCGCCTCGCGCGAAACCGAACGTTTTTATCTGGATGTGCAAAAGCAGTTCCCCCAGGTTAAAGGCCAGAAGGTCATCGTCAGCGAAGCGGGCGCCTCCGTCTATTCTGCTTCCGAGCTGGCCGCGCTGGAGTTTCCGGATCTGGACGTTTCGCTGCGCGGCGCCGTTTCCATTGCCCGTCGCCTGCAGGATCCGCTGTCCGAGCTGGTGAAAATCGATCCGAAATCGATCGGCGTCGGTCAGTATCAGCACGACGTCAGCCAAAGCCAGCTGGCGAAAAAGCTGGATGCGGTGGTGGAAGACTGCGTTAACGGCGTGGGCGTGGATCTGAACACCGCTTCCGTGCCGCTGCTGACCCGCGTCGCCGGCCTGAGCAAGATGATTGCGCAGAATATCGTTAACTGGCGCGACGAGAACGGCCGCTTCCGCAATCGCCAGCAGCTGCTGAAGGTCGCCCGCCTGGGGCCGAAAGCCTTTGAACAGTGCGCGGGCTTCCTGCGTATCAGCCAGGGCGATAACCCGCTGGATGCCTCAACCGTTCACCCGGAAACCTATCCGGTCGTCGAGCGCATCCTGGCCGCCACCGAGCAGGCGCTGAGCGATTTGATGGGCAACTCAACCGCGCTGCGCGATCTGCGCGCCGTGGATTTCACCGACGAGAAGTTTGGCGTGCCGACGGTCAGTGACATCCTCAAAGAGCTGGAGAAACCGGGCCGCGATCCGCGTCCCGAGTTCAAAACCGCCCAGTTTGCGGAAGGCGTGGAAACCCTGAATGACCTGCTGCCGGGCATGGTGCTGGAGGGTGCCGTCACCAACGTCACCAACTTCGGCGCTTTTGTCGATATCGGCGTGCATCAGGATGGCCTGGTGCATATCTCTTCGCTGGCCGACAAGTTCGTCGACGATCCGCATAAGGTGGTGAAAGCGGGCGATATCGTCAAAGTCAAAGTGATGGAGGTCGATCTCCAGCGCAAGCGTATCGCCTTAACCATGCGTCTTGACGAGCAGCCGGGCGAAACCAACGCTCGCCGCAGCGCCGGTCGCGACGCCGGTCGCCCTGCGCAGAATAAAGCGCGTCCGCGTCCTGCCGCACAGCCTGCGGGCAACAGCGCGATGGGTGATGCGCTGGCCGCCGCCTTCGGCAAGAAGTCCTGATCGCGGGCGCTAACGCGCCCGTTCTGCAAAAAGCGTGCGGCTCGCCCGATCCGCACGCTTAACCGGCGATTTTTTTGCGCGCCATTCGCTTTTTGGTTTCCCGTTTACTTTTCAGATAACTTCCTTCGGCGTAAATTTGTCCTACATCAACTGAAGTAATAATCATTCTCAATATAATCACCCCCGTCAATTATCACGGCAGCGTAACTTGCCAGGGTGGTGCTATGAAATTTCTTGCCAATCGCTATTACACAATCAAAGGTTTCTCTCCGGCTATCAGTCCGGGCTTCCGGCAAAAACTGCTATTGCAGGGGCTTTGTCCCGGCTCTCGCTTTCAGGTTAAGGCCGTGGCGCCGTTCGGCGGCCCTGTCAAAATCGAAAACGGCTATGCCAGCCTGGCGCTGCGCCGCAAAGATCTTTCCCTTATCCAGCTTGACTGCCTGAACTGAAAGCGAGCGAACTATGAAAACCACGACGATCGGCCTTATCGGCAACCCCAACGCCGGGAAAACGACCCTGTTTAACCAGCTGACCGGCGCCCGCCAGCGCGTCGGCAACTGGGCTGGCGTCACCGTGGAACGCAAGGAAGGTTTCTTTACCACCGCGCAGCACAAGGTGCAGCTGGTGGATCTGCCTGGCACCTATTCACTGACCACCATGTCGGAGCAAGGCTCGCTGGATGAGCAGATCGCCTGTAGCTATATTCTGAGCGGCGAGGCGGATCTGCTGATCAACGTGGTTGACGCCAGCAACCTGGCCCGCAATCTGTACCTGACGCTACAGCTGCGCGAGCTGGGCGTGCCCTGCATCGTCGCGCTGAACATGCTGGATATTGCGGAAAGTCAGCATATCCATATTGATGTGGCGCAGCTGGAAAAAGCGCTGGGCTGCCCTGTACTGCCGCTGGTGTCCACACGCGGCACGGGCATCGATCGGCTGAAGGCGGCGATTGACGACTTTGACGGTCGGGCCAGGGTATTGACCGTTGATTATCCCGAAGAAACGGAGCGCCACGTTGCCACGCTCCAGGCCGCCATGCCGGTTCAGCTGCCGCTTTCGCGTCGGCGCTGGCTGGCCCTGCAGATGCTGGAAGGCGACGTCTGGTGCCGTATTCAGGCCGGTGAGCGCGCCGCAGCGCTGGCGGCGCAAATCGGCCCGGAAGCAGCGCCGCTTGCCATCAGCCAGGCTCGCTATGCCGCGATTGAAAAGCTGTGCCAGCGCGCCAGGGGAAAACAGACGGCCATTCCGCCTCGTCTCTTCGGGCTGCTTGACGCACTGGTGCTGCATCGTTGGCTGGGTATCCCCATTTTCCTGGCGGTGATTTATCTGATGTTCTTTCTCGCCATCAACCTGGGCGGCGCGCTGCAACCGCTGTTTGAACAGGGTAGCGCGGCCATCTTTGTCGACGGCATGCAGTGGCTGGGCGCAACGCTGCACTTCCCTGGCATGCTGACGCTGTTCCTGGCGCAGGGCATCGGCGGCGGCATCAATACGGTGATGCCGCTGATCCCGCAGATTGGCCTGATGTATCTGTTTCTCTCTTTTATGGAGGATTCCGGCTATATGGCCCGCGCGGCTTTTGTCGTGGATCGGCTGATGCAGGCGCTGGGGCTGCCCGGCAAATCCTTTGTGCCGCTGATCGTCGGCTTCGGCTGCAACGTGCCTGCGGTGATGGGCACCCGCACGCTTGACGCGCCGCGCGAACGGTTGATTACGCTGCTGATGGCGCCCTTTATGTCATGCGGCGCGCGGCTGGCTATCTTTGCCATTTTCGCCTCGGCTTTCTTCGGCCAGCACGGTGCGCTGGTGGTATTCAGCCTCTATCTGCTGGGGATCCTGGCCGCGATCGTCACTGGCCTGGTGCTGAAGCACACGCTGCTGCGCGGCGAGGCGACGCCTTTTATGATGGAAATGCCTGCCTGGCACGTGCCGCATCTGAAAAGCCTGTGCCTGCAAACCTGGCAGCGGCTGAAAAGCTTTGTGCTGCGCGCCGGCAAGGTCATCGTGATCGTGAGCGTGATTATCGGCGGTCTGAACAGCTTTTCGTTCAGCGGCCAGCCCGTTTCCAGCATCAACGATTCGGCGCTGGCGACGGTAAGCCGTCAGCTGACCCCGCTGCTCGCTCCGATTGGCGTCAGCAGCGATAACTGGCAGGCTACGGTCGGGCTGCTCACCGGCGCGATGGCGAAAGAAGTGGTTATCGGCACGCTGAATACGCTTTATACCGCCGAGGCGCTGCACGAAGAAACCTTCGATCCACAGAGCTATAGCCTGCTGGCGGAGCTGAAAGGGGCGGTAACGGAAACCTGGCAAAGCGTGAAGGAAACATTCAGCCTGAGCGTGCTGCTGCATCCGCTTGATGCCAGTAAAGGCGACGGCGATATGGCAAGCGGCGCGATGGGCATGATGCACAGCAAATTTGCCAGCGATACCGCCGCCTATAGCTATCTGATTTTCGTGCTGCTTTACGTGCCTTGCGTGTCGGTGATGGGCGCGGTAGCGCGCGAAAGCAGCACCGGCTGGATGCTGTTCTCAAACTTTTGGGGGCTGAGCCTGGCCTACAGCCTGGCGGCAACGTTTTATCAGCTTGCCACCTTCACCAGCCATCCGCAGTCAAGCGCGATAGTCCTGGTCGCGGTCGCCCTGTTTAATCTGCTGCTGCTGGCGGTGATGAAAAACATCAGGCTGCCGCCAGCCCGGCTGTCGGTCAGAACCCTTGATGCCAATGGCTGCATGGGATGCAGTAAAAAAGGCAGCTGCCACTAAAGCGTCAGCCGCCGCAGGAAGTTGCGATTTCGCTTCCAGGGTCTACAGTGAACATTACGTGGCTGTAAACCAATGCGGTGGCTCACTTTATAAAAATGGAAATTATCAATAACTTAATCGATAAGATCTATGAGGGCGCTTTTCCCGCCGATACGCTGAACCAGCTGACGGAAGCCATCAGGCAGACGCAAAAAGAACTCGGCTACCAGCGTAAAGCGCACTGGGACGAAAAAGATGTGGTGCTGATTACCTACGCCGATCAGTTCCGCGAGCGCGAGGCGCCCACGCTGCGCACCTTCTCCCGCTTTTATCAGCAGCATCTCAAGTGCTTTACCCTGGTTCATCTTCTGCCTTTTTTCCCCTACTCCTCCGACGATGGCTTTTCGGTCATTGACTATCATCGGGTCAATACCATCTGCGGCGACTGGTCAGACGTGGCGGAACTGCATCAGCATACGCGGCTGATGTTCGATTTCGTCTGCAACCATATTTCTGCCCACAGCGCCTGGTTTAAGCACTATCTGGCACAGGATCCCGGCTGGGACGATTTCTTTATCAGTATGCCGCCCGGCACGGATCTCAGCGCGGTAACGCGGCCCAGAACCTCGCCGCTGCTGACGCCTTTTACGCTGGCAAACGGCGAAACCCGTTTTATCTGGACCACCTTCAGCGCCGATCAGATCGACCTGAATTTCGCCAGGCCAGAGGTGCTGCTGAGCATGGTCAGGGTGCTGCTCGACTATCTGGCAAAGGGCGCGGACTACGTGCGGCTGGATGCGGTGGGCTATATGTGGAAAACGCCCGGCACCTCGTGCATCCATCTGGAAAAAACGCACCTGCTGGTGAAGCTGTTCCGCGCTATCGCGGAGGAAGTCGCGCCCGGCACGGTGATCATTACCGAAACCAACGTGCCGCATAAAGACAATATCAGCTACTTCGGCAACGGGCGCGATGAAGCGCAGATGGTCTATCAGTTCTCGCTGCCGCCGCTGTTGCTGCACGCTATCCATTATGGCTCCTCACGCGCGCTCAAGCAGTGGGCAGCCTCGCTGGGCGTCGGCAACGGCACCACCACCTGGTTTAACTTTCTGGCCTCGCACGACGGCATCGGCCTGAATCCGCTGCGCGGCATCCTGCCGGAAACCGAAATCGTGTCGCTGGTCAGGGATCTGGCGCTTGAAGGCGCGCTGATCTCCTATAAAAACAATCCTGACGGCACCAGCAGCCCCTATGAGATCAACGTTACCTATATGGATGCGCTGAATAAAAAAGAGGACAGCGACGAGGTGCGCTTCCAGCGCTTTATGCTGGCGCATGCGGTCCTGCTGGCTTTTCCCGGCGTGCCGGCGGTTTATATTCAGAGCATTTTGGGTTCACGTAACGATATGGAAGGGGTAAAAGTAGCGGGCCACAACCGGGCCATTAACCGCGAAAAATACGCTATCGGCGAGATTGAAGCCGCGCTCAGCGATACCCACTCTTTACGCCATAAGGTGTACCATGGGCTGAGCCAGCTGATTCAGTTAAGAACGCGCCAGCCCGCTTTTCATCCCGATAACCCTGCCGAAGTGCTGGAAAGCGATAACTCACTGTTTATTTTGCGACGTCGATCGGCGCAGACGCATGAAGAGATGCTCTGTATTTATAATCTGAGCGGTAAAGAAGTTAGCTGGACGCTGCCGGACGATCGGCTCTACCGTAATATTGCCGGTAACAGCATTTTTAACAGTAATCATCCGCTGACGCTGCCGCCGTGGCACTTTCTGTGGCTGAAAAATGTGGGAGAGAAACAGCAGGCAGAATGAATTCTGCCTGCCGAAAGCTTACTTATAAACGTCTGCGGTCGCGCTGAATTTACCGTGTTCACGGCCGGCGATAATCAGATAGTATTTGCCGCCCTTCTCATCCGCCAGCTTCGACAGCACCGCTTTGGCATCCATTGGCGAAGTGGTTTCCGCCGTGGTGTGCACCGTGCCGATTTTTTCCAGGTTCATGGTTTTGACTTCTTCTCGGGTCACCTCTTTCGCCGCCAGCGCGGCAAAAGGCAGGGACAGCGCCAGAAAGGCAACGGCCATCGTTTTTAATTTCATCAGAGACACTCCCGGTTAATGTTATTGTCGTCGGCTGCCGGATGAGAATGCTGGACAGGAAGCCTGTCCACTCAGAGGTAAAGCGGTCAGCAGCCCCTGATAATTATTATCGGTAACCCGCAATTCGCCAGTTTTCTGAACAAAATTAACGCGGCAATTTCAATCCAAAATCAATCAGTTGCTTGCAGAACGCTTCGGCATGGGAAATAAAAGGCGCGTGTGCGGCCTTGTCGATGATAACCGCTTCGCTGTCGGGCCAGCGCGCATCCAGCAGCGGTGCGATTTTACGCGGCACCAGGCCGTCCAGCGCGCCGTAAATACGCAGCAGTGGCACCTGTAATGCCTGCATCGGTTCGCGCAGATCGACGGTGCGCAGAATTTCCAGCCCGCCCTGCAGCACGCTGACTTCCGGAGCAGGCAGTGAGAGCACCACGCTTTTGAGCTGGCGCGCATCCTGCCTGGCCGTTTCCGTGCCCAGCGTTTGCAGCGCCAGGAAGCGCTCGACGGTACGCTGAAAATCCTCGCTCAGCTGCTGCTGAAAATTGCTTAGCGTCTCGGGTTTGATGCCCGGCCAGTCGTCCTGCGCGGTAAAACAGGGGGAAGAAGCCACGCTGACCAGCCCGCTGACGCGTTGCGGATGCTGCAACGCCAGCGAACTCGCCACCAGGCCGCCTAACGACCAGCCCAGCCAGACGGCGCGGGCAGGCGCAAAGGGCAGCAGGTTCGCCACCATCTCCTCCACGCCCATCGCCGGAAACCCTTCGCTGCGGCCATAACCGGGCAGATCCACCAGGTGCAGACGAAAATGCGGGCTGAGTCGCGCAATGATGTTCTGCCAGACGCCCGCGTTCAGTCCCCATCCGTGGAGCATCACAAGATCGCGATCTCCCGTGCCGATTGTCTGCCAGTAAAGCTGAGCCATCTATTACTATCCTGTTTTTGTCATGGAGGACGCTATGCTAACAATGCCCGCCGCCTGTTGGCTATGCCGGATGCCGCTGACGCTGGCCCATCACGGTATATGCAGTTACTGCCAGCGCGCCCTGAAACCGCCCTGCTGCTGTCCGCGCTGTGGCTTATCTACCTTTTATCCCAATGAGGAGTGCGGCCGCTGCCAGCGTCATCCGCCCTCGTGGCAGCGGTTGATTTTCGTCGCCGACTGGCAGCCGCCGCTAAAAGAGCTGGTCAAAAAACTGAAGTTTTCGCAGCAAACAGCACTATCGGTGATGCTGGCGCGCCTGATTTTGCTAACCTGGTTAACGGCCCGTCGTGAAGGCAGGCTCCAGCGTCCCGATCTGCTGCTCTACGTTCCGCTGCATCGCAGCCGCGCCTGGCGGCGTGGTTATAATCAGCTGGACGATATGGCCCGCTATCTGGCGCGCTGGCTTGCCATTCCCTGCGCGCCGGGCGGCCTGAGCCGGAAAAAAAGGACGCGGGTTCAGCACTTTTTATCGGCCCGCGCCAGACGGCGTAATCTGCGGGGCGCCTTTAAGGTTGAAATCGAGGTGAAAGGACGGCATATCGCTTTACTGGATGACGTCGTCACCACCGGCAGCACCGTTGAAGAAATCGCCCGGCTCCTGCTGCGTGCGGGTGCGGCCAGCGTACAGGTCCTGTGCCTTTGCCGCACCTTGTAGAGCGTCGGCGATGAGCGTAAAATAAACCCACTAATTTAGTCAACTATTGAGCAATCGCCATGATCCGAATTACTGATTCTGCGCAAGAGCACTTCGCAAAACTGCTGTCAAAACAGGAAGAGGGCACCCAGATTCGCGTATTCGTTATCAATCCGGGTACGCCCGGTGCGGAATGCGGCGTTTCTTACTGCCCACCCGATGCGGTAGAAGCCACCGACACCGAGCTGAAGTTCGAGAAGCTCTCCGCCTACGTTGATGAACTGAGCGCGCCCTACCTGGAAGACGCCGAGATTGATTTCGTCACCGATAATCTGGGTTCCCAGCTGACGCTGAAGGCGCCAAACGCCAAAATGCGTAAGGTGAGCGACGACGCGCCGCTGATCGAGCGCGTGGAATATCAGCTCCAGGCCACCATTAACCCACAGCTGGCGAGCCACGGCGGCAAGGTATCGCTGATGGAAATCACCGACGACGGCTTCGCTATCCTGCAGTTCGGCGGCGGCTGTAACGGCTGTTCAATGGTTGATGTGACGCTGAAAGAAGGTATCGAGAAAGAGCTGCTGGCGACCTTCCCCGAGCTGAAAGGCGTGCGCGATCTGACCGAGCACCAGCGTGGCGAACACTCTTTCTACTAAGCGTTAGCGGCCCGATAAAGCCAACGTTGCCTTTTCCCGAATGCCAGATCCCGATCTGGCATTTTTATTCACTGTTCAAAATTCCTGCCAAACCGCCTTTGTCATCGCAACCAGTCGCGTGGTTTTATCAGATCTGTCTCGCCATTTTCTTTATGATCGTTTGGATGTATAAACTATCCCTTATGCCAGATACCGAAAATGGAGAGGAAAGAAAAATGACCGATTTGAAGGATTACCTGAAAGCTCAATTTTCAGAGGCCGAGCGCGCAGAGATCCAGCGGGTGGCTGACGAGCTAATCCTGGCAACCGGCCTACAGCTACTGCGGGAAAAACTATTGTAAGCGAACGGCGTTTTCTTTAGCCCATTTCCTTAATCGTGCACAGGCATTAGCGTAAGGCGAGGAGGTGTTAAAAGAGATCATCCTTCCCATCGTCCATTTCCCGTACCAGGCTTTTCCATAGAGCGCTTCGTCGGTGCGGTTCTCAATCATCTGGACGATCTTCCTGTTAGCGGACTGGAGGTTGAGGATTAACGTTCCGTAATCCAGATGCTGGTAATCCTGATAAAACTTTTGCGCCAGCAGGCCCAGCTGATTCCATTTATAGCCGGATTCTGGAAAATCAACGGGCTGCCCTTTTTCGCCCTGGTTGATCCATTTTATCACTAAGTTATTCCAGCCCAGCAGGTAACAAATAAGATCGCAGACGCTGATCTGGGTGCCTTTAGCATGGCCTTCCATCGTTTTGCTCAGGGTAAGTTCTGGAGGAATCACCTCAAGATAACGTTGTAGCTTAGCGAAGTTTTTATCAATTGCCGATAATAATGCCGTTCGGGTTTGTGGTACGCTCATGGAAATTCCCTCTTCGTTTTAAAATAGCCTTTATTTATATTACTTTTTTCCCTTTATCCTTTTGTCTGATTTTGTATCTCTGACAGATAAAAACATAACGAAACAATAAAACAGTAATGCCGAACTGAGATTTTCACCGGGCCAAAATTACCGATTAATGACAGAAAATAGCAAATTAGATGAGAATATTGTCATACTGTATGCGGTTAAAGAAGAAAAGCAATCTTCTGGTAGGTGGATTTCAGTGAAAGACTACAGGAGGATCTATCTGGATAACGAAGCCAGGAATTTAATAGTAGGTTCATTTATGAAAATGAAGTAGCAATGCGTAATACTTTCTATACCACTGCGATCGTTAATAACGATGAGTACAGCGTAAGATTTAACGGCTATATTATCGCTAAGCATGAGCTTTAATCTTACCTCCTTTGCGTAACGGCAAAGGAGGTAATTTACTGCCGTCGCCTACGCTTTCTTCCCAACCCTGCGCCGCCGGTCCACATCCTTCAGCAGCAGATTGACCTGCTTGTCGGCAAAGGTTTCTGTCACCGTTTTGCTGAGCTTACGACGCCAGTTGGGATACTGATCCGTGGTGCCCGGCACGTTAACCGGCTTGTCCATATCCAGCAGATCTTCCGGCTGAAGCCCCAGCAGTGCGCTGTCGGTGTCGGCAAGAAAACGGTGCATTCCCCGACTCAGCTGCGGCGTCATTTTCACCAGGGCGGCCTTTTTGCCACTGTCTTTCGGCACGCAGCCGTAGCGATGCAGCGCCTCCAGCAGCGCCTGTTTCTGCCGCGCTCTGTCTTCATAAAGACCGCGCAGCACCACCTTATCGGGATACAGACCCAGCTTCTCGCCCATCTCCAGATCGACGGCGCTCCAGAAGCCGCGCAGCGTCGGCAGGTCGTGCGTGGTGGCGCTCGCCATGGCCTGACGCGCCCACTTGTCCGGCGCGCGATAGCGATCGGGCTTTTCCTGCTCGAAATAGAGCACTTTCCAGGAGTAGATGCCGCTTTGCCGCAGCTTTGAGACGATCTCGACGGGCACCGTTCCCAAATCTTCCCCAATCACCATACATTGGTTACGCTGGCTTTCCAGCGCCAGGATCGCCATCAGATCGTCAACGGGATAGTAGACATAAGCACCGTAATTGGCGGTTTCACCGTAGGGGATCCACCACAGGCGCAGCAGCGACATCACGTGGTCGATACGCAGCGCGCCGCAGCTCATCATGTTCGCTCTGAGCAGGTCGATAAAAGGCTGGTAGCCGCGCGCGGTCATGATATGCGGATCCATCGGCGGCAGTCCCCAGTTCTGTCCCAGTGGGCCAAGGATATCCGGCGGCGCGCCTACCGATGCGTCCATACAGTACAGTTCGCGATCGCACCAGGTTTCCGCGCCGCCTTCCGCCACGCCCACCGCTAAATCGCGATAAAGTCCAATCGGCATGGCGTGCTGCTGGCTGACCTGCCAACACTCTTCAAACTGTCGGTTTGCCAGCCATTGCAGCCACAGCCAGAAACGCACTTCGTCCTCGTTGTCGCGGCAGAATTGCTGTACGGCTTCGCCATGTGCTTCCCGCAGATTTTCCGGCCACACCGGCCAGCCCCAGGCATCTTTATTTTCGCGCCGCATGGCGTCATGCAACGCGTCGAAAGCGGCCTGCCAGTAAAGGCTTTCACCGCCCTTTTCGATAAAGGCGGTGAAATGCGCCTGGCTGGCATCATCCTGCTGACGCTGGCTGAACCGCTGCCAGGCATAGCGCAGGGCCGTCATTTTCAGCTCCCCTACCGTGTCATAATCTACCCACTCGGCCTCTCTGGCCTGCTGCAGGCGACTCTGGATGGCCTTACCGCGCAGCCAGCGCTGGCCTTCTTTGCTTTCCTGAAATTCCGGGACGGCATTAACGTCGATATAGAGAACGTTGAGCCAGCGCCGCGAAGAGGGGCTATATGGGCTGGCGTTTGCCGGGCTGGCAGGATAAAGCGAGTGGACAGGATTGAGGCCGATAAACGACCCGCCGCGCTCGGCAATTTCAGTCAGCATTTGCTTCAGATCGCCAAAATCGCCAATTCCCCAGTTCTGTTCGGAGCGTAGCGTATAAAGCTGTACGCAGGCGCCCCACAACCTTTCGCCCTGGCGCAGCGGCTCCGGCTCGTAGCAGCGTTTCGGCGCAATGATAATCCGGCACGGCCAGCTTTTTTTCCCCTGACGCAGGGACAGCGTGTGATAGCCATAGGCCAGCGAGGAAGGCAGCGTGAGGGCTTCTCCGGCACTGATCTCGCCCTGATAGTCACGGCCTTTTTCGGTGGTCAGCTGCCACTGGTAGCTGCCTTTGCCGCCGATTTCCAGCGTCATTGTCCGCTTGCGCAGGAAAACCTTGCACGGCGGGATTGGGCCGGGTTTGCTGCGGTTGGTTGACATCGCTGCCAGCAGGCGCTGCCGAATGTCGGGGGAAATTTCTTCCTGCTCGCCTTTGGCGTTGATGTATTGGGCGGCGATACCTGCCGCTGCTGCTGCCTGCTCAAATTTCTTTTTATCCATTGCTGCTCCCTGTACGTTTGGCCTGCCAGATACGCTGCTGATAGTCATGAATAGAACGGTCGGAGCTGAACATGCCGCAACGCGCGGTATTAAGGATGGTCATCCTTGTCCAGGCTTCCTGGTCAAGATAGTGCTGTTCGGCGCGCTTTTGCGCTTCGCAATAGCTGGCGAAGTCGGCCAGCGCCAGCCAGTAATCACCGCCCTCGCCCAGGCTGTTAAGCAGCGGCGCAAAGGCTTGTTTATCGCCATTGCTGAAGAAGCCGTTCTCCAGCTCTTTCAGAATGGCGTTGAGATGCTTATCTTTTTTACGCAGCTTCAGTGGCGCGTAGCCTTTTTTCCGCAACGCTTTCACTTCGTCTACCGTGTGGCCGAAAATAAAGATGTTCTCTTCGCCTACCTGCTCTGCAATCTCCACGTTGGCGCCGTCCAGCGTGCCGACGGTCAGTGCGCCGTTTAGCGCCAGCTTCATATTGCCGGTGCCGGAAGCCTCATAGCCCGCCGTAGAAATCTGCTCCGAAATATCCGCGGCCGGGATCATCAGTTCCGCAGCGGTAATGCGATAGTCCGGGATAAACACGACCTTCATTTTGTCGCCGATAAGCGGATCGTTATTGATTTTCTCCGCCACTTTGTTGATGGCATAAATGATATTTTTTGCCAGGTAATAGCCCGGCGCGGCTTTAGCACCGAACAGAAAGACGCGCGGCACCCACGCCATATCGGGATCTTCACGCAGCCTTTTGTAGCAGGAGAGAATATGCAGCAGCCCAAGATGCTGACGCTTGTATTCGTGCAGCCGCTTGATTTGCACATCGAACAGCGCTTCGGGACTGACTTTGATCCCGGTCACGCGGTGAATATAGTCCGCCAGCCGCACCTTATTATCATATTTGATCTGGCGATAGCGCTGGCGGAAAGCCGCATCGTCGGCGAACGCTTCCAGCCCTTGTAACGCCTCCAGATGGTTGACCCACTCCACTTTCAGCGTGTCGTCGAGCAGCGTCGCCAGCTGTGGATTGCATTGCTTAAGCCAGCGGCGCGGCGTAATGCCGTTGGTGACGTTATGGAATTTGGTTGGCCAGAGCCGGTGGTATTCCGGGAACAGATCCTTAACCACCAGCGCCGAATGCAGCGCCGCCACGCCGTTCACCGCAAAACAGCTGACCACGCACAGGTTCGCCATGCGCAGCTGGTTGTCATGCAGCAGCGCCAGCTTTGCCCAAACCGCCTCGTCGCCCGGCCAGACTTTATCGACCTGCTTTTTAAAGCGCCTGTCGATCTCTTTGATAATCATAAAGTGGCGCGGCAGCAGCGCCCGCACCAGCCGCTGATCCCAACATTCCAGCGCTTCCGGCATCAGCGTGTGGTTGGTATAGGCGAAAGTTTTACTGACGATGGCCCAGGCGTCGTCCCACGCCAGCTGGTGCTCGTCCAGCAGCACGCGCAGCATCTCCGGAATGGCAATAGTGGGATGGGTATCGTTAAGCTGGATCACTTCGTAGTCAGGCAGTTCGGCAAGATGGCGTCCGGCAAGATGATGGCGGCGCAGAATATCCGCCACCGAGCAGGCGCACTGAAAATATTGCTGCATCAGACGCAGGCGCTTGCCTTCCTGATGGTTGTCGTTGGGATAAAGCACCTTGGTCAGCTTTGCCGCCTCGATGCCCTGCTGCTCCGCCTGAAGAAATTTGCCGTCGTTAAACAGCGTCAAATCGAAAGGATGCGCGTGGCTGGCCTGCCAGAGCCGCAGCGGCTGCGTTACGCCGTTGCGGTAGCCGACCACCGGCAGATCCCAGGCCTCGCCGCGCAGCATAAAAGCGGGCTGCCAGTCGACGCTGCCCTCGTTGTTTTTGGTGACTTTCCCGCCGAAACCGACGTTAACATCCAGCGCGCTATTGTGGCGAAACCACGGATAACGCTCGCGATGCCAGTCGTCCGGCGCCTCGATCTGGCGGCCATCGTCAAAGGACTGGCGAAACAGGCCGTACTGGTAGTTCAGCCCGTAGCCGGTGGCGGACTGCCCGACCGTCGCCATTGAATCCAGATAACAGGCGGCCAGCCGTCCCAGCCCGCCGTTGCCCAGAGCCGGATCGACCTCTTCCTCCAGCAGCTCGCTCAGGCTGCACTGGTGAGCGGCCAGCGCCGCTTTTACCTCGTCATACCATCCCAGGTTCAGCAGCGTGTTGCCGGTCAGCCTGCCAATCAGAAATTCCATGGAAATATAGTTTACGTGGCGCTGCTGCTTTGCCGGCTTTGCGGGCGCGGCAGCGGCCAACATCTCGGCCAGCGCGCCGCTGAGCGCCTGCCACCACTGGTGAGACGTCATTTCATCTGCTGAAGAAAGGCCGGTGCGCTGCCACTGGCGGGCCAACGCCGCCTCGAAACGAGCCTGATTAAATTTCTGCTGCGACATACCGCTTCCTTTTAAAAGAGTAAGAGGAACACTGGCGGAACACATACAGTTAAGACCTGAACAGTAAAAAATGCTCATGCAGGCTGATGATAAAATTAAAAAAGCCATCGACAGGGCGTCGATGGCTGGTTCGCTATCAGGCAGGGTTTAGCACAGTTCCAGATGAACCTCGTGCTGCTCGATGGTTTTCAACACGCCGGGCGGCGGCACCTCATCCGTAAAGAGATAGTCAATCAGGCTCATATTGCCCAGGTTGACCATCGCGTTACGGCCAAATTTTGAATGGTCGGCCACCAGCATCACGCAGCGCGAGTTTTCGATAATCGCCCGCTTGGTGCGCACCTCGTGATAGTCGAAGTCCAGCAGCGAGCCGTCCATATCAATACCGCTGATGCCCAGGATGCCGTAGTCCAGACGAAACTGAGAAATATAATCCAGCGTCGCCTCGCCCATGATGCCGCCGTCACGCGTGCGGACTTCGCCGCCCGCCACAATCAGGCTGAAGTCGGGCTTGCTCATCAGCAGCATCGCCACGTTAAGATTGTTGGTGACAATGCGCAGGTTGTTATGGTTCAGCAGCGCGTGCGCAACGGCTTCCGGCGTGGTGCCGATATCAATAAATAACGAAGCGCCGTCCGGGATCTGGCTGGCCACTCGCTGCGCGATGCGCGCTTTTTCCGCCGACCACATCATTTTACGATCCTGCCAGGCGGTATTTTCCGAACTGGAGGGCAGCGCCGCGCCGCCGTGATGACGCTGGATCTTATTCTGCTCCGCCAGCTCGTTCAGATCGCGACGGATGGTTTGCGGGCTGACGGTAAAGTGATCCACCAGCTCCTCGGTACTGACATAGCCCTGACGACGAACCAGATCGATAATGGCGTCGTGTCGTTGCGTCTGCTTCACAAAGCTCTCCTGTTGCCCGTTATTTTTTTCGGGTGTCTACAAAGGCCATTGCCAGGCCTGTCAGCAGCCCGGTAACGTGAGCGGCGTTGGCGATCGACAGGCCGAACCAGCCCATATAGCCAATCACCAGCCAGACGATGGAAAACGCCATCAGGCCGCGCTCAAGGAAGATACCGCTGGCGGGATCCCGCTCTCCGCGCAGCCAGGCGTAGCCCATCAGCGCGTAAACCACGCCGGAAAGGCCGCCAAACAGCACGCCGCTGAACTTCGCCTGCATCCAGCCGCTGAGCAGCGCGGAGATTAGCATAATCACAAACAGCTTACCGCTGCCCAGCCGTTTTTCTATGGCGCCGCCCAGATACCACCACCAGAGCAAATTAAAGAGGATATGCACCAGTGAAAAATGCAGCAGCGCGTGGCTGAACCAGCGCCACAGCTGAAAATGCTGATCGACATCCGGCCAGGAAAGCCAGCTCAGCACGGTGCCGTCGCCGACAATCTGCATCAGGATAAACACGATGATACAGGCCGCCATTACGATCAAAGTCAGCGGCCCGGCGCGTTCACGAAGGTTAGCCATCAGCGAGGAATGACTATAGGTAATGCCGCTGTTGGTGGTGCCAGAGTGCCAGCTGGCCATCTGATAACGCGGATGATTCGGGTCGCGGATAAACTGATTAAGTTCGTTTTCGACCAGCTCCAGCTGGGCATCGTTATCCAGCCACAGCGTGTAGCGGCTGTCCTGCTCAATCCGCAGCGTGACGCCGCGCGTCGCCATATAATCCACAAAAGCCTGCGCCATGCGCTGGCTGGCAAAATCGGTAATGCGCATCATCGCCGGTAAAGTCCCTGTTGCTGAAAAATGGTTTCCTGTCTGCGGTTAGTCCGCGGCGGAATCAACCTGCTGTGGAAAAGCGGCGCGCCAGGCGTCGAAACCGCCATCAATACTGTAGGCCGCTTTGAAGCCCTGCGTCAGCAGATACTGCGCCGCGCCCTTGCTGCTGTTGCCGTGGTAGCACATCACCAGTACCGGCACAGAGAGATCGCTCTGCTGGATAAAGGTGCTGAGCGTGGTGTTAGTCAGGTGGAAAGCGCCGCTGGCGTGTCCGATAGCGTAGCTTTGCGGATCGCGGATATCGACCAGCAGGGCGTTGTCCTGGGTCAGCAAAGCCTGCGCCTGCTGCACGTTGATGCACTCAAATTGTTCCATGATCGATTCTCGAATAATGACAAGCGGCCGCTATTGTATCGCGAACAAAGCCGACAATAACCCAACGAAATGCAGGGCTATACGGCTTTTTCGTGAACAATTCTGTTACCTGCATCACGCATAAATGTTTTTATTCGGTTAAGGCTGGCATCAGTGTCGCTTTGCGATTATTATAATGCTCGAAAACGAACATTTAAGAACTATTCCGAACATCGGAGGAGATGACGTGGAAACCAAAGACTTGATCGTAATCGGCGGCGGTATCAACGGCGCTGGCATTGCAGCAGATGCTGCAGGACGCGGCCTGTCTGTGCTGATGCTGGAAGCGCAAGATTTGGCCTGCGCTACCTCTTCCGCCAGCTCTAAACTGATCCACGGCGGCCTGCGCTACCTGGAACACTACGAATTCCGCCTGGTCAGCGAAGCGCTGGCCGAGCGTGAAGTGCTGCTGAAAATGGCGCCGCATATCGCTTTCCCGATGCGCTTCCGCCTGCCGCACCGCCCGCACCTGCGTCCGGCATGGATGATCCGCGTGGGTCTGTTTATGTACGATCATCTGGGCAAACGCACCAGCCTGCCGGGCAGCAAAGGGTTGCGTTTTGAATCAGACTCGGTGCTGAAGCCGGAAATTACGCGCGGTTTCGAATATTCCGACTGCTGGGTAGACGATGCGCGCCTGGTCGTGCTCAACGCACAGGAAGTGGAAAAGCGCGGCGGCGAAGTCCGTACCCGCACCCGCGTCACTCGCGCCTGGCGTGAGAACGACCTGTGGACGGTAGAAGCAGAAGATATCGATACCGGCAAAACCCATACGTGGCAGGCTAAAGGCCTGGTCAACGCGGCTGGCCCCTGGGTGAAGCAGCTGTTTGACGACGGCCTCCAGCTGAAATCACCTTACGGTATTCGCCTGATCAAAGGCAGCCATATCGTGGTGCCGCGCGTGCATACGCAAAAGCAGGCTTATATCCTGCAAAACGAAGACAACCGTATCGTTTTTGTGATCCCGTGGATGGATGAGTTTTCCATTATCGGTACCACCGACGTGGAGTACAAAGGCGATCCGAAAAACGTGCATATCGACGAGAAAGAGACCGAGTATCTGCTGAAAGTGTTTAACAACCACTTTAAGAAGACGCTGAGCAAGGAAGATATCGTCTGGTCTTATTCCGGCGTGCGCCCGCTGTGCGATGACGAATCCGATTCGCCGCAGGCCATCACCCGCGACTACACGCTGGACGTGCGTGACGATAACGGTAAGGCGCCGCTGCTGTCGGTCTTCGGCGGCAAGCTGACCACCTACCGCAAGCTGGCTGAGCATGCGATGGAAAAGCTGTCTAAGTATTATCCGAAAGCCGGCCCGGCCTGGACGCGCAGCTGCGTGCTGCCCGGAGGCGATATCGCCGGCACGCGTGAGGATTACGCCGCCAGCCTGCGTCGCCGCTATCCGTTTATTACCGAAGCGATGGCTCGCCACTATGCCCGTACCTACGGCAGCAACACCGAGCTGTTCCTGAAACCGGCGAAAAGCCTGGACGATCTGGGCGAACGCTTTGGCCACCACTTCTACGAAGCGGAGCTGCGTTATCTGGTCGAGAAGGAATGGGTGCGCGAGCAGGACGATGCGCTGTGGCGCCGTACCAAAATGGGCATGTTCCTGAACGAGCAGGAGCGCGCACGCGTCGGTGAATGGCTGGCCCAGCACGGTAAAAAACCGGTTTTATCGCTGGCCTCATAAGGGCTGACGGCTAAAGCGGTAATACAGAGGGCGGAATTGATTTCCGCCCTTTTTGTCGTCAGGCTCAGTTCGCTATCAGAAGTAGAGCGTAGCGTTATCGATACCGCAGGCTCTGGCATAGCGCGCAAGCGTCTCCAGGCTGGCTGAAGTGATATTTTTTTCCATCCTGGAAATGGTGGGCGGCTTTATTCCCATGCGTTCAGCGACCTGTGCGCTGGTTAGCCCGGCTCTGGAACGCCATTCAAGCAACAATGCCTGTAAGCGCTCTTTTCTTTCCGCCGCTTCCCAGGCCGCACGGTACTCAGGATCGCCCATCATCTCTTCATGGATCTGTGAATGCGTTTTATATTTCACGTTTCATCTCCTCCAGACGCTGCCAGGCTAAGTCTGTTTCCGCACGCGGTGTTTTTTGCTTTTTCTTAATAAAAATGCGCAACAGATAAATTTTGCTCCCTGCCTGATATACCCATAGCCCACGAGCAATGTCGCTGCCCATTGTTCTGACCTCGTACAAACCTTTTCCGAGGGGCCTGGTATCAGGTTCACGTAACAGACGAGGGTTCTCTTCCAGCTTCCCAATTAATCTGTCCAGTTTTACCCTGACGGCTATCGGTAGCGCTTTCAGCTCCGCTTCCGCCTTGTCATGCCAGATAACGGTAAACATGCTCTCACTCCCTGAGAAATAATAGCCTTTAAGCTAATTTAGCTCAACTATGTGCGATGCGTGTTACAGACATAGCGGGAGTCAGAAAAATGAAGATCCAGAGGGAATTCCGACAGAACGGGGAGAAACTTCTTCAGGCCAACTCTCGCTGAGCTGTATAAAAATACAGCACAGCGAGTCTTCAGGTAAAGCTTTTAGTCACGGCAGAGCTTAGAGACGGATCGGCTTGATGCCCCAAATCTCATCGGCATATTCCTGAATGGTGCGATCCGACGAGAAGTAGCCCATATTGGCGATATTCAGCAGCGTTTTGCGCGTCCATTCCTCCGGATGGCGGTACAGCTTGTCCACCTTGTCCTGCGTATCCACGTAGCTGCGATAGTCCGCCAGCAGCTGATAGTGGTCGCCCAGATTCACCAGCGAATCATAAATATTACGATAGCGGCCAGGCTCCTGTGGGCTGAAGGTGCCGGTGGCGATCTGCGTCAGCGCCTGATGCAGCTCGGCGTCCTGTTCGTAGTATTTACGTGCGTTATAGCCCTGGGCGCGCAGCTCCTCGACCTGCGGCGTGGTGTTGCCGAAGATAAAGATATTCTCCTCACCGACGTGCTCCAGCATCTCGACGTTAGCGCCGTCCAGCGTCCCGATGGTCAGCGCGCCGTTCAGGGCAAATTTCATATTGCTGGTGCCGGACGCTTCCGTGCCCGCCAGAGAAATCTGCTCGGAAAGGTCGGCCGCCGGGATAATGACCTGGGCCAGGCTGACGCTGTAGTTGGGGATAAACACGACCTTCAGCTTATTTTTCACCTGCGGATCGTTGTTGATCACCTGCGCGACATCGTTGATCAAATGAATAATATGTTTTGCCATGTAGTAGGCCGACGCGGCCTTACCGGCAAAAATATTCACGCGCGGTACCCAGTCGGCATCCGGATCGGCCTTGATCCGGTTGTAGCGGGTGATCACATGCAGCACGTTCAGCAGCTGACGTTTGTACTCGTGGATACGCTTGATCTGCACGTCGAACAATGCGTGAGGATCGATAACGATATCCATTTTCTGGGCGATATGCGCCGCCAGCCGCTTTTTGTTGGTCAGCTTGGAATCGCTGATCCTTTTCAAAAAGCCAGGATAGTCGATATGCTGCTTCAGCTCGTCAAGCTGGCTTAAGTCGGTACGCCAGTTGCGGCCAATGGTGTCGTCCAATACTTCTGAAAGCGAAGGATTGGCCAGCGCCACCCAGCGACGCGGCGTCACGCCGTTAGTTTTATTGCAGAAGCGGCCAGGGAACAGCGCGGCAAAGTCGGCGAACAGCGACTGTACCATCAGGTTAGAGTGCAGTTCGGACACGCCGTTGACCTTGTGGCTGACCACGACCGCCAGCCAGGCCATCCGTACCTGACGACCGTTGTTCTCATCAATGATCGAGATGCGCGACTGCAGATCCCAGTCATCGGGATAGTAATCCTGAATCGTTTTCAGGAAGTAGTCGTTGATATCGAAAATAATTTGCAGATGGCGCGGCAGGATCCTGCCGATCATATCTACCGGCCAGGTTTCCAGCGCTTCCTGCATCAGCGTATGGTTGGTGTAGGAGAAGACCTGACAGGTCACTTCAAACGCGTCGTCCCAGCTGAACTTATGCTCGTCGATCAGCAAGCGCATCAGCTCCGGGATAGCCAGCACCGGATGGGTATCATTCAGATGGATGGCAATCTTATCCGCCAGGTTATCGAACGTCTGATGCATCACCCAGTGCCGGTTAAGAATATCCTGCACCGTGGCCGACACCAGAAAATATTCCTGGCGTAAACGCAGCTCGCGCCCGGAGTAGGTCGAATCATCCGGGTAAAGCACGCGCGAGACGTTTTCCGAGTGGTTTTTATCTTCCACCGCCGCAAAGTAGTCGCCCTGATTAAATTTCCCCAGGTTGATTTCGTTACTCGCCTGCGCGCCCCACAGGCGCAGCGTGTTGGTGGCGTCGGTATCAAAGCCCGGAATGATCTGATCATAGGCCATCGCCAGCACTTCTTCCGTTTCCAGCCAGCGGGAACGGCTGCCCTCTACCTGAATACGTCCGCCGAAGCGGACTTTGTAGCGGGTATTAAAGCGCTGGAACTCCCACGGGTTGCCGTACTCCAGCCAGTAATCCGGCGATTCCGCCTGGCGACCGTCAACGATATTCTGTTTAAACATGCCGTAATCGTAGCGGATGCCGTAGCCGCGTCCGGGCAGGCCCAGCGTGGCGAGCGAGTCCAGGAAGCAGGCGGCCAGGCGGCCCAGACCGCCATTGCCCAGCCCCGGATCGCTCTCTTCGCCGATCAGATCTTCCAGATCGAAACCCATTTCTTCCAGCGCGGCGCGCGCGTCTTCGTAAATACCCATTGCCAGCAGCGCATTGGAAAGCGTGCGGCCTACCAGGAATTCCATCGACAGATAATAGACCTGACGCACATCCTGCGACAGCTGCGCCCGGTTAAAACGCAGCCAGCGTTCCACCATCCGATCCCGCACCGCCAGCAGCGTGGCGTTCAGCCATTCATGTTTGTTGGCAACGGAAGGATCCTTGCCGATAGTGAACATCAATTTATAGGCGATGGAGTGCTTCAGTGCCTCGACGCTGAGCGTTGGGGCGGTATAGATGAAAGGTGCGTTCATATCAATTTTCCTGGGTTCTTTACAGCAGACGTTGATAGAGATCGCGGTAGGCCACGGCGGCCACCTGCCAGCTAAAATCCATTGCCATTGCCTGACGCTGTACGTAACGCCACAGCGAAGGGCGCGACCAGAGCACAAAGGCGCGGCGAATGGCACGGAGCAACGACCAGGCATTGCTGTCTTCAAAGACGAAACCGCTGGCAATGCCGTCGGCCAGGTTCTCCAGCGAGCTGTCGTTGACCGTATCGGCCAGGCCGCCGGTACGCCGCACCAGCGGCAGCGTGCCGTACTTCAGGCCGTAAAGCTGCGTCAGCCCGCAAGGCTCAAAGCGACTCGGCACCATAATCACGTCGGCGCCGCCCATGATGCGGTGCGAAAAGGCTTCGTGGTAGCCAATCTGCACGCCAACCTGACCCGGATATTCCGCGGCCGCCGCCAGGAAGCCCTGTTGCAGCACCGCGTCGCCCGCGCCCAGCAGCACCAGCTGACCGCCCTGCTCCAGCAGCCCAGGCAGCGCCTCCAACACCAGATCCAGCCCTTTCTGCTTCGTCAGGCGGCTGACCACGGCAAACACCGGGGCTTTTTCGTCAATTTTCAGCCCCATCGCAATTTGCAGCTGGCGCTTGTTCTCCTGCTTGGCGTCTAACACGTCGCGGTTATAACGCGTAGTCAGCAGCAGATCCTGCTCCGGATCCCAGATCAGCGGATCCACGCCGTTCAGGATGCCGGTCAGCCGCCCTTCCATCTGCCGCTGCTTCAGCAGATCTTCCATACCGTAACCAAATTCCGGCTGGGTGATCTCGCGCGCATAGGTCGGGCTGACCGCCGTAATATGATCGGCATAGAACAGACCAGCTTTGAGGTAGGAGATCTGTCCATAAAATTCCAGGCCGTGCATATTGAAGAAAGACCACGGCAGCTGGATTTCGTCCAGATGATGCGCGTAAAACAGCCCCTGATACGCCAGGTTGTGTACGGTGAACACGGATTTTGCCGGACGGCCTCTGGCGGCCAGATAGGCGCAGGTCAGACCGGCGTGCCAGTCGTGCGCGTGAACCACTTCCGGTCGCCAGAAGGTGTCCAGTCCGCAGGCAATTTCGCAGCCCATCCAGCCCAGCAGCGCAAAACGGAGATAGTTATCCGTATAGGCAAACTGCGATTCATCGTGATACGGACTGCCGGGGCGATCGTACAGTCCCGGCGCGTCGATCAGATAGATGCCTACGCCGTCGTACTGTCCATAAAGCAGCTCGACATAGCCGGCAAAAGTATGCAGTCGGGCGACCACTTCGGTATCCGGTATCCCTTTTTTCAAGTCCGGAAACGCCGGGATCAATACGCGAGTATCAATCCCTTGTGCAATTTGCGCCGCCGGTAATGCTCCCACAACATCAGCAAGCCCGCCCGTTTTCAGCAGCGGGAAAATTTCTGAACAGACATGTAAAACCTGCATTATCGGCTCCTTTACCTTGTTCTGACGCGTTCCTCCGCATCAAATACCTGTGCTTTATTTTTGTACTTTATGCGGTTAACTGCGCCAGCCCAGCTTCGCCAGCATGGAACGCGTCACCAGCACAATGCCTTCTTCCGAGCGGTAAAAACGGCGCGCGTCATCATCCGGATTCTCACCGATTACCGTTCCTTCGGGCAGCACGCACGCACGATCTATAACGCAGCGGCGCAGGCGACAGGAGCGCCCCACTACCACATCCGGCGACAGCACAGAGGATTCGATATTACAGAAAGAATTGATTCTTACGCGTGAAAACAAAACGGAATTCACTACCACCGAGCCGGAAATAATGCAGCCGCCCGATACCAGTGAATTCATCGTCATTCCATGACTGCCTGACCTGTCCTGCACGAATTTCGCCGGCGGCAGCGGCTCCATATGGGTACGGATAGGCCATTCACGGTCGTACATATCCAGCTCCGGCGTCACCGACGCCAGATCGAGATTGGCTTTCCAGTAAGCTTCCAGCGTGCCGACATCGCGCCAGTAAGGCGGCGCGTCTTTATCGCTTTGCACGCAGGAAAGGCTGAAGGAGTGCGCCAGCGCTTCGCCGGTCGCTACGATCTTCGGCAGAATATCTTTGCCGAAGTCATGGTTCGATTCGGGAATTTTCAGATCGTCTTCCAGCAGCTGATAAAGATAGTCGGCGTTAAAGGTATAGATGCCCATGCTCGCCAGCGCCAGGGTATCGTTACCCGGCATCGACGGCGGATCGGCCGGTTTCTCCAGGAAATCGACGACTTTGTTCTGATCGTTGACCGCCATCACGCCGAAGGCGCTGGCCTCTTCAATCGGCACCGGCAGGCAGGCAATGGTGCATTTCGCGCCGTTCTCCACGTGGTCCAGCAGCATGCGCGAGTAGTCCATTTTGTAGATATGGTCGCCGGCCAGGATCACGATATATTTCGCTTCATAGCGCCGAATAATATCCAGATTCTGCGTCACGGCATCCGCCGTGCCCCGATACCAGTGCTCGGTAGTCTGGCGCTGCTGGGCAGGGAGCAGGTCGACGAACTCGTTCATCTCCTCGTTAAAAAGCGACCAGCCTCGCTGGATATGCTGCACCAGCGTGTGCGACTGGTACTGGGTGATCACCGCAATCCGTCGGATCCCGGAGTTCAGGCAGTTTGACAGGGCAAAATCGATAATGCGGAACTTGCCGCCGAAATGGACGGCAGGCTTGGCGCGGTTGGCGGTAAGGTCTTTCAGGCGCGTGCCGCGTCCGCCCGCCAGGATCAGGGCTACAGTTTGCGACGGCAATTGTCTTGCCAACATCAGAGGGTCGTTCTTATCTAAAGTGGCCATGCCTGACTCCTGTTATGGTTGTTCCTGGAACACGCACACACCGTGCGCGGCTCCATGCCAGACAGTTAACAGAACGGGGTTGTTTTCCCCGGCGAAGGGCGGAATGGCGTGCCAGCGCCCTGGTGGCAGCGTGATGTCGCACACTTCTTCGGTGGCGTTCATCACGATCAGCCAATGCTGCGACAGCCGGATCTGCATCCTGCGTTCGCCGTGGTGCCAGGCGTCGGCAGACAGCGGCTGACCGTCTGGCCCAAGCCATTCCACGTTGCCGTCGTCAATCTGCCACCAGCGATCGGCCTGAAGCGCAGGAATGCGTTTGCGCAGGTGGATCAGGGCAGCAGTAAAAGTAAACAGTCCGCTGTTGTTGTTTTCCCAGTCGAGCCAGGTCAGCTCGTTATCCTGACAGTAGGCGTTGTTGTTGCCGTGCTGAGTGTGGCCGTGTTCGTCGCCAGCCAGCAGCATCGGCGTGCCCTGCGAGAGCAGCAGCGTGGTCAATAAGCCGTGTACGCTGCGCAAACGGTGCTCGGCTACCAGCAGCGGCGCGTTCAGCCCTTCGACGCCGTGGTTATAGCTGTAGTTGCCGTTGTGACCGTCGCGGTTATCTTCGCCGTTGGCCTCGTTGTGTTTTTCGTTAAAGCAGACCAGGTCGGTCAGGGTAAAGCCGTCGTGCGCGGTGATCAGGTTAATGCTGGCCGAAGGCAGCCGCCCTTGCTGGTTAAAGATATCGCTGGAGCCGGCGAAACGTTTGGCGAACTCAGCATTGCTGCTGTCGCCGTTCAGCCAGAAGCGCCGCATCGTGTCGCGGTACTGGTCGTTCCATTCGGCAAACGGCGGCGGAAAGTTGCCGACCTGATAGCCGTCCGGGCCGATATCCCAGGGTTCCGCAATCAGCTTGCATTGGGAGAGCAGCGGATCTTCCTGCATCGCTTCAAAAATAGAGGCGTGCGGATGGTATTCCGGCGTGCGGCCCAGCACCGTCGCCAGGTCAAAGCGGAAGCCGTCGACGTGGCAAACCTCAACCCAGTACCGCAGGCACTCCAGCGTCCAGTCCAGCACGTTAGGATGGCTGATGTTGAGCGTGTTGCCGCAGCCGGTCCAGTTTTCATACTTGCCCTGCTCGTCCAGCCAGTAGAAGCTTTTGTTATCCACGCCGCGCTTCGACAGCATCGGCCCGGTTTCATCCAGCTCGGCCGTATGGTTAAACACTACGTCCAGCACCACTTCGATGCCTGCCGCATGCAGCGCTTTCACCGCCTGCTGGAATTCATCACGCGGATGCACGCCGTTCACGCCGGAAGCGTAGCGGGAATCCAGCGCATAAGGCGCCAGCGGGTTGTAGCCCCAATAGTTGGTCAACCCAAGCCGCAGCAGACGCGGCTCGTGCGCGAAGAAGGCGACCGGCAGCAGCTCCAGCGTGGTAATGCCCAGCCGCTTGAAGTAGTCGATCATCACCGGATGACCCAGCGCGGCATAGGTGCCCTGGATTTCTTTCGGGATACCGGGATGGCGTTTGGTCAGGCCGCGTACGTGAGCCTCGTAAATAACGGTGGAGCCCCACGGCACGCGCGGCGATTTGTCGTCTTCCCAGTCGAAATCATCGGCCACGACCACGCTGCGCGGTGCAACTGCCGCGCTGTCTTTGGTATCCAAAACCTGTGGGCCGCACTGAAAACGAGGATCGTCAGTAACTTCACCGATCACTTCGCGCGCGCAGGGGTCAATCAGCAGCTTGTGTGGGTTGAAGCGATGCCCGGCTTCGGGCTGCCAGGGGCCGTGAACGCGGTAGCCATAAAGCTGGCCTGGTTTGGCGGCGGGCAGATAGCCGTGCCAGATATCGCCGGTGCGGGCGGGCAGCTCCATTCGCGTTTCAATGCCTCGCTCGTCAAACAGGCAAAGCTCTACCCGCTCGGCGTGTTGCGAAAACAGCGTAAAATTTACGCCCTTGCCGTCATAGGTCGCGCCTGTCGGCGTGGATTTACCGGGCTGCAATTGACTCATGAGGCCTCCCTGACCAGCCACACCGTAGCAAGCGGCGGCAAGGTCATACTGATTGAGTGTTCGCGGTTATGGCTCGGAATAGCCTCGCTGCTAATCGATCCCAGATTACCGACATTGCTGCCGTGATAATGCGCGGAATCGGTATTCAACACTTCCTGCCAGCTTCCCGCTTGCGTAACGCCGAAACGGTAGTCGTAGCGCGTAACAGGCGTAAAGTTGCTGACTACAATCAGTTCATTGCCTTCACGATCGCGGCGCACAAAAACAAACACCGAGTTATCAAAATCATCCACGACCAGCCACTCAAAGCCCATCTGGTCAAAATCAAGCTGATACAGCGGCGGATGCTCGCGGTAGGTATGGTTCAGGTCGCGCACCAGGCGCTGCACGCCGTTGTGCCAGTTGTCCTCGCCCTCCAGCAGATGCCAGTCCAGGCTGATATCGTGATTCCACTCTTTGCCCTGCGCGAACTCATTGCCCATAAACAGCAGCTTTTTGCCGGGGAAGCCGTACATCCAGCCGTAGTAGGCGCGCAGATTGGCGAACTTCTGCCAGACGTCGCCGGGCATCCGATCCAGAATAGAACGCTTGCCGTGCACCACTTCATCGTGCGACAGCGGTAGCACGAAATTTTCGGTGGAGTTGTAAAGCATTCCGAAGGTCAGATTGTTGTGGTGATGCTTGCGGTAGAGCGGATCTACCTGCATGTAGTCCAGGGTGTCGTGCATCCAGCCCAGGTTCCACTTGTACCAGAAGCCCAGGCCGCCCGTTTCGGACGGACGCGTGACGCCCGGAAAATCGGTGGACTCTTCCGCCACGGTCACGGTGCCGGGCGCGGCGTTGCCCAGCGTGCGGTTGGTGTAGCGCAGGAAAGCGATAGCTTCCAGGTTTTCCCGGCCGCCAAAATGGTTAGGGATCCATTCGCCTTCCGCCCGGCTGTAGTCGCGATAGATCATGGAGGCAACGGCATCCACGCGCAGGCCGTCGATGCCAAAACGTTCGATCCAGTAGAGCGCGTTGCCGGTCAGATAGTTGCTGACTTCACGACGGCCAAAGTTATAAATCAGCGTGTTCCAGTCCTGATGAAAGCCTTCGCGCGGGTCGCCGTGCTCATACAGCTCGGTGCCGTCAAATTTAGCGAGGCCGAAATCATCGGAAGGAAAATGTCCCGGCACCCAGTCCAGCAGCACGTTCAGGCCGGCCTGATGGGCAACGGCAATAAAGTTACGGAACTCGTCGCGCGTGCCGAAACGACGGGTCGGCGCATACATGCCGGTAGGCTGATAGCCCCAGCTGCCGTCAAACGGATGCTCGTTGATCGGCATCAGTTCAAGATGGGTAAAGCCCATCTCTTTGGCATAAGGCACCAGCTGCTCGGCCAGCTCTTTGTAGCTCAGCCAGTA
Organism: Erwinia wuhanensis; assembly: GCF_030484085.1. Classification (NCBI taxonomy): domain Bacteria; kingdom Pseudomonadati; phylum Pseudomonadota; class Gammaproteobacteria; order Enterobacterales; family Erwiniaceae; genus Erwinia; species Erwinia wuhanensis. The sequence goes on from NZ_JAUJUH010000009.1 coordinate 115,493, forward strand.
GTTGTTATCCGTATGGCGACGCCACGATCCGAGATGCACCTCATAAATAGAGATGGGCGCGTCAAAATCGTTGGCCCGCTGGCGCGCTTCCGACATGGTGGTTTTAGGCGGAATGCCGCAAATCATCGAGGCGCTGTCCGGCCGCATCTGCGCTTCAAAAGCATACGGGTCGGATTTCAGCCGCAGCTGCCCGTTTTTATCGATGATTTCATATTTATAAAGCTGCCCCTGCACGGCGCCGGGCACAAACAGCTCCCAGACGCCACTCTCCTGACGCAGCCGCATAGGATGGCGACGGCCATCCCAGAAGTTAAAATCGCCGACCACGGAGACACGACGGGCATTAGGTGCCCATACGGAAAAGCGGGTGCCGATAACGCCGTCAATCACGTCCGAGTGCGCGCCCATGCTCTCATAGGGACGTAAGTGGGTGCCTTCCGCCAGTAGCCAGCTGTCCAGCTCTTTCAGCAGCGGCCCAAAGCGATAGGCATCATCCACCAGGTTTTGCTGACCGTGCCAGGTGACGGCCAGCTGGTAGCGGAACATATTTTTGCGGCGTGGGATCACGCCTTCGAAAAATCCCCGTGAATCAATACATTCCAGCTGAGCACATTTCCGGCCGGTATTGGTTTCGATTACCCAAACTTCGGTGGCGTCCGGCAACAGGGCGCGCACCGTCAATCCCTTTGGGGTTTGATGCATGCCGAGTAGCGAAAAGGGGTCAGCATAATGACCGGAAATTAACGCATTAATTAACCGGCGATCCGTAAGCTCTGACATGACTGTACCTGTAATGTATGGCAGGCGATCCTTTTTCAGAAAAAAACGAATGCGCTGCTCTTCATTGAGCCAAAAGCACGCTGGCGGGTACGGCCTGACATCCTGTGCAAAAAACCGCCGCAGCGTGCGACAACTTCTGTTGAATACTCAAAACGTGATCGGACGTGGCAGACAGCGCCAAACATCCCGTAATCGGGCGATACAGCTAAGCATAGCCAGGGCGCCAGTAAAGCCAGGGTCGAATGAAGAAAAAATATTGCTTTCAGATCAAACTTTCACAGATTAGTAAGCGGCATGGAAAAGCAGGGAAGCCGGAGCGATAAAATTCCCCTCAGGGAACAAATGCAGTTAAGGGGCACGGTTAACCGCTTTCACCGATCGCGACATGTTGACCGTTGATGAATGTTTAAACAGCGCAACTGTTATCGTTAATGTTGGGAAAGATATGGAAATTAAAAATGGAAAAGTAACCTTCGCGGCACGACAGGCACGACCGCGTGCAGGTGAAAGCGCCCTGCCGTTCTGGCAGGGCGAGGCGGTCTTAATCCACCAGCAGTCGTAGCATCCGGCGCAGCGGCTCGGCGGCCCCCCACAGCAGCTGGTCGCCAACGGTAAAGGCAGAAAGATACTCCGGCCCCATATTCAGCTTGCGCAGACGGCCCACAGGCGTTTTCAGCGTGCCGGTCACCGCCGCTGGCGTCAGCTCGCGCAGGGTCAGCTCACGGTCATTTGGCACCACGGTAGCCCATTCGTTATGGGCAGCCAGCAGCTGTTCGATTTCCGCCAGCGGCACATCCTTTTTCAGCTTCAGCGTAAACGCCTGGCTGTGGCAGCGCAGCGCGCCAACGCGCACGCACAGGCCGTCGACCGGAATAGTGCGCGCCGGCTGCAGGATCTTGTTGGTTTCCGCCTGGCCTTTCCACTCTTCGCGGCTCTGGCCGTTTTCCAGCTGTTTGTCGATCCACGGGATCAGGCTACCCGCCAGCGGTACGCCGAAGTTATCGGTTGGCAGCACGCCGCTGCGGCTCATCTCGGTGACTTTGCGTTCGATATCCAGGATAGCGGAGGCCGGATTTTGCAGCTCTTTCGCCACGCCGTCGTGCAGCATTCCCATCTGTGCCAGCAGCTCACGCATATGCCGCGCGCCGCCGCCGGAAGCCGCCTGGTAGGTCGCCACTGACGCCCACTCCACCAGATCCTGGGCGAACAGGCCGCCCAGCGACATCAGCATCAGACTGACGGTGCAGTTGCCGCCCGCAAAAGTTTTAATGCCTTTGTCCAGACCCTGACGAATAACGTGGTGGTTGACCGGATCCAGGATAATCAGCGCGTCGTCCTGCATACGCAGCGTGGAGGCCGCATCAATCCAGTACCCCTGCCAGCCTGCCGCACGCAGCTTTGGATAAATCTCGGTGGTGTAGTCGCCGCCCTGGCAGGTGATAATGATATCCAGCGCCTTCAGCGCGTCCAGGTCATACGCATTTTGCAGCAGGCCCGGAGACTGACCGCCAAACTGCGGCGCGGCCTGACCATGCTGAGACGTGGAGAAAAATACCGGGCGAATGACGTCAAAGTCGCGCTCTTCCGTCATCCGCTGCATCAGCACGGAACCGACCATGCCGCGCCAACCAATTAAGCCTACTGATTTCATATTGCACCTGTTTCAGGCTGGTTTGCCCGTCTGCGAGTAGCCTTGAGCCGCCCGCTGGCGAAAGGCAAACTGTCTGCGACAAAAACGCCTGACCTGTTAGAGTAAGTGATAAGAAAGAAATATGGCTATCACCTTACAAAATGCAGCAAAAGTGGCAAGTGAATTAATTCGATTAGCGCGGCTTTTTTAGCAGAGCTGCTTATAACGGAAGACCAGCCCCGGTGGAAAGAAGGAGAAACCCATGACAGAGATGATTTCGGTGACCATATTATTGCTGCTTATTATGGATCCGCTGGGCAATTTGCCGATTTTTATGTCGGTTTTAAAGCATCTGGAGCCGAAACGTCGTCGGACGGTGCTGATTAGGGAAATGCTGATCGCGCTGGCGATTATGCTGCTGTTCCTGTTTGCCGGTGAAAAAATTCTCGCGTTTCTGAACCTGCGAACGGAGACCGTCTCGATTTCCGGCGGCATTATCCTGTTTCTGATCGCTATCAAGATGATTTTCCCCTCGCACGAAAGCAACAGCAGTGGCCTGCCCGCAGGCGAAGAACCTTTTCTGGTGCCGCTGGCCATTCCGCTGGTGGCTGGCCCTTCGCTGCTGGCGACGCTAATGCTGCTGTCGCATCAGTATCCCAACAACATCGGCTACCTGGCGGGCTCGCTGCTGATCGCCTGGGGCGCTACGGTGGCGATCCTGCTCTTTTCGGGGCTGTTTTTACGGCTGCTGGGCGAAAAAGGCGTTAACGCGCTGGAGCGTCTGATGGGCCTGATCCTGATTATGCTGGCCACACAGATGTTCCTGGACGGGATCCGCGCTTATCTGAAGCTCTGATTGGGACACAACCACTATGTGAAATGTTTTGCCGCTTCTGTCGGGCGGCATTGCGCCTTTACCCCCTGAACAGGGCATCAGTTATTCGGTAGTACAGTAACAAACGCTGTCTGTACTCTCTGAAGGTCTGTATAATTTTCAGGCGAATTTATTAACTGACAGCGGATAAGATAAGTCCAAAGGATTGGCAATGATGAAAATTACGGTACAGCCTTTTAAGCTGCCGATGCGTACCCGAAACGTCTGCTATATCGCTACGGTTGAAAAAAGAGCGGATAAGACAGAGGAATACATTATTGATATAGAACGCCTGCCCAGTCAGTTTCATGAAATTTTCGCAGGTGACTATTCTCCTCACACCCTTCAAAACGATTTTTATCTCTTCAATTTTTACACGTTAGAAGCAGTCATGACCGATTCCCCTCTATTTTCGCCGGGTAAAGAAATGAATTTTTCCTGGCTCGAGCTGAAAGAATTTATGTTAAAAGCAGTGGGCGGAGCAATCACGGATTTTGTTGCTAAATACGCGCCGCAGGCCGTGGTAGCTATTCCCGTCCGGCCCGGGCTTGGCAAGCTATATGACGAAGTACTGAGTGAAAATGAACAAAATTCAGGCTATCATTACGTCTCAAAATACAGGGAATGGGGGACCTATGTCATTGAAACCTGATTGTGAAACCGGGCATTCAGCACACGGGTTAACTCGTGAAGAGGTAATGCGTATGGCTCGACAGCATAAAACCCAGCGAGCAATCGAACTTTCATCTGCCATTCGTGAAGCTGGCGGGATCGGAAATCTGGGAGCACCGTTGCCGGATGCGATGTTACGCCGCTCGGTTCAGAAGTAATTCAGAAGCCGTTGCCTGCATAACAATCAATCGCGACTGTCAAAGAGTGGCTGCTGACGGCAAGATTTTACTGTTTGGGATCGGTCTGGTCGTGGCGTCCGCAGAGCCAACGACGCCGGCTATTCTCGTGGGATGGTTGCCTTATTAGTTATTGCGCCCTACCTGCTGTTCCCCTTTCTGATTTTTCCTCCTTCAGCAAAAGAAAAAGGCGAGCGGCGCTAAGCCGCCCGCCGATCAATACATTAAGAAAGCAGCGCAAAGGCGATCATACCCACGATAGCGCCGGTAGTGCCGAGGATGGTTTCCATCATCGTCCAGGTCTTCAGCGTCTGCCCTTCGGTTGCGCCGGTAAAACGGCCGAACAGCCAGAAGCCCGCGTCGTTAACGTGGCTGAAAATGATCGAACCGCCCGCGATACAGATGGATAATGCCGCCATCTGCGCGCCGGAATAATGCAGCGGTTCAATTACCGGCATAATCAGTCCTACCGCCGTCAGACAGGCGACCGTTGCGGAGCCCTGAATGATGCGCACCGCGCCCGCCAGGATAAAGCAGGCCAGCGCCACCGGTAGGCCCGCGCCGGTCAGCGCATGCCCCAACGCCGGGCCAACGCCCGAATCCACCAGCACCTGCTTAAAGACGCCGCCCGCGCCAATCACCAGCAGAATGATACCCGCCGGCTGCAACGCGCTGCCGCAAATCTGCATCACCCGCTCTTTATCCATCCCCTGACGATACGCCAGGCCATAAATAGCCAGCAAACAGGCGAGCAGAATGGCGATAAACGGATGGCCGATAAATTCCAGCCACTCATAGAGCGAAGTGCCTTCGGTCGCAAAGCGCGCGCCGATGGTTTTCAGCCCGACCAGCACCAGCGGAAACAGGATCAGTGACAGGCTGAAGCCGAACGAGGGCAGCTTGCTCTCATCAAACTCAGGATGGTTGTCCTCTGTCGGCAGCGTAAATTCCACGTGTCGGCTGATAAAGTTGCCGAACAGCGGGCCGGCGATCAGCATGCTGGGGATCGCCGCGCAGACGCCGAGCAGGATCATCCAGCCGAAATCGACGTGCATCTGCGAAGCCAGCAGCATCGGCGCCGGGCCGGGCAGCAAAAACGCCGCCGCCGCCGCCACGCCAGCAAACAGCGGGATAACCAGCTTGACCAGGTTGTCGCCGGTGCGGCGCGCCACGGCGAAGGCGATGCTGATCAGCAGCACCACCGCCACCTCAAAGAACAGCGGCAGCGCGCAGATCAGCCCGGCGATGCCCATCGCGTAATGCGCGCGGCTTTCACCAAACGTTTTCAGCATCTTGATCGCTATTTGATCGACCGCGCCGGTTTCGTGCAGAATTTTACCGAACATCGCACCCAGCGCGACGACCACGGCCAGGAAGCCCAGCGTGCCGCCCATGCCTTTTTGCATGGTGGCGGCAATGTCATCCAGCGGCATTCCGGAGAAGATCCCGGCGCCGACAGAGACCAGCATCAGCGCCAGAAAGGCGTGCATCCGCGCTTTCATCACGAGGAACAGCAGCAGCAGGACAGAGCCTGCCGCGGTTAATACCAGTGTTGCAGTTGCCATGACACCCTACTTATTTATCGCACCTTCGATGGTGGCGATAGTGGTAGCCACAACTTCATCCAGCGTCTGGTTGATATCCACGACCAGCACGTCGCGCTCGTCGCTGCCCGGCTCCTCCAGCGTTTCAAACTGCGTGACCAGCATCTGCGGCTTGAAGAAGTGCCCTTTACGCGCGCGCAGACGGCCCTCAATGGTATCGAAATCGCCCTTCATATAGATGAACGACAGGTTGTCATTGCCCTCGCGCAGAATGTCGCGGTAGCTCTTTTTCAGCGAGGAACAAACGATCAGCGAAACCTGATTGGTACGCTGCATAGCAAACGCGGCGTCGTTAATCGCCTTCAGCCAGGGACGGCGGTCGTCGTCGTTCAGGGGATGACCGTCCGCCATCTTTTGAATATTGCTGCGAGGATGCAGGAAATCGCCATCCAGGAAGGCCGCTTTCAGATGATAAGCGACGGCATTGGCAACGGCCGATTTGCCGCTGCCGGATACGCCCATCAGCACAAATACATGATTGGACGGAAAAGAGTTGTTCATTGTTTTACTCCGGCGAAGATGTCAGGGACCTGCCCATTATTGTTAGCGTTATGTTGTTATCGGTAACATTGTCTGGACGCCCGTGAAGTATGGCAACAGCCAGAGCGGAAAAAGCTGGTAAATGTGAGATGGTTCAAAAAAATGACAGATTAGGAGTGGCTGCGGCACAAAGGGACAAAGAACCGGGCAGATCGGCTCTATGGGATCAAACAGAGCCGACGGGATCGGCTCTATGGAATCAAATACTGCCGCCTTCAGAAATCGTAAAGCCGACGTCGATCTGCTGCGATCCGGTTTGCTCGCCGCGAATGCGCGCCAGCAGGAGCGAGGCGGAAACCTGCCCCATTTTTTCACGCGGCGTCAGCACGGTGGCCAGCTCTGGCGTGACCACCTGGGTGATGTCGTGGCCGTGGAAGCCCGCGATAGCAATATCCTGCGGCACGCGCAGCCCCTGCCGCTGGCATTCAAACATGGCGCCTATCGCTAAATCATCGTTGGTGCAAAACAGACTGTCTGTATCAGGATAGCGCTGCTGCGCCGCCAGCATCAGCGTGCCGCCCATCGAAAAAGAAGAGGCTTCTTCCATCATGATGCTGCGCGGCTCCAGGTTCGCTTCGCGCATCGCCTGTTCATAACCCTGATGCTTCAGCAAAGTACGTTCGTCCAGCCTCGCCCCCAGATAAACCGTGCGGCGATGTCCCTTGCGCAGGATAGCGTGGGTCATCTGCCGCGCCGCCTCGACGTTATCAAACCCTACCGCCAGATCCAGGCAAGGCGAAACGCAGTCCATCATCTCCAGCACCGGGATCCCTGCGGTTTCGATCATCCGCAGGCTGGCTGGCGTGTGGGTGCGTTCGGTCAGGATCAGCCCGTCGATATTCCAGCCCAGCAGCGAGCGCATCTGTAGCTCTTCTTTTTCCGCGCTGTAGCCAAAATGGCCCAGCATGGTCTGATAACCTGCCGCATCGGTTACGGCTTCGATGCCGCGCAGCACGTCGGCGAAAACCTGGTTGGTAAGAGAAGGCAGCAGCACGCCGATCGCCCGGCTGGTGGCGTTAGATAAAATATCGGGCGCGCGGTTAGGGATATAGCCCAGCTCATCGAGCGCGGCGGCAATACGGCTTTGCAAGGCAACGGAAACCTGATCGGGATTGCGCAGATAGCGGCTGACGGTCATCTTGGTGATGCCCACACGATCGGCAACGTCCTGTAGCACCGGTCTTTTCTTCTTCATTATTTTCAGGGAGTCAGAGGGTGGATCGCTTGAGTGTAACAAAATTGGCGGGAAAACGGTGAAGGGCGCGGCAGGCCGCGCCCAAAGTGTGATCTTAAACCGGCGGCAGATCGAACAGCAGGATTTCGGCGTCGCTGGCGGCTTCCAGGCTCAGCGAAGCTTCATCCCAGATAGCGAAAGCGTCGCTGGTGCCCGCTTTTTCGCCGTTGACCGTGACGTCGCCTTTCACCACCTGGATCCAGATACGACGGTTCGGCTCAACCTGTACGGTATCCTGCTCGCCCTGCTTCAGCACCCAGCGGGAAAGCGTCATATCCTGATAAACTTTCAGCGAGCCTTCACGCGCATCCGGCGACAGCACCAGCTGGCGGCCCTGAACATCCGCGAAACGACGCTGATCGTAACGTGGCGTGATGCCCGTTCTTTCCGGAATAATCCAGATCTGATACAGGTGCAGCGGCACGTCTTTGCTGGCGTTGTACTCAGAGTGACGCACGCCGGTGCCGGCGCTCATAATCTGGAACTCACCCGCCGGGATCTGCTCCTTATTGCCCATGCTGTCTTCATGCTCAACGGTACCGGAAAGCACATACGTCAGGATTTCCATATCTTTATGGGGATGAGTGCCGAAGCCCTGGCCGCCATCAATAACATCTTCGTTAATCACTCGCAGCGCCGAGAAGCCCATAAAGTTGGCGTCGTAGTAGTTAGCGAAAGAAAACGTGTGCCAGCTGTCCAGCCAGCCGTGGTTAGCGTGACCGCGTTCTTGTGCTTTGCGTAAGTAAATCATGTTCAATCCTCCTCAACGTTTTCACATAGTCTGGACCTGTGCTGACCGGGAAGATAGCGGAGAAAATTGTCTCCTCTGTTCAAATTATTCGATGAAATTAACAGGCGTCTTTCAGACCGTTTGCGCAAGCAGATAAGAAGGGAGAAAACGGAGGTTGCCGCCGGGCAGGCAAAAAAAAAGCCAGCACCCGAGCTGGCTAAATAATATTGGAAGCAATGTGAGCAATGTCGTGCCTTCCCGACCGGTCCGTGAAGCCCAAGTCAAAAACGCATGACAATAATAATCATTATCATTCGCACTTGTAAAGCCTCTGCGGCATTTTTTTCGCTTGCTTTTGCGCCAGAATCCCCTGAATTTAAGCAGGAAATAACCAAAAGGAGCGAGAGAATGAGTGAGATAGTGATAAGACACGCCGTCGTTGAAGACGCTGCCGCGCTGCATCGTATTGTCAGCCAGCCGGAAACCTACACCGACACGCTACAGCTTCCTCATCCCTCGCTTCAGCTTGTTCAGGAACGTCTACAGAAACTTCAGCCCGGCATGCAGCGGCTGGTCGCCTGCGTTGATGGACAGGTGGTCGGCGACTTATATCTGGAGGTTAACGGCCGCGCGCGTCGGCGGCATACCGCGACTTTTGGACTCTGCGTCGATTATCACTACCGTGGTCGCGGCGTGGCCTCCGCATTGATGCAGGAGATGGTCAGCCTGTGCGATAGCTGGCTGAGCGTCGAGCGCATTGAGCTAACGGTATTTGCCGACAACGACACGGCGGTAAGATTGTATCAGCGGTTTGGTTTTGAAACGGAAGGCGTGGCGCGACGCTATGCCGTACGCAACGGCAAACAGGTGGATGCGCTCTATATGGCGCGTTTGCGCGCCGCTTAAAACACAGGGGCGATAAAATATCGCCCCTTCTCGTTAATAACCTGCCGTCAGATCGTCAACAGAGCGAGGATCGGAAGCGCCATACAGGGTGCCGTCCGGGCCGATCATAATGCTCTGCGTGCTGCCCATCGCAGGCAGTACCTTAACGTGCTGCCCTTTTGCCTCCAGCAGCTTCAGCGTATCCGGGCTGAAGCCTTTCTCCACGCGCAGCTGATCCGGCAACCACTGATGATGAAAGCGCGGCGCGTTGGTCGCTTCCGCCACGTTCATACCGAAATCGATGCTGTTAACGACCATTTGCAGCACGGTTGTAATAATACGGCTGCCGCCCGGACTGCCCGTCACCAGCCAGGTTTTGCCGTCTTTGGCGACGATGGTCGGCGACATGGAAGAGAGCGGCCTTTTGTAAGGCTGCACCGCATTTGCCTCGCCGCCGACCAGACCATAAATATTCGGCGTGCCCGGCTTGGCGGAAAAATCGTCCATTTCGTTGTTGAGCAAAATGCCGCTCTTGCCCGCCACGATCCCGCTGCCAAAATAGGTGTTCAGCGTATAGGTCACCGCGACCGCATTGCCCTGCTTGTCCACCACGGAAAAATGCGTGGTCTGGTTGCTCTCATAAGGCGCCAGCTTGCCGGGTTTAATCTCTGTCGAAGGCAGCGCTTTGTTCACGTCAATCTGCTGCGCCAGCGATTTTGCATAGGCTTTGCTGGTCAGCGCCTGCCACGGCACTTTCACAAAATCAGGATCGCCCAGATACTCAGAACGATCGGCATAGGCATGTTTTTCCGCTTCCGCCATCACCTGCATGGCGTCGGCGCTGCCAAAGCCCATTTTCGCCAGATCGAAGTTTTCCAGGATATTGAGGATTTCCACAATATGGATCCCGCCGGAAGAAGGCGGTGGCATAGAAAAGACTTCATAACCGCGATAGGTGCCGCTGATGGGCTTACGCTCGATCGCTTTGTAATTGGCCAGATCCGCTTTGCCGATCAGGCCGCCGTTCGCCGCCATTTCCGCGGCGATTTCCGAGGCGATCTCCCCTTTATAGAAAGCGTCCGGGCCTTGCGTCGCAATCAGCCGCAGGCTACGGGCAAGATTATGCTGCACCAGCTTTTCGCCGCGCGCGTAGGGCTGGCCGTCTGCTTTATAAAAAACGGCTTTACTGTTGGGGTGCGTAATCAGCACTTCTTTGCCGTACACTTTCAAATCATCAGCCAGCGCTTCGTTAACCACGATGCCTTTTTCCGCCAGCCTGATGGCCGGTGCGATCAGCTGCGCCAGCGGCAACGTGCCGTACTCTTTATTCGCCAGCGCGAAACCGGCCACGGTGCCCGGCACGCCGGAAGCCAGATGGGAGGTCAGCGACTTTTTACCGTCGGCGTTGCCCTGGGCGTCTAAAAACATATCGCGACTGGCTTTAATCGGTGCCATTTCACGAAAATCGATGGCGGTAGCATGGCCGGAAGCGGTGCGGATTAGCATAAAACCGCCGCCGCCAAGGTTACCGGCCTGCGGATGCGTGACGGCCAGCGCATAGCCGACGGCGATGGCGGCATCTACCGCATTGCCGCCGCGTTTCAGCACGTCCACGCCTGCCTGGGTGGCGAGCGCATCTACCGAGGCGACCATGCCGTGCTGCTCTTTTACCGGATGGAAAGTATCGGCGTCCACGCCGTACGAGATTGGCGGCGCGGTGGGCGCTGCCGTCGCGCCCTGCCAGAAAATCAGTCCTGCTATCAGCGATGCTGCCAGCGTCACTCTGCCCTGCCCCATATTCACCTCTTATTAGAATTATTTACGTTTGTTTACCGTCTCTAACTATGCACAAAACAAGCGAAAAGGCGAGAAAACCTACAAATTCAGACTGGCCCTCAGGCCAGAACAGCGCGGCTGACATACACTGGATAGACAGCTTAGGGAGGTATTTGATGAAATGGTTACTCGTGTGTGCCGCGCTGCTGCCGTTAAGCGGCATGGCCAATATGCTAAATAATAATCAGCCTAACCAGCCGGGCTATAACCCCAGTTCGCAGCGGATGCAGCAGCAGATGCAGACGCAGCAGGTTCAGCAACAGCGGAAACTGCAGCAGGATCAGCAGCAGCAAAGCCAGCAGCTACAGCGAAAGGTGCAGGATCAGCGTAACAGCGCTTCCCAGCGCGTGTTGCAGACGCAGCCCGGCAGCACTACTCAGCCGTCGGTGCAGCAGAATACAAATTAAGGTCAGGCCAACAGCCGGATTGCCCCAGTTGGACGATCCGGCGATATCAATCACCGCCCGGTAGCATTACTCAGCCGTTGGTGCAGCAGAATAGGGATTAAGATGGGACTGTAGCCGAATCGCGTCGGTTCGACGATTCGGTGCTATCAATCGCAGCCCGGCAGCACCACTCAGCCAGAATACACATTAAGGTCAGGCCAGCAGCCGGCGCGCGTTCAGTAAGGCGCTAGCTGTATCAGCGTCTTCAAGTGAAATCTGCGCCTATCAGGTCAATGCGGTCGGTACAGATGGCGTCAACGCCCCAGTCCAGCAGCTCTTTTGCCCTTTCGGGTTGATTAACCGTATAAACCAGAATCCGCAGCTCCGCCGCTTTGAGCGCCGCCACTCTCTCCCGATCCAGCACCTTATGATTGAAATGTACCGAGACGCAATCCAGCCGCTGCGTCAGCTGCTGCCAGTCGTCATGCCATTCGTGCAGCAGCAACCCGCGCGGCAGCTCCGGCGCGGCCTGCATGGCGGCTTCCAGCGCTTCAAAAGAGAACGAGGAGAGCAGCGGCGCGGTCTGCCGATGCCACAGCTCGCGCGCGGCCAGCGCCACCACGCGTCCGGTTTCCGCTTCCAGACCGGTTGTGGGCTTGATTTCAATATTTGCCATCATGCCGTAAGAAGCGCAGCGCTGCGCCACCTGAGACAGCAGCGGCAGACGCTCGCCGGTGAAATCTTTGCCAAACCAGCCGCCCGCATCCAGCTGGATCAGCTTTTCCCATGGCAGCTGTCCGGCGATGCCCCAGCCGTTGCTGGTTCTGTCGAGCGTGTCGTCATGCAGCAAAAAAATTTCGCCGTCCAGCGAGAGCTTGACGTCGAACTCAATCATCTTGTGCCCCAGCCGCGCGCCGGTATCAATACCGGCGAGGGTGTTTTCCGGGGCCAGCTTGCCGCCGCCGCGATGCGCGACGATGGTCGGGTAAGGCCAGGCTTTAGCAGTCATTCGAGCCGTTGTCCGTTGTCAGTATCAAAGAAGTGTAGCGAATCAGCCGGCAGCTGTAGCCACAGCAGGCTGCCGATGGCCGGGCGCTCGATGTGCGGCAGCCGCACCACCATATTGTGGCCGCCCCAGCGCCCGTGCGCCAGGTTGTCCGCGCCCAGCATTTCCAGCGTTTCCACCGTCAGCGCCAGCCCGCTTTGCCGATCGGCCAGCTTAATATGCTCCGGGCGGATCCCCAACGTCAATCGGCGTCCGACCCACTGCGGCCTGGCCTGAGGCAGCGGCACGGCGCTGTCGCCCAGCAGCAGCCGCGTGCCGGTCGGATCGATCTCGCCTTCCAGCAGGTTCATCGCAGGCGCGCCAATAAAGCTGGCAACGAAGCGCGTAGCCGGACGCTCATAAATCTCTACCGGCGTGCCCAGCTGCTCCAGCACGCCTTTGTTCATCACCATCACCCGCTGCGCCAGCGTCATCGCCTCCACCTGATCGTGCGTCACGTACAGGCTGGTAGTCTGCAGGCGACGATGCAGCTGCTGTAGCTCCAGCCGCATCTGCACCCGCAGCCGCGCGTCCAGATTCGATAACGGCTCATCAAACAGGAAAACCGCCGGTTCGCGAACGATAGCGCGACCCATCGCCACCCGCTGCCGCTGACCGCCGGAAAGCTCGCGCGGACGACGGTGCAGCAGCGCTTCCAGCTCCAGGCTTTTCGCCGTTTCCAGCACGCGCTGGCGGATATGCGCTTTGCCCATGCCGCGAATTTTCAGCCCCCATGCCATGTTTTCTTCCACGCTCATATGGGGATAAAGCGCATAGTTCTGGAAAACCATCGCGATGCCGCGATCTTTCGGCTCCCGCTCGGTGACGCGTTCGCTGTCGATATAGATATCGCCGCTGCTGACCCTTTCCAGCCCGGCGACCATGCGCAACAGCGTCGATTTACCGCAGCCGGAAGGGCCAACCATCACCATAAACTCACCGTCGCGAATATCGACGTCAAGCGGCTGAATAATCTGGTTTTTACCGTCGTACGTTTTGGTAACGGCCTGAAATTTTACCCCTGCCATGCTATTTCTCGCTCTCTACCAGCCCGCGAACGAAAGCGCGCTGCATCACTAAAACAATCACTACCGGCGGGATCATGGTCAGCAGCATTGCGGCCATCACCAGATTCCACTGCGTGGGCGTGCCGTCGCCGGTGCCGATCATGCTGCGAATGCCCGCCACGGCGGTGCCCAAATCAACATCATTAATAATCAGCAGCGGCCAGAGATACTGGTTCCAGCCATAGATAAAGGTGATAACAAACAGCGCGGCCAGATTGGTTTTCGACAGCGGCAGCACAATGTCCCAAAAGAAGCGCATTGGCCCGGCGCCGTCGATGCGCGCCGCTTCGACCAGCTCGTCAGGCAGCGTCATAAAAAACTGGCGAAACAGGAAGGTGGCGGTGGCGGAGGCCATCAGCGGCAGCGTCAGCCCGCTATAGCTATCCAGCATCTTCAGGTCTGCAATCACTTCTACCGTCGGGAAAATGCGCACCTCGACCGGCAGCATCAGCGTGATAAAAATCATCCAGAAAAACAGGCCGCGCAGCGGAAAGCGAAACCAGACCAGCGCAAAAGCGGAGAGGATAGAAACCGAAATCTTCCCTGTGGTTATCGCCAGCGCCATCAGCGTGCTGTTAAACAGCATCCTGCCGAAAGGCGCGCTGTTCTGTCCCACGCCGTGCTGCCAGATAAAGCTCACGTTGTGCCACAGCGAACGGCCGGGGATCAGCGACATCGGTACCCGGAACACCTCGCTGTCGTTCAGCGTAGCGGCCACAAAAGCGACATAGAGCGGAAACAGCACGGTAAGCGCGCCCAGACCCAGCATGATCTGACTGAAAAGGGCCAGCCCGCGTCGGTTTTCAATCATTGGTAGCGCACCTTTTTCTCAACAAAACGGAACTGGATCACCGTCAGCCCGATGACCAACACCATCAGCACCACCGACTGTGCGGAAGAAGAAGAGAGATCCAGACCGGCAAAGCCTTCGCGATAGATTTTGTAGATAAGCGTGGTGGTGGACTGCACCGGCCCGCCGCCCGTGGCGGCATCGATCACCGGGAAAGTGTCAAAGAAGGCGTATACCAGATTGACCACCACCAGAAAGAAGCCCACCGGCGTAATCAGCGGCAGCGAGAGGTAAAAAAAACGGCGTACCGGGCCTGCGCCGTCGATAGCCGCCGCTTCGATCAGCGATTTGGGAATGGACTGAAGCGCCGCAAAAAAGAACAGGAAGTTATAGCTCATTTGCTGCCAGACGGAAGCCAGCACGACCAGCGTCATCGCCTGGCCGCTGTTTTGCGCATGGTTCCAGCTATAGCCCAGCTGCGCCAGAAAATGCGTAATCAGGCCCTGCCCCGGACTGAACAGGAACATCCACAGCACCGCCGCTACCGCAGGCGCTACTGCATAAGGCAGCAGAAACAGCGTCTGATAAAAGCGCTTCAGGCGCAGGACATGATCGGTCAGCGCGGCAAAAAACAGCGAAACGATCAGGCCGATGACCGTAACCAGGCCGCTAAAAATCAGCGTGGTTTTAAAGGAATCGAGATAGTACTCATCGTCCAGCAGCCTGGTGAAATTTTCCATGCCGACAAACGTGCTGGAAAGACCAAAAGGATCGACGCGCTGCACCGAATACCATAAGGCTTCACCAGCGGGCCACAGGAAAAAAATCAGCGTAATCAACAGCTGCGGCAACATTAATAAATAAGGCAGCCAGCGTGAACGAAAAACAGGGCGTGAAGAGGACATATAAAGCTCGATAACGGTGCGGCGCGAGGGTTTTAGCGAGGCGCTGCCGTACGCTGTATAGCACGGCAGCGCTACAGATTATGGCTTAACGGTTTGCTCAAAGCGCCTGAGCAGGAGATTGCCACGCTTCACTGCGTTATCCAGCGCGGCCTGCGGCGTTTTTTTGCCGGTCCAGACGCCTTCCAGCTCCTCATCCACGATAGTGCGGATCTGCGGCATATTGCCCAGCCGCATCCCTTTAGTGAACGGCAGCGGCGGCTTGTTCAGCATCTGACGCGTAGCGATATCGGCGCCCGGATTTTTCTCGTAGAAGCCCTGCTGACGGGTCAGCTCGTAGGCCGCCGTGGTGATCGGCAGATAGCCTGTTTTCTGGTGCCATTCGGCGGCGATTTCCGGCTGTGTCAGGAACTGCATAAACGATGCCACGCCTTTATAGGTCGCTTCATCTTTCCCTTTCATTACCCACAGGCTGGCGCCACCGATAATGGCGTTTTGTGGGGCGTTCGGCACCGTCTCGTCGTACGGCATCATGCCGACACCATAGTTAAATTTGGCATAGTGACGGATATCGGCCAGCGAGCCGGAGGATGCCGTGGTGATACCGCAGTCGCCGTTATAGAACTTGGCGGTGGATTCGTCTTTACGGCCAAAATAGGTAAAGTCGCCTTTTTTATTCATCTCTGCGAGCTGCTGAATATGGCGTACCTGGGTCAACTTATTAAATTCCAGCTCTGCATCGGTGCCGTCAAAGCCATTATTTTTTGTAGCGACCGGCAGGCCGTGCCAGGCGCTGAAGTTCTCGATCTGGATCCAGCCCTGCCAGCCGCTGGCATAGCCGCAGCTCATGCCTGCTTTACGCAGCGCTTCGGCATCTTTAGCCAGCGCCTGCCAGGTTTTCGGCGGCTGCTCCGGATCCAGACCCGCTTTTTTAAAAGCGTCCTTGTTGTAATAAAGCACCGGCGTAGAACTGTTGAAAGGCTGGGAGATCAGGTGGCCGGTTTTGGCATCGCTGTAATAGCCCGCTACCGTCGGCACAAACTGTTTTTCATCGAAGGCAATACCCGCGTTTTTAAAAACCTCGTACACCGGCACAATTGCCCGTGAAGCCATCATCGTGGCGGTGCCGACTTCATAAACCTGAAGAATGGCAGGTGCGCGGTCAGAACGCACGGCGGCGATCCCCGCAGCCAGGCTTTGCTCGTAGTTACCTTTATAGGTAGGCACTATTTTGTAATCAGGGTGCGATTGGTTAAAGCGCTGCGCCAGCGAATTGACCTCTACGCCCAGCTCGCCCTCCATCGAGTGCCAGAAAGGGATCTCGGTGACAGCCAGCGCCTGTGCGCTAAAGGCCAGCCCCAGTGCAATACATATGGTATGTCGGAAGAACAATGGCATGTCGGTTTCCTGTACCCGGTGTTGTTACGCGCAAAGCCGCGCCCTGTAACGCTTCGGCAGGTAAAATGACATGCAAAAATGACGGAAAGATAACAATGGCATGACAGCCGGATGACGGGCTGGTGACGGAGAGAAGACGGAGGTAGCGACGATAACGGCGATAACGGCGATAACGGCGATAACGGCGATAACGGCGATAACGGCGATAACGGCGATAACAGGTTATCGTTACAAATACAGCTAAGCACAGCATGAAATTCTTCTGCGCGGTTTGATTGAGGAAGTATCAAATATTCATCTCGCCTTCCTCGCTAAAAATTTTGTTAAAACCCTCACGACCATTTTTTTTATAAATGGTTAAAACCCATTTACTCAGGTCTGACTGATTGTTTAATCTTTTCTCTGGGCGATATATTTCATACTTATATTTTCCTCGATAAAAATTATATCCTCTTAGATTATGCCCGAATCCTGTTGTAATAGTCTCCCCAAAGACGCTATACTTTTTCTTTTTCCCCTTATCAACTATTTCAGCTTTAACTTTTTTGCAATCAGTCAAAACCTGGCAGTCACTATCGTTGATATATATATTATAAGCACCTCCGATAAAGTTCACCTGTTCAAACTCAACCTGCGCGTTTACAGTGCAAGGAAAGGTATAAAACAGTGCCGACATAATTATAAAAATCAACTTTATTTTCATTTTCTATTTTCCAATAAATATTTTATCCTTTGCCGATTTTCATCATCTTTTTTTAGTCGGGAGTGCGTTTTTATCAGCCTGACAACATCATTCTTGTCATTATTTGAAAAAAATCTGACCATGTCAGTACGAAGCACGCCCTGGTACTTCATATCAATAAAAACATCTTTAATTCTTTGGTCTAAATCCAACCATGAGATCGAGGCAGGCTTGCAGTACTTATTGTAAAATCTTTTTGCATCAATGATATATTCATCATAGACTGCTTCAAACAGCTTCAGTTGCTGCACTTCTGTTATCTCACCAATTTCATTTTTATGCTGTCTGACGAATTTTTCAGCCTCACAAAATTTAAGCCGGCTACCTGTAGAAATTTTTTCTGTTTTTTTCGCCTCTACCCCGGCCTTTATCAAATAACCACAGGATTCGGCTTTGGTTCTGCTGCCCATATCGAATCCGCGTCCAATCGTCACGCCCGACGCATCCCCCTGACAAGCTGAGGCATTGCCAGGCCAGTGAATAAATCTGGAATAATAACGACTTCCTCTGAAATTATCGCCTTCCGCGCGAAAAGTCAGTAGCCCTTCCTTTGGTTCCGACATAGCCTCTCCTTGTGCTTATTCGTCATTCAAATATGAACAAAAATCATACGCCTGCTTCGTGCATATCCGCAATAAATTTTCGATCAGTTCAGTATTAAGAGTCGTTAGTTATATTCGTCACCATTCCAGAAAAATGATTGATATCACTTGGATTTTAAGGATTTTACCAGATTTAATATAAGAAATTTGCGTTGTTTGTTATCCATAACTTGCCTGCCTTTGTAGTTAATAAGAGAATAGAAAAGCAGGGTATTACACAAATCTAATTACACCCTATAATAATTATCGACCAATCGTATTCGACAATTTTTTCGTGATGAACTTGACCGTTTAAAAACATCCCTGAAATAAAACCTGTGATTTATTGAAAGTCATATTTTTTATAAAAATTTATGCGTTTTTCATAAAATCTTATCATGCACTGACTATAAAGCGTATGCCATGCTGGCGAATCTATTATAACCTGATCGGCCCAGGCCTGACATTCACTTTGCATATATTTATCAAAATAGCCTTTAGCTTTTTTGGTTTTCTGAAGAAACCCATTGTAATTCAAAAAATTACTTTTATTTTTTATTATTTCATTAATAAACGTTTGGTAAGTGCGATTGTAATCCGCATTACGTTTTAACTCCAGCGCCGTAAAACAGCCCGCTATAGCGCTAACAGAGCCTTCATTAAGGCAGAATGCTATGGTACTCTCTTCTACTGTAGACGCCTGAGAAAATAGGGGCAGTGGCACAATACTCATCATAATAACAATCATCAATTTTATTTTTTTATAAAGCATTTTTTAACGCCTCCCTTCTTCTTATATATCTGTCCTTGCCATATAAATCCCCAATCGATTCAATTAATTTTAAAGCACTGCCAATATCGTTACGCTTAAAAGAGGATACATAACCAATTGTCATTGCCCCCTGATAGCGCATATCAATAAATACCTCTTTTAAAACCGGATGTAGCTCCCGCCAGGCTACCGCATTAGCGCCCTTATATTTATTATAAAAACGCTTAGCTTTATTAGTATATTCAGGGTAAACAGCTTCAAACAGCATCAGCTGCTGTAATTCGGTTATCTCACCAATTTCATTTTTATGCTGTCTGACAAATTTTTCAGCCTGACAAAATTTAAGCCGGCTACCTGTAGAAATTTTTTCTGCTTTTTTCGCCTCTACCCCGGCCTTTATCAAATAACCACAGGATTCGGCTTTGGTTCTGCTGCCCATATCGAATCCGCGTCCAATCGTCACGCCCGACGCATCCCCCTGACAAGCTGAGGCATTGCCAGGCCAGTGAATAACTCTGGAATAATAACGACTTCCTCTGAAATTATTGCCTTCCGCGCGAAAAGTCAGTAGCCCTTCCTTTGGTTCCGACATAGCCTCTCCTTGTGCTTGTTTTCCATTCACTACTGCACAAAAATCATACTCCTACTACGTAGCTATCTGCAATATTTTAAGGCGGCATTTTCTAAGGTTACGCAGCGTTGGCTTGAAAAATAAATACAGAAAACTTCAGAAAGAGAATAAGCGGGAGAACATTTTAATAACGTGGAAAATAAGCAGACTATTAATTAAAAAGTACCGGAAATAATAAAGGGGCCGGTAAACCAGCCCCGTAATCTCAGCCGCCCAGATAGGCGCTGCGTACCGCTTCGTTAGCCAATAGCGCCTCGCCGCTGTCGCTCAGCACCACGTGGCCGTTCTCCAGCACGTAACCGCGATCGGCCAGTTTCAGCGCCTGATTGGCGTTTTGTTCCACCAGGAAGATGGTCATTCCCTCCTGACGTAGCTGCTCGATGGTGTCGAAGATCTGCTGAATAATGATCGGCGCCAGCCCCAGCGACGGCTCGTCCAGCAGCAGCAGGCGCGGCTGGCTCATCAGCGCGCGGCCAATCGCCAGCATCTGCTGTTCGCCACCGGACATGGTGCCCGCACGCTGCACGCGGCGTTCATAAAGTCGCGGAAAAAGCTCGTAGACGCGCCTGATACGTGACTGATACTGCTGACGATCGGCAAAAAAACCACCCATCGCCAGGTTCTCATCTACCGTCATGCGGGAAAAGACCCGGCGGCCTTCCGGCACGATGGCTATCGCCTCGCGCATAATGCGCGCCGTTTGCCAGTCGGTAATATCCTTGCCGTCAAAAACCACCCGTCCCTGAGTCGCACGCGGTTCTCCGCAGAGCGTACCCAGAATGGTGGTTTTCCCCGCGCCGTTAGCCCCAATCAACGTAACGATTTCGCCCTGATTGATATGCAGACTGACGCTGTGCAATGCCTGGATTTTTCCATAGTGCGCGCTGACGTTTTCCAGAGAAAGCATAGCCATTTTATGCTTCTCCCAGATAAGCGCGGATCACGTCCGGGTTGTTGCGGATCTCTTCCGGCGTGCCGTTTGCCAGCGGCGTGCCCTGATTGACCACATAGATGCGATCGGAAATGCCCATGACCAGTTTCATATCGTGTTCAATCAACAGTACCGACACCTTGTGTTCGTTGCGCAGCTCGGCGATCAGCTCGTCCAGCTCCAGCGTCTCTTTGGGGTTCAGGCCCGCCGCCGGTTCATCCAGCATCAGGATTTGCGGGCGCGTAACCATACAGCGGGCGATTTCCAGGCGACGCTGCTGACCGTAGGCCAGATTGCCCGCCTGACGGTTAGCGAGCGTCAGTAATCCTACGCGATCCAGCCAGCTGGCCGCCCGGTCCAGCGCTTCGCTTTCCGCTTTACGGAAGCCCGGCGTTTTCAGCAGTCCGGCAAACACGCCGCTTTTCAGATGTTGATGCTGCGCTACCAGCAGGTTTTCAATCACCGTCATTTCACGGAACAGGCGAACGTGCTGGAAAGTGCGCACGATACCCATCCGCGCGATCTCCTGCCCCGCCAGGCCCGCCAGCTGGCGCTCGCCCAGCCTGATACTGCCGCCCGTCGGCCGGTAAAAACCGGTCAGGCAGTTAAATACCGTAGTCTTACCCGCGCCGTTGGGGCCAATCAGCGAGACGATCTCCTGCTCTCGCAGCTCCAGCTCGACGTTGTTGACCGCGAGCAGGCCGCCAAAGCGCATCATCAGGCCGTTTACGGCCAATAAAGGCTTCATGGCTGCTCTCCTTTTTTCACGCTTTTTAACTTCAGGTGCGGACGCTGCATCGGCAGCAGGCCCTGCGGTCGCCAGATCATCATCAGCACCATCAGGCCGCCCAGCACCAGCATGCTGTATTCATTCAGATCGCGCATCAGCTCGCGTGAAACCACCAGCAGCACGGCAGCGAGGATCACGGCGAACTGCGACCCCATGCCGCCTAACACCACGATAGCCAGCACAAAGGCCGATTCGGCGAAGGTAAAAGACTCCGGGCTGACAAAGCCCTGCCGCGCAGCGAACAGACTCCCCGCGAAACCAGCAAAAGCGGCGCTGATGGTAAAGGCGGTGAGCTTGATGCGCGTCGGGCTGAGGCCCAGCGAACGACAGGCGATTTCATCCTCGCGCAGCGCTTCCCAGGCGCGACCCAGCGGCATTCTCAGCAGCCGGTTGATCACAAACAGCGTCAGCACAACCAGCAGCAGCGCCACCATATAGAGAAAGATAATGCGGTCACTGGGATCGTATTTCAGGTTAAAGAAATGGTGGAAGGTGTCCCAGCCGCCGTCGCGCACGCTGCGGTTAAACTCCAGACCGAAAAACGACGGTTTCGGGATCTGGCTGATGCCGTTTGGCCCACCGGTGATCTCGGTGTTGTTCAGCAGCAGAATACGGACGATTTCGCCAAAGCCCAGCGTGACTATCGCCAGGTAATCACCGCGCAGGCGCAGTACCGGAAAACCCAGCAGCAGGCCGAACAGCGCGGCCACGATGCCCGCCAGCGGCAAACATTCCCAGAAGCCCAGACCGAAGTAGTGATTAAGCAGCGCAAAGGTGTAGGCGCCGATGGCGTAAAAGCCGCCGTAGCCCAGCACCAGCAGGCCGGAAAGCCCGACCACCACGTTCAGTCCCAGGCCCAGCATTACATAAATCAGGGTCAGCGTGGCGATATCGACCGTGCCGCGAGACACCATAAAAGGCCAGGCCGCAGCGGCGACGATCAGCAGCAGCAAAAAGAGTTTCTGCTTTGGCGTGGAGCCGTCAATGCCCGGCAGCACCAGCGAAGGCGCGGAAATTTTCTTTAGCCCGCGCTGAAAAACCGGCCGCAGCAGCTGAAAGAAAAAGACCACGGCGCAGCCGAGGGCGATCCAGTTCCAGCGCACGCTGCCGGCGTTGTTAACCACCAGATGCGTGCCGTCCAGGCTAAGGCGCATCCCCATAAAGAACGCGGCCAGCACCACCAGCATCAGCGCGGAAACAGAGGCATTAAGCAGGTTTTTCATACCTTTTCTACCTCCGGACGGCCCAGAATACCGGTTGGCATTACCAGCAGCACAACGATCAGCAGCGCAAAAGAAACCACGTCTTTATATTCAGTGCTGAGGTAGGCGGAGGTCAGCGCTTCGGCAATGCCCAGGATCAGGCCGCCCAGCATCGCGCCGGGAATGCTGCCTATGCCGCCCAGCACGGCCGCGGTGAACGCTTTCATCCCGGCCATAAAGCCGATGTAAGGATTGATGACGCCGTAGAACTGGCCCAGCAGAACGCCCGCTACCGCCGCCATTGCCGCGCCGATCACAAAGGTCAGCGAGATCACGCGATCCGTGTTAATGCCCAGCAGGCTGGCCATTTTCAGATCTTCGGCGCAGGCGCGGCAGGCGCGACCCATGCGCGAGTAGCGAATAAACAGCGTCAGGGCCAGCATAGCGACAAAGGTCACCACCCAAATCACTACCTGCATAGTGGAGATGGTGGCGGCAAAACCGTTACTGACGCCCAGCGTCCACTGCCCGCTGACCAGGCCCGGCAGGGCCAGATCGCGCGAGCCCTGAGTCAGGCTGACGTAGTTTTGTAGAAAAATAGACATACCGATGGCGGATATCAACGCGATCAGCCGCTTGGAGGAACGCACGGGCTTATAGGCCACGCGTTCGATGCTCCAGCCATAGGCGCTGGCGATAACGATAGCCACCAGAAAACCGGCGCCGATCAACAGCCAGCTGGCATCAATGCCCATCATCATCAGCGCGGCAATGACGATAAAAGAGACGTAGCTGCCGATCATATACACTTCGCCGTGAGCGAAGTTGATCATGCCGATGATGCCGTACACCATGGTGTAGCCGATGGCGATCAGCGCATAGGTGCTGCCCAACGTGACGCCGTTGAACATCTGCTGCAGGAAATAGAGAAACTGCTCGGACATAAAGAATACCTTACTGCTATCCGCCCAGGCGGAAAGAGAGATGCTTTAACAACACGGGCGGAAAGCAGTCCGTTATCGGGGCCGATCCGGCACCCCGATATTTCCACCCCTTCAAACCCTGGTAAGCAATGATGCGGGCAGCCCGTGAAGCATCGCGCTACGGACGTCAGCGTATGACGTCCGCTATTATTATTTTACCGCGGTAGAAGAGCCGTCGGCATGCCAGGTGAAGATGCCGAACTCAAAGCCTTTCAGATCGCCTTTGGCGTCCCAGCTTAAGTCACCCATTACCGTTGGCACCGGCGCGCCCTCTTTCAGGTTTTTAGCAATCTCTTCCGGCTCGGCGCTTTTGCTGCGCTCCATGCCGGTGGTTAAAGCCTGTAGCGCGGCATAGGTCGTCCAGACAAACGGGCCGGTTGGATCAAGCTTTTTCGCTTTCAGCGCATCGACAACGGGTTGGTTAGTCGGCACCTGATCGTAACGTTTCGGCAGCGTAACCAGCATGCCTTCGGAAGCCGCGCCGGCGATATTAGAGAGCGAAGCGTTGCCTACGCCTTCTGGCCCCATAAAACGGGTTTGCAGCCCGGCCGCGCGTGACTGGCGCAGGATCTGCCCCATTTCCGGGTAGTAGCCGCCAAAATAGACAAAATCGACGTTCTCTTTTTTCAGGCGCGCCACCAGCGTGGAGAAGTCTTTATCGCCTGCGGTCACGCCTTCAAACATCACCACGTTGCCACCCGATTTTTTCAGGCTCGCCTGCACGGAGCGCGCCAGCCCTTCGCCGTACTGCTGTTTATCGTGGATCACGGCGATACGCTGCGGTTTGATTTGTTCAAGAATATATTTCGCCGCGGTCGGGCCCTGATCGGAGTCCAGGCCCGTGGTGCGCATAATCATTTTATAGCCACGGGTCGTCAGGTCGGCGTTGGTGGCCGCCGGAGTAATCATCAGTACGCCTTCGTCTTCATAGATATCGGAAGCGGGCTGGGTGGAAGAAGAGCAAAGGTGGCCGATAACGTAGCGAATACCGTCGTTGATAACTTTGTTAGCGACCGCAACCGCCTGTTTGGGATCGCAGGCGTCGTCATACTGCACGCCGACCAGTTTATTGCCGTTGACGCCGCCTTTGGCATTGATATCGGCAATAGCCTGTTTCGCGCCGGTGAACTCCATATCGCCATATTGCGCGACCGGGCCAGACATAGCGCCAACGATGGCTACTTTAATGTCTTCTGCGGCGGCGGCATGACTGAGCGCCAACGCCATGCAGCCTGCTAAAAACGCGCTACCTTTCATTTTCATCCTGACTACCCCATCTTGTGTTTGCTGTTTTTTATACTGCTCCCGTCGATAAACGCCATAAGAAGAACAGGTTAACGCGGGATACAGCCATTTTTATTAATAAGACTATAAATTTCAGGTTATTAAACAGGAATTTTCTTCTGTAAATCAACTGACTTCATGTGATATTACCGCCAGCTTTAGCATAAATGACTGGTACAAATGCGGGCTGTTTGGGCATTCAGCCAGCGGGTTATTCTGCATTCATCGCATTAACTCAGCGTTTATCTTTAACTTTAAACGCCACCCTGACAGATTGCTTTGTTTTTATACAAAAAAAGTTACGCGCCTCTTCACGTCCGTTTTCGCTACAATCTGCCTCTCACGTCGGCACGGTAACTTTTTATGAAACTGACTATTCTCAGGCTGCAACGCTTAAGCGCTCAGGATCTTGTGGATCTGAGCAAAATCTGGCCGCAAGACGATCCGGCAGATCTGGAAAACAGGCTGGACGATCGTCATCGGCTCTATGCGGCAAAGTTCAACGATCGGCTACTGGCGGCGGTGAAAGTGACGCTGAATGAAGCGCAGGGCGAGCTGAAGGATTTTATGGTGCGGGAAGTCACCAGAAGGCGCGGCGTCGGCAGCTATCTGCTGGAAGAAGTGCTGGCGCAAAACGCGGCCGTAACACGCTGGAGGATGGCGAAGACGGGTGACGAAGGGCTTTCGACTTTTATGCGCAAGCAAGGATTTATCGCCGACGCAGACGGCTGGGTTTGGCAGCGGGCTTAGGCAGCAAGAGCCGCTTCAGGTATAAGGCCTCGGGCTGTAAAGTCCGGGTCAGGATTCAGGCCTCGGGCTGTAAAGTCCGGGCCTGGGGTCAGGATTCAGGCCCGGGATTAGGATTCAGGCTTTGGGCTTTGGGCTTTGGGCTTTGGGCTTTGGGCTTTGGGCTTTGGGGTTCGAACCTGAGGTCTGGCACGTCGGGCCTGGGGTTTCAGCATAAGAAAGCTTAGCAGCGTGCGGAGCCTGAAAACAAAAAAGGCGACCCGAAGGCCGCCTTTTTTACCGCTGCGAATTACGCTTCAATCGCGACGCGCAGTTTTTTCATCGCGTTCTTTTCAAGCTGACGGACGCGCTCGGCGGAAACGCCGTATTTGTCGGCCAGTTCCTGCAGCGTGGTTTTGTTGTCATCGTCCAGCCAGCGGGCACGGATAATGTCCTGGCTGCGCTCGTCCAGGCCCTGCATGGCGTCGCTCAGCTTGTCTGCGGCGTGGTTATCCCAGTTGTCTTCTTCAATGCCGTCGGCAAAGTCAGAAGATTTGTCCTGCAGATAAAGCATTGGTGCCATTGAGCGACCTTCGCCTTCGTCTTCCGGCGTCGGATCAAAGGTCATATCCTGGGCCGCCATGCGCGACTCCATTTCGAGCACGTCTTTGCTGGTTACGCCCAGCTCGCGCGCCACCATTTCAACTTCATCCTGATTAAACCAGCCCAGACGCTGCTTGGCTTTACGCAGGTTGAAGAACAGCTTGCGCTGCGCTTTGGTGGTAGCGACCTTAACGATGCGCCAGTTACGCAAAACGTATTCGTGGATTTCGGCTTTGATCCAGTGCACGGCAAAGGAGACCAGGCGCACGCCCACTTCCGGATTAAAGCGGCGTACCGCTTTCATCAGGCCGATGTTACCTTCCTGGATCAGATCCGCCTGCGGCAGACCGTAGCCGGAATAGTTACGAGCGACATGAACAACAAAGCGCAGGTGGGACAGGATCAGCTTCTTGGCTGCTTCCAGATCGCCCTGGTAATGCAGCCGTTCAGCCAGCGCTTTTTCCTCTTCTGCCGTCAGCACAGGCCAGGCATTAGCCGCCCGGATATAGGAATCCAGGTTGCCTAAAGGAGCAATAGCTAAAGTTTGCATTTCTTTGGTCATTCAAACCCTCTCTGTATTAAGCAATATTGCCGCACTTTCCCTGAGCGGTTCACAAGACTACGTGAACGATAACGAGAAAGGAGAGCAATCTGTGCTACTTCGACTACAAAGTTATCCACAAGTTCACTATCAGCTGTGCGTAATATACACACATTTCTCGGGAAGGGGAGCAGGCCGGAAAGATTTTTACGAGGAGGACTTCCTCTGCGGCACGATGCTCATGCAACAGAGGAATAGTATACCAAAAAAAATGAGAAGAGGTTACTGCGGCGTAAATCGACGTAAATGTTGCACCGTCGCCAGCCAGGCGGCAACCCAGCCGATCATGGCCGAAATCAGCAGCAGCAGCAGGCTTTCATCCCAGGCCAGCCCGTGCAGGCTAAAGGTGGTGCCGAACACGGCGGCAACCTGGGTGACCACCGATTCCAGGCGGAAAACCAGGATTTCGGACAGCGCCAGCGACAGCAGCGCGCCGCAGAAGCCCAGCAGCGCGCCGCCATACAGAAACGGTCGCAGAATAAAGCCGTCGGTCGCGCCGATCAGCTTCTGCACGTTAATCGTGTCGCGACGAGCAAAAATACTGAGCCGCACGCTGTTGCCGATCACCAGGAAGACCGCCACGATCATCAGGATGCCGATCATGGTCGCTACCTGGCCGACCAAACCTGCCAGCGCCGCCAGCCGGGCAAACCAGCTGTCGTCCATTTTTACTTCATCCACGCCCTGCACTTTCGCCACGCGGGAGCTGAGATTCTTCATGGTGTCTGAGTTTTGAAAATTGATTTGCGGCGTGATGATGGCTACGGCCGGCAGCGGATTCTGCTCCAGCATATCCATCGCGCCGCCAAAGCCGGACCAGTTGCGGAACTCGCCCATCGCTTCTTCGCGCGACAGGTAGTTAACCTTATCCACGCCCTCTTCTTTTTTCAGCTGGGCCACAACGTTCTCCGCCGCGTCGTCATCCAGCGTTTTGCTCAGATACACCGTCAGCTGCGGCGCGGGATACCACTGCTGCGCCGCGCTGCTGACGTTTTTCCACACCATAAAGCACACGCTTGGCAAGGTCAGAGAGATGGCGATCACCATCACCGTCAATAGCGTCGCCAGCGGCTGACGCCACATGTCGGACAGGGTGCCGCGCAGCGCATAGCGCCACTGCTCCTGCCAGCCGCCCTTCAGCGCTTTGCTTTTGGAAGGCTGCTTCGCCGCTTTTGGCGCGGCCGGACGCGGGTTACGCTTATTCGCCATAGTTGCCTCCGTGCAGACGCCCCTGATTCAGCGTCATCAGACGATAGTTGCGGCGGGCGATCAGCGCCCGGTCGTGAGTAGCCATCAGCACGGTCACGCCCACGCGGTTGAACTCTTCAAACAGGCGCAGGATATCTTCGGACAGGGCTTCATCCAGGTTGCCGGTTGGTTCATCCGCCAGCAGCACCGCAGGCTTGTTAACCACCGCGCGAGCGATGCCAACACGCTGCTGTTCGCCGCCCGACAGCTGAATAGGATAACTTTTCGCTTTGTCCAGCAGACCGACTTTATCCAGCGCGGCAGACACGCGACGGCGGATATCTTCCCCGCTTGCGCCCGCGATAATCAGCGGAATAGCCACGTTGTCATAGACGGACCTGTCCATCAGCAGATGGTGATCCTGGAAAATCATGCCGATCTGGCGGCGTAAAAAAGGCACTTCCCGGCTCTTCAGGCGGCTGATGTCGTGCCCGCTGAACCAGATATGGCCGGCGCTGGGGCGCTCGATGCCGCAGATCAGTTTCAGCAGGGTGCTTTTCCCCGCCCCGGAATGCCCGGTCAGAAACGCCATTTCTCCCGGTTGCAGATGAAAATCCACTCCCTGTAGCGCTTGCCGACCGCCGAGATAAGCCTTACTGACTTCTTCAAAGCGAATCATCCTAACTAGTCCTCTCGGGCAAATAGTGCCTCTATAAAATCGTCTGCCTTGAACGAGCGTAAATCTTCAATGCCTTCGCCGACGCCGATGTAGCGAATAGGAATACCGAACTGATCGGCCACCGAGAAGATCACGCCGCCTTTGGCGGTGCCGTCCAGCTTGGTCAGCGTGATGCCCGTCAGGCCCACCGCCTCATGGAACAGCTTAGTCTGGCTGATGGCGTTCTGGCCGGTGCTGGCGTCAATGGTCAGCATGACCTCGTGCGGCGCCTGCTCGTCCAGTTTTTTCATCACGCGCGTGATTTTCTTCAGCTCTTCCATCAGGTGCGATTTATTCTGCAAACGGCCTGCCGTATCGGCAATCAGGACGTCGACGTTGCGCGCTTTAGCCGCCTGAATCGCATCGAAAATGACCGAGGCGGAATCCGCGCCGGTATGCTGGGCGACAACAGGAATGTTGTTACGCTGCCCCCAGACCTGGAGCTGTTCGACCGCTGCCGCGCGGAAGGTGTCGCCCGCCGCCAGCATGACCGATTTGCCTTCCGCCTGATACTGGCGCGCCAGCTTGCCGATGGTGGTGGTTTTACCCACGCCGTTGACGCCGACCATCAGGATAACGAACGGCGTTTTGCCGGTGACGTCCAGCGGCGCCTCGACTTTCGCCAGAATGTCGGCCATTTCCTGCTTCAGCAGCCCGTATAGCGCTTCGGCGTCGCGCAGCTGTTTGCGGCTTGCCTGAGCGGTCAGGTTGGTAATGATGCGGCGTGTGGTCTCGACGCCTACGTCGGCAATCAGCAGCTGCTCTTCCAGCTCTTCAAACAGCTCATCATCGATTTTTTTACCGCGGAACAGGCTGACGAAGCCGGAACCTAAATTCTGTCGCGTTTTGACAAGGCTGCGCTTCAGGCGGGCGAAGAAGCCTTCTTTGGTCGGGCGCGCCTGCTCTTCCGCAGCCTGCTCCTGCTCTTCAGCGGCGTTAGCCTGCTCAACTTTAACCAGCGCGGCAGCGACGGATTCTTCTTCCTCAATGACCTTCAGCTCAGCTTCTGAGGCACCGGCAGAGAGCGCGGCGGCTTCCAGTTCTTCCGGCGTGATGTCATCGGCCTGTTCGGCGGCGATCGCAGCTTCTTCCGGTTCCGGCGCGTTAGCAACAATCTCTTCAGGCAGAGGTTCCGGCTCCGCCTGTACGGCCGCCGTCTCTTCCGGCAGCCATTCTTCTTCTGGTTCCGCCTTAGCGACCGCAAGCTCTTCCGGCAACGGCTCTTCTTCCGGTTCCGGCCTGGCGGCTACGCTCGCTTCCGGCAGCCACTCTTCTTCTGGCTCCGCCTTAGCGACCGCAAGCTCTTCCGGCAACGGCTCCTCTTTCGGCTCCGTCCTGGCGGCAGGTTTAGCGGCTGCGCGCGCTTCCGGCTCTGTTCTGGCCTGTTCGTTCGGGTCTCGTACTGCCTGCTCGCGAGCGACGGTTTCCGTCACTTCTACAACGGCTTCGGCGCGCTGCTCCACGTCAGGGGGCGTGGCGGCGTCTGCGGTTTCGCTCTGCTGCTGTTCTGACGTTTGGACCTCTTCCTCAGGCGCTTTTTCTTCGCGTCCTAATCCCAGCCAGGAAAAAAAGCCACGTTTTTTATTTTTTGCCATGGTGCAACCACACTCCTCGCGGGGAAAAAAACCGTCAGGTCTCTGAAAATAATCTTAATCCCCTAGTCTAACACTTTCCTGCTGACGCAACACAGCACCCTTTTTACGTTTCCTCTGCCCGGTAAGCCCGTTAAACTGTGCAACAAATTATGAAGAGTTAAGTCAGATGAATAAAAAACCTCGCGGCGGCAGCGCCGGACAGATCCGCATCATTGGCGGCCAGTGGCGCGGCAGAAAGCTGCCGGTGCCCGACAGTGCCGGACTGCGCCCTACCACCGATCGCGTGCGTGAGACGCTGTTTAACTGGCTGGCGCCCGATATTCAGGGCGCGCGTTGTCTGGACTGCTTTGCCGGCAGCGGCGCGCTGGGGCTGGAAGCGCTGTCGCGCCATGCGGCCTCGGCTACGCTGCTGGAGCTGGAGCGCCCGGTCGCGCAGCAGCTGGAGAAAAACCTGGCTACGCTGGGCGCGGCAAACGGCCGCGTGATTAATACCAATACGCTACAGTTTCTGGCGAAGCCTGGCGAACCTCACCAGATGGCCTTTATCGATCCGCCGTTCCGCAAAGGGCTGCTGGAAGAAACGCTGACGCTGCTGGAAAGCCAGGGCTGGCTGGCGGAAGAAGCCTTAATCTATGTAGAAAGCGAAGTGGAAAGCGGCGTGCCGCCCGTGCCGGTAAACTGGCAGCTGTACCGCGAGAAGGTCGCCGGACAGGTTGCCTGTCGTCTTTATGTTCGTCGTTCCCCTGAGAAGAGAGAAAGCCATGCTGATTAATCTGGGCAGAGCGCTGATGGTATGCGTATGGGCCTTTTTGCTGCTCAACCTGATCCATCCTTACCCCGCGCCGCTAAAATATTTTATTAACGTCGCGCTGTTCTTTATGGTGATTATGCACGGCTTACAGCTGGTGCTGATGCGCGCCACGCAGGCTAAAGAGGCGCCAAAACTGAGCGGCGCGCTTCAGGCTAAGATCTTCTTTTTTGGCGTGTTTGAACTGCTGGCCTGGCAGAAAAAGCAGTTTCCCAAACAGTAGGCGGCCGGGTCGTCTTTCCGGCCATGCCGTCAGCGCGGCCGGAAGGCGATAAATCGCGTGCCCTGTACCTGTAGTTCGCCCTTTTCTCCCCGTGCCAGCTGGTGATAGTCGCTGGCTTTCAGCACCAGCTTAAAATCTCCCGCGCCGTTCAGCGGATGGAACCACGCTTCGTATCGCATTGTTTCGACCGGAATATTTTCACGCTGGCGCGAGCGGAGGGCAGAGGTGGAGACTTCCCGTTTGTCTTTGATTTCGACCGGCAGGCTGCGTACGGGCGAAGCATCGTTGACCGCCACTTCCTGTCGCTGTTTGATAAATTGCCGGGTTGCCAGCACGGCGATAATGGCCAGCGTAATAAAAAAAATCAGGGGTGGCTTCACGACTTTTCCTCTTTTTTGCAGCGTAAACAGAAAGAATACAACCAGAGACCTCTCATTGTCACATCGTTGACCCCTGTCCTAAACTAAAACCAGAACTGTGGAATTTAGCATCTAAAAACAAAGGGACACATTATGATCTGGTCGTTTCTGGCAGTGCTTTTTTCCGGCTGGCTGTACGTTGACGCTACTTACCGTGGCCCGCAATGGCAGCGCTGGGTCTTTAAACCGGTCACGCTTTTACTGCTGCTCGCCTGGGCCTGGCAAGCGCCAGCGTTAAGCGCCACGGATTATCTCATTCTGTTTGGTCTGCTGGCGACGCTGGTCGGCGATGCGCTGATGCTGCTGCCCGAACGGCGGATGCTCTACGCTATCGGCGCATTTTTCCTCTCGCATCTGCTTTATACCATCTGCTTCGCCAGCCATATGACGCTGACGTTCTTCTGGCCGATCCCATTGACCGTATTGGTTATCGGCGCGCTGCTGATTGCGGCTATCTGGACAAAGCTGGAGGATCTGCGCTGGCCGGTTTGCACCTTTATCGGCATGACGCTGCTGATGGTCTGGCTGACTACCGAGCAATACGTTTTCCGGCCGACGGACTACGGTTTCTCATTAATGGTCGGAACGTCGCTGCTGCTGCTCGCCAATATCGTTTGGCTGGTTAGCCACTATCGTCGCCGCTTTGCCGCCGACAGTGCCATCACGGCCGCCTGTTATTTCGCGGGTCACTTTATGATCGTCCGCTCGCTCTATCTCTGATTTATGCCTTGACTCTGGAGTCAGCTCCAGAGTGTAAGATAAGCCTGGCGGGGAAGCAGCCCGTCAGGCTTATCAGGAGGCGTCATGCAACAACACACATCTTCTCCCTGCCCTTGCGGGCAGCGCCACGCGGCCGGACAGCAAGGTTGCAGCAGGCCGCGTCCCGAACTGGGGAAAATCACCTCTTTTCACATCCAGTGCGCCACCGCCAGCGATCCGCTGCCTGAGAAAGAAGAAAGCATCGGCGCGGACTATAGCTGGCAAATCGGCGGCATGGACTGTCCGGGCTGCGCCAGGAAAATCGAAAACGCCGTAGGCCAGCTGCAAGGCGTCACTCAGGCTCGCGTCCTGTTCGCTACGGAAAAGCTGGTGGTAAGCGCCGATAAAGATGTGCAGCAGCAGGTTGAGCAGGCGGTTGCCAGAGCCGGGTTTACCCTGCGCTCTGCCACGCAGCCAGCGGCAAAGTCAGCCGGGTTCTGGCGGGAAAACGGCATGCTGCTGCTGCTCGGCGGGCTGCTGCTCGCCAGCTGGCTGCTACAGACGATCGATCCGCAGGCCGGGAAAGTCGCGTTTATCGTCACCACGCTGACGGGCTGCTGGCCCGTTGCCCGTACCGCCCTGCGCCTGATGCGCAGCGGGACGCCTTTTGCCATTGAAACGTTAATGACCGTAGCCGCGCTTGGCGCGCTTTTTATCGGTGCGACCGCAGAGGCGGCCATGGTGCTGCTGCTGTTTATGCTTGGGGAACGTCTGGAGGCTTTTGCCGCAGGGCGCGCGCGCCGTGGCGTAACGGCGCTGATGGCGTTAAAACCCGAGCAGGCGTTGCGCATCCGGAACGAGGTGCGTGAAACCGTGGCCGTGAGCGCGCTACGGCCTGGCGATCTTATTGAGGTTGCCGCAGGCGGGCGCCTGCCTGCCGACGCCAGCCTGGTCACATCCTTCGCCAGCTTTGATGAAAGCGCGCTGACTGGCGAATCCATGCCGGTAGAGCGGCAGGCAGGCGAAGCCGTGGCGGCAGGCAGCCTGAGCGTCGATAGCCTGGTGAGGCTGAAAGTCACGTCAAAACCTGGCCAGAGCGCTATCGACCGTATCCTGCATTTGATTGAAGAAGCAGACGCTAACCGCGCGCCGGTCGAACGTTTTCTCGATCGTTTTAGCCGCATTTACACGCCGCTGGTGATGGCTGTCGCGCTGCTGGTGGCAACCGTGCCGCCGCTGTTCTTTGCCGGCGACTGGCCGTCATGGATTTATAAAGGACTGACTTTGCTGCTGATCGGCTGCCCCTGCGCGCTGGTGATCTCTACGCCAGCGGCGATCACCTCCGGCCTGGCCGCTGCGGCCCGCCATGGCGTACTGATTAAGGGCGGCGCGGCGCTGGAAAGCCTCAACGGCGTGCGCACGCTGGCGTTCGACAAAACCGGCACGCTGACCGAAGGCAAACCCCGTATTGAGAGCATTCAGACCTTTACTGCCCTTAGCGAAGCGGAACTGCTGGCTAAAGCCGCTGCCGTTGAACAGGGTTCTTCTCATCCGCTGGCCAGGGCGATTGTGCGGCTGGCAGAGCAGCGCCAGCTTGTTATACCTGCCGCTACGGCGCAGCGGGCGGTGGCAGGAAGCGGTATAGAAGCAACAGTGAGCGGTCACAAACTTTTAATCTGCGCGCCCGCTGGACTAAGGCTGACAGCAGAACAGCTGAAGATTGTGGCGGAGCTGGAGTCGGCGGGAAATACGGTGGTCATTATCGTACAGGATGCTATGCCGATCGGACTTATCGCACTGCGCGATACGCTACGTGCGGACGCTGTTGCCGCGCTGAGCGAACTTCATGCTTTAAACATAGAAACGGTCATGCTGACCGGCGACAACCCGCGCGCGGCGGCCGCTATCGCCAACGAGCTTGCCATCAGCTATCGCGCGGGCCTGCTGCCTGCGGACAAAGTAGCGGCCATTCATGAGCTAAACCAACGGCGCGCCGTAGCGATGGTCGGCGACGGCATCAACGATGCGCCTGCAATGAAAGCGGCAACGGTGGGCATTGCGATGGGCGGCGGCAGCGACGTCGCGCTGGAAACCGCCGACGCGGCGCTGACGCATAACCGGCTGGCGGGCCTGGCGACGATGATCCGCCTGGCACGCGCCACCCATGCCAATATCCGGCAGAATATTGCGCTGGCGCTCGGGCTGAAGGGGGTATTTCTGGTCACCACGCTGCTGGGCATTACCGGGCTGTGGCTGGCCGTGCTGGCGGACTCCGGCGCCACCGCGTTGGTCACGGCGAACGCGCTACGATTGCTGAGTAAGCGCTAACTTTACAACCTGCCCGTGGTGATACGGGCAGGACGCGGCGCTACAACCCCTTTTTTAACAGATAGCGATAGGGTAATTCCTCGGTTGCCTGTGCCAGCAGCGTATGTTCCATAAAGCGGCAGAAACCGGGGATATCGCGCGTGGTGGCCGGATCGTCGGCGATAACCAGCAGCGTTTCGCCCTCCTGCATATGGCGTACGGCTTTACGCACCATCATCACCGGCTCAGGACAGCGCAGGCCCAAAGCATCCAGGGTTTGGTCGGGATTTGCGAACGGTTCGCTCATAACATTCTCAATCAGACAGGAAATGCCCCTATTTTACCCCCGACGTCGGTATGTGCAAGCCAGGCTCTGAACGACAACGTTTGCGCTAAAATTAACCATTGCATTAGCAGGCTGATTCGGTAAGATGCCGCGCAATCGCTCAGGCGAGACAATTTTTTGGGTTCCCTCACCCCATAGTTAAAAAAGGCTACATCGATGATCTCTTTCTCTTCTCGTCAGCGTACACATGCGCTGATCTGGCTATCGCTGTTCCATCTGCTGGTTATTACCTCCAGTAATTATCTGGTGCAGCTGCCCATTTCGATTTTTGGTTTCCATACCACCTGGGGCGCGTTCAGCTTTCCCTTTATCTTTCTGGCTACCGATTTAACGGTACGAATTTTCGGCGCGCCGCTGGCCCGACGAATTATTCTTGCGGTGATGATCCCGGCGCTGTTTATCTCCTATAGCATTTCTGCGCTGTTCTATCAGGGCGAATGGCAGGGACTGGGCGCGTTGGCAAGCGTTAACCTGTTTGTCGCTCGTATCGCCTGCGCCAGCTTTATGGCCTATGCGCTGGGACAAATCCTCGACGTGCACGTTTTTAACCGCTTGCGCAAGCTGCCGCAATGGTGGGTAGCCCCCGCCTCCGCTATGTTCCTGGGCAATATCAGCGACACGCTGGCGTTCTTTTTTATCGCTTTCTACAAAAGCCCCGATCCGTTTATGGCTCAGAACTGGGTAGAAATTGCGCTGGTGGACTACAGCTTTAAGGTGCTTATCTGCATGATTTTCTTCCTGCCGGCCTATGGCGTGCTGTTAAACGCCACGCTGAAGCGGATAACGGAAAAATCCTCTGGCGCTCAGGTCAACTTCGGCTAGTCTGTCACTCTGTGGCGTCGCGCCCGGCCATGGGTTTTGGCGGGCAGCGCGCCACGGCAGGTTGCTTTTAGCCGCTGATTACTATTGTATAAGTTGCTGAACAGCGCGAACGACTAACGTAAAAGGGATCACGATGCGTAACTTACTGAAATATGCCGGTATCGGTTTACTGGTGGTCGGACTGGCCGCCTGCGACGGCAAAGATGATAAAGCCGCCGCCGATGATAACGGCGTCAGCAGCAGCCAAAGCAGCCAGACCGTTACCCTGATGGACGGCAAGCTCAGCTTCTCGCTGCCGGCAGGCATGTCCGATCAAAGTGGAAAAATGGGCACGCAGGCCAATAATATGCACGTGTACGCCGATGCCAGCGGCCAGAAAGCGATTATCGTGATTGCGGGCGACGCCACGAATGAAAGCCTGGACGTGCTGGCGAAGCGCCTGGAAGATCAGCAGCGTAATCGCGATGCGCAGCTGCAGGTAGTGACCAATAAATCTGTCGAGCTGAAAGGCCAGCCAGCACAGCAGCTGGATTCGGTGATTTCGGCCAAGGGCCAGTCTTCCTGGTCGTCAGTGCTGCTGGCGAAAGTTGACGGCAAACTGCTGACCCTGCAGATTACGCTGCCTGCGGACAATCAGCAGCAGTCGCAGACCGAAGCAGAGAATATTATCAACACGGTAGTGCTGAAATAATTTCCCTTTAAAAAAATAGCGCCCGGCGGAAATATCGGGCGCTATTTTTATTTACGCGGCGGTTTTGCAACAGCCTTTTCCCGACCGCGCCGTTTACTAAGTCCTGTTGCCGTTGTGATGGGAAACGCATGCCTGACCATCACTTTCCCGGCTTACTCCTTACTGGCTAACATTTCCCTGTGGGCAATGCCTGACAGATCGGCTTACAGACCTGCGTGTTCGCGAATATATTTTCGGGCCTTAACGGCATATTCGAACGGATTCGCCAGCGCCGGATCCTGCTCCGCCTCCACCACCATCCAGCCTTTGTAACCCGACTCGTCCAGGATTTTAAACACCGGATCAAAATCAATCACGCCATCGCCGGGAACGGTAAAGGTACCTTTTTTTACGCCGTCCAGGAAAGAGAGCCGCTGGCTTCTGACCTGTGCCACCACCTCATCACGCACGTCCTTCAGATGTACGTGATTGATTCGCGGCAGATATTTTTCCAGAATGGCCAGCATTTGCGCCTGGCTGCCTTCCGAGTAGTAGGCATGGCCGGTATCGAACAGCAGATAAACGTTGTCCTGAGTCAACGACATAAATTTGTCGATCTCTGCCGCGGTCTGAATGGCCGTCCCCATATGATGGTGCAAACAAACCTGCATGCCTTTTTCCGCCGCCAGCGCGGCCAGCTCGTTATAGCCCTTCGCCGTCAGCCGCCACTCCTCCTCGGTAAAATGCGGCTTCTCTTCCAGCACCGCCAGCGTGGTGCCCTGAATGCTTTTGCTCTGCTCGGAGCAGCCGATCACTTTAGCGCCCATCGCGTGAAGAAAGTCGCGATGGTTGATAAATTCATCAATGGTTTTTGCCCTGTCGCCATTGGCGAAAAAGGTGCTGAACCAGGCGTTGCAGATTTGAATACCGCGAATGTTCAGCATCGGTTTCAGCACCGCCGGATCGCGCGGATATTTACTGCCGACCTCACTGCCGGTGAAGCCAGCCAGCGCCATTTCGCTGACGATTTGCTGGAAAGTGTTTTCTGCACCCAGCTCAGGCATATCGTCATTGGTCCAGCCAATCGGGGCTATCGCCAGCTTTACGTTCTCTTTGTTCATGGTGGTGCCTCAGCGGTCTGTCATTAAGATGGCGCGGCGCGCCTGCCTGGGCTTTCCGCGCGTAGGATCGGCCTGTTGCGCCTGAAGGTTAGCGAAGCAGTTCGCGCTCGATCAGCTCACGGGTTTCCACGGCCTGATATTTCATTTTTTCCGGATAGCCAAACAGCGAGGCGGCAACTATCGACTCGCCGCCGACTTTATGAGTGCGGTTGGCAAAATCCATCTCGCGCAGGGTTTTAAACAGCGTATCGAAATCCACTTCGCCTTCGCCCACGCCCACGTGCTGATGGATGGTGGCATCCACGCCTGGCGGATTGACGATATAGCGGCAGTGTTTGGTGTGGTTCATGGTATCGGCGATGAGCACGTGTGAAAGTTCGCCGCCCGCATATTCCAGCATGCTTTTTACGTCGCCTTTGCCTTTGTCGTAGAAGAAGGTATGCGGCACGCTATAAAGATATTTGACGTTTTCGCTGCGGAACGACTTCACCAGATCGGCAGTTTCGTTGTTTTCTTCGCAGAAATCCCAGGGGTGTGACTGAATTTCAATGCGAATACCTTCCCGCTCGACGATGGGCAGCAGCTCCTCCATAGAGCGGTAAAACATCTCTTCGCAGATCTCCGGTTCGTTCGGCGTGCCGGAAAGCTCGGTATTGATAACCTGCACGCCAGTTTCCACCGCGATTTCAATCATACGCTTCCAGTTGCGCACGGCCGCCTGGCGACGTGCCTCATCCGGGCCTGACCAACGGTAGACCACGATATAGGAAGAGATTTCCAGCCCGGTTTCACGCAGCGCGTTTTTGTATTCGGTGATGATTTCCCGGCTGGCCCTGGGATGTTTGTAGAACGGATTAATCTGCGGATGCGGCGACTGCTCAATATATTTGTAGCCCCACTCCGCCACCTGGTGAACCATTTTGGTGATGCCCAAATCTTTAATGACGTCTACATCAAAGGCGATTTTCATCGGTTTCTCCCTGCTAATCATTTGACAACCCCTCTGCCTGCGCAGAGGAGTCGGTCGGCATTATTTGTTGTAAAACGCCGGACGCGGCGGCAGCTCAACGCTTTCAATCGCCCCGCTTTCCTGCGCCTTCAGGCAGGCATCTGCCGCTACGGAAGCCGCATAGCCATCCCATGCGGAAGGGCCGTGCAGTTGGCCAGCCGTGACGTCATTGATAAACGCCTGTAGCTCAACGTCATAGGCATCGATAAAGCGATCCTTCCAGTCGGTCAGAATGGAAGTGGAGAGCTTCGCCTCTTTACGCAGCTGGACAGAGGCTGGCTCCGGCAGTCTGGCGATCCCGGTTTCGCCCACGACCTCACACTGGATGTCGTAGCCATAGGCGCAGTTAACGAAGATTTCGACGTCGATGCGCACGCCTTTTTGCGTTTCAAACAGCACGATTTGCGGATCGCGCAGCTTCGCATGCGTATTTTTGGTATCACGCGGGAAAACCACCTGAACCGTTTTATAGTCGTCCTCGGTCAGCCAGCGCAGCACGTCCAGCTCGTGGATCAGCGTGCTGGTGATCGCCATATCGGTGGTATAGCTTTCTGGTACGCTTGGGTTGCGATGGGCGCAGTGCAGCATCAGCGGCTCGCCGATATCGCCGTTGGTGATAACCTGCTTTAACGCGCGATAGCCGGTATCGTAAGGACGCATAAAGCCCACCTGCACCAGACGCTTGCCGTGGGCAATTTCAGCCTCCACCACGCGGCGGCAGCCTTCAGCCGTCAGCGCCAGCGGCTTTTCGCAAAATACCGGTTTGCCCGCCGCGATGGCCGCGAGCGTAAATTCTTCATGCGTGGGATCCCAGGAGGTGACGATTAGCGCGTCAACGTCAGAGGAGCGAATAACATCGTGGCCGTTGGCATAGACTTCCGCCTCCAGACCCAGACGGCTAACCACGCCTTTAGCGCCTTCGATATTAATATCGGAGACGGCCACCACTTTCGCGCCCTGCAACACTTTGCTGCAGCGACGAATATGTTCCTGACCGATTGCGCCGGTGCCGATTACGCCAAGTTTCAGTGTCATAACTACTCCGTTCGAATGTAGGGTATAGGGGAGTCTTCCGGACGGGAAAACCCGTCCGGTTCAGGCCACAGAGAATGAATTAGTATTTACGTGCCTGGTCGAGATGCTCGTTCAGCATGTGGGCCACGGCGTTAATGCGTTCGGACTGCGATACCTGCGCGCCGCCCACGTGCCACCAGCTGAAATATTTGTGCACCATGGTTTTTGGCAGCACTTTAATGTCAATCAGCGTGGATACCGGCGACTGACGCGCTTCTTCCAACGCCTGCTTCAGCTGCGCCAGCGTGGTGACGCGCCATGTTTTACAGCCGTAGCCAGCGGCGATGGCGGCGAAATCCACCGGGATCAGGCCGCCGTCCAGCTTGCCGCCTTCGGCATTGCGGAAGCGGAACTCGGTGGTAAAGCTGTCCATGCCGTGTTCCATTTGCAGGTTGTTGATGCAGCCGTTAGTCATGTTGTCGAACAGCACCACGTTGATCTTGGCGTTCTCCTGGAGAGAGGTCACCAGCTCGGAGTGCAGCATCATAAAGGAGCCATCGCCGACCAGCGTGTAGACCTCCCGGTGCGGCTCGGCCAGCTTGACCCCGAGCGAGGCGTTGACCTCGTAGCCCATACAGGAATAGCCGTACTCAACGTGATAGCCGTTGTAATCCTTATTGCGCCACACGCGTTGCAGATCGCCCGGCAGGCTACCGGCCGCGGCGACGATCACCGCATCCTTTGGGAGATTTTCATTTAGCGTACCCAGCACGCTGCTTTGCGTCAGGAACGAATCGGTCAGCCGGTTGAATTCGGCAAAAACGGCCTCGCGATCCAGACGATCGTCAATCTCCGGCACAAAACCCTCGTTGCTGTAAACCGCCTGATAAACGCGCTGCGTTTCCTTCAATAATTTGCTCTGTGCCTGAGCAATTTTCTCTCCCCAGCCGCTGGTGAAGCCCTGAGCGGCCAGCCGGTTATCCAGTGCGGTAAGCGCCTCGCGCGCATCGGCCACCACCTGTACGCCGTCCAGCTTCCAGGCATCAAAGCTGCTGACGTTAACGTTGAGATAGCTGACGTCCGGGTTCTGGAAGATCCATTTTGAGGCGGTGGTGAAATCGGTGTAACGCGTGCCGACGCCAATCACCAGATCGGTCTCCTTCGCCAGCAGGTTGGCCGCCAGGCAGCCGGTTTCACCCACGCCGCCGACGTTCAGCGGATGATCGGAAAGGATCGTGCCCTTACCGGCCTGCGTTTCCGCAAACGGGATTTGATGACGCTCGGCAAACTGGCGGAGCGCCTCGCCCGCTTCGGAATATTTCACGCCGCCGCCGCAGACAATCAGCGGCTTGCGTTTGCCGGCGATCAGCTTCAGCGCGGCCGCCAGCTGGGCTTCGGTCGGCAGACGGCGATCGAGCAGGTGCACGCGCTTCTGGAAGAAATAGTCGGGATAATCCCAGGCTTCGCCCTGCACGTCCTGCGGCAGCGAAAGGGTAACGGCGCCGGTTTCTGCCGGATCGGTCAGCACGCGCATGGCGTTGATGCAGGCGGTCATCAGCTGTTCCGGGCGGTTTATCCGATCCCAGTATTTGCTGACCGCGCGAAACGCATCGTTGGTGCTGATGCTAAGATCGTGACTCTGTTCAATCTGTTGCAGCACCGGATCGGGCTGGCGGGTAGCAAACACATCGCCAGGCAGCAGCAGTAAAGGAATACGGTTAGCGGAAGCGGTGCCCGCAGCGGTGATCATATTGGCCGCGCCAGGCCCCACGGAAGAGGTGCAGGCGATGATCTCCCGCCGCAGCTTCTGCTTGGCGTAGCCGATAGCGGCGTGCGCCATGCCCTGTTCGTTACGCCCCTGACGCACGATCAGATCGCCGCTGTCCTGCTCCAGCGCCTGCCCCAGTCCCAGCACGTTGCCGTGGCCGAAAATAGCAAAAATGCCCTTCACAAACTTGGTTTCGACGCCATCTACCGACAGATACTGATTGTCGAGAAATCTGACTAAAGCCTGTGCCGTGGTTAATCTGATCTTGCCCATTTGCTCTTCCTTACGGTACGGCGACAGACCGTCGGTCTGCCGCGTTTCGCCCGAGTAATCGCCACTGCGGTAATGGCCGAAAATGAAACGTGAGGCGATTATAAACAAATATTTTTTTCACTAAACCACATTACAGAAGAAACATTTCATTTTGCGAGTGAGATCAAATTATGCCCTGCAACGCACATCGCCGGAATGCCTGGCCGGGCAGCGGCAGCATGGCCGGATGCCAGCAACAAAAATGCGGATTATTTCTTTATATATCAAATAAATAATTAATATAAATACACATTTTTTAACCTGCCTGTTGCCTGGCTGAAACCATGAAAAGAGTGCCGTGACAGCGCCATATCGCCGCAAAATGCGAGAGTTTTAGCCACTTCACATTTTTGGGGTATAAATTTCATTCTTGGTTGAAGTTGAAATATTTATTCCCCATACTGATTTTCACTTCATATCCGGACGCCGCTATGCGTTCAGGAGGATGCGCTGACACAGCGCGGCTGGCCTATCACAGAAGGAAACAGAATGAGTACACAACAGAAGCGGCTTGATGTGATCTGTATCGGGCGCATTGCCGTTGACCTCTATGGTCAGCAGATTGGTGCCCGGCTGGAAGATATGAGCACATTTTCCAAATATCTGGGCGGGTCGTCCGGCAATGTCGCTTACGGTACGGCCATTCAGGGGCTGAAATCCGGTATGTTGGCCCGCGTGGGCGATGAGCATATGGGCCGCTTTCTGCGGGAAGAGCTGCAGCGCGTAGGTGCGGATACCGAATGCCTGATCACGGATAAAACCCGCCTGACAGGCCTGGTGATCCTCGGGATCAAAGATCAGGATACTTTCCCGCTGGTGTTCTATCGGGATAACTGCGCTGATATGGGCCTGACGCCTGAAGATATTCAGGAAGATTACATCGCCTCTTCCCGCGCCGTGGCGGTGACCGGCACGCATCTGTCTCATCCTGATACCCGCGCTGCCGTGCTGAAGGCGTTGGACATCGCTCGTCGCCACGGTCTGCGCACCGCGCTGGACATTGATTATCGTCCGGTTCTGTGGGGGCTGACCTCGCTCGGTGACGGTGAAACCCGCTTTATCGAATCCAGCCACGTGACGCAGCAGCTGCAGGAAGTGCTGCATTATTTCGATCTGGTGGTCGGCACCGAAGAGGAGTTTCATATCGCCGGCGGCAGTACCGATACGCTGACCGCGTTGAAAAACGTCCGTCAGGCAACTAAAGCGACGCTGGTTTGCAAACGAGGAGCGCTGGGCTGCGTGGTGCTGGAGGGCGAAATCCCGACAAGCTGGGAGCAGACGAAACTGCAAAGCGGCGTGCGCGTGGAAGTGTTGAACGTGCTGGGCGCGGGCGATGCTTTTATGTCCGGCCTGCTGCGCGGCTGGCTGAACGATGAGAGCTGGGAACAGGCGTGCCGCTACGCCAACGCCTGCGGCGCGCTGGTGGTTTCGCGTCACGGCTGCGCGCCGGCGATGCCGACCAAAGCCGAGCTGGATGACTTCCTGAGCCGCGATAAAGAAGTTAAGCGGCCCGACCTGGACAGCCGCCTGAATCACCTGCATCGCGTTACCACGCGTAAACAGCAGTGGCCGGAGCTGTGCGTGTTCGCTTTTGACCATCGTAAACAGCTGGTAGATATGGCAAACGAGGCGGGCGTGGACACGACCCGCCTGCCGGAGTTGAAAACGCTATTGCTGCGCGCGGCGCAGGAAGCCGCCACGGAAGCCGGGCTGGATCGCCGTAGCGGCATTCTGGCCGATACCACCTTCGGGCAATCCACGCTGAATGCGATTACCGGCAAAGGCTGGTGGATCGGTCGCCCGATTGAGATGCCAGGCTCAAGGCCGCTGCGTCTGGAGCATGGCAATATCGGTTCGCAGCTGGTGGACTGGCCGCAGGAGCATGTGGTGAAGTGCCTGGTTTTCTATCATCCGCACGACAGCGCCGAGCTGCGTAAAGAGCAGGACGAGCTCATCCTTGACGTCTGGCAAGGCTGTAATAAGACCGGCCATGAACTGCTGCTGGAAGTGATCCTGCCGGAAAATAATCCGGATAAACAAGAGTCTTACTATCTGGAGATGCTGAGCCACTTCTATTCGCTGGGCATCCAGCCGGACTGGTGGAAACTGCCGCCGCTGAGCCTGGAAAGCTGGCAGGCCATCAGCGGGCTGATTGAGCAGCAGGATCCCTGGTGTCGCGGCATTTTGATCCTGGGACTGGATGCGCCGGAAGAGAAGCTGAAGGCGGGATTCGCCGCGGCGGCGCAGGCTCCCTGGGTAAAAGGTTTTGCGGTAGGCCGCACTATTTTTGGCCAGCCTTCACGCCAGTGGCTGCAAGGTGAACTTAATGACGAAGCCCTGATCGCTGAGGTAAAAGGGAATTATCTGCGCCTGATCGACTACTGGCGGGAAGTCCGTCCTGCAACCTGACCTTCCGTGCCTGTGCCGCCCGCCAGCTTCATTTTCCGTCCGCTGGCGGTGCGGTTAATTTCACCTGTTTTTTGACTTCCTCCCGGTTTACGTTTTTAAAAAAGGCGAACGTCGGCAAAGCCGCAGCGATCGTGTTTTTTTCTGTGATGGAATTCATATAGCGATGAAATAGAACCGCTGAATTTCGTTAGCAAGTGAAATTTTTTGTTCATCTGATAGAATAACCGCCAGAAGAATATGACTAAAATTTAGCGAGCCTGAGTCAATGACTATTACCCCAACACAGCTTTCCCTGTTACAGGACGATATTCGTCGTCGCTACGATACCCTGAGTAAGCGCCTTAAACAGGTGGCTCGCTATATCCTCGACAACAGCAACAGTATCGCTTTTGACACCGTAGCCTCTATCGCCCAGCAGGCCGACGTGCCGCCTTCTACGCTAATTCGCTTCTCCAACGCATTTGGCTTCAGCGGCTTTAACGAAATGAAGCAGGTGTTTCGTCAGCATCTGATGGAAGAAACCGTTAACTATACCGAGCGCGCGCGTTTGTTCCGCCAGACCTCGACGGATGAAACGGCCACGCCGCCGGAAAACCCGGCTGAAATTCTCAACGTCTTTACCATGGTCAATTCCCAGGCTTTGCAGCAGCTGGCGATGCAGACCAACCCGGAACAGCTGAATAAAGCCGTAGAGCTGCTGGCGCAGGCGGAAAATATCTATGTGATTGGCCTGCGTCGTTCGTTCAGCGTCGCTTCCTATCTGACCTATGCGCTGCGCCATCTGGAACGTCGCGCTTTTTTAATCGACGGCCTGG
This sequence comes from Erwinia wuhanensis, assembly GCF_030484085.1. Taxonomy (NCBI): domain Bacteria; kingdom Pseudomonadati; phylum Pseudomonadota; class Gammaproteobacteria; order Enterobacterales; family Erwiniaceae; genus Erwinia; species Erwinia wuhanensis. The sequence goes on from NZ_JAUJUH010000009.1 coordinate 160,131, forward strand.
GCGGGATGTTTACCGAGCAGCTCAGCATGGTGAACCCTAAAGACGTGGTGATCGCTATCAGCTATTCGCCCTATGCGCGTGAAGCCGTCGAGCTGGTTGAGCTGGGTGCTAAACGCGGCGCGCAGCAGATTGCCATTACCGACAGCCAGGTCAGCCCGCTGGCCGCCTTCAGCGACGTCTGCTTTGTGGTGCGTGAAGCCCAGGTTGACGGCTTCCGTTCACAGGTTGCTTCGCTGTGCCTTGCGCAGACGCTGGCCGTTTCTCTGGCGCTGCACAACGTCAAGGACTGATCGGCCGCCTGATGGCGTTAGTGTAAAACCAGGCAGCGGCTGCCCGGGAGTTTAAAGCCGCTGACCCGAGGGTCATAAACCGCCAGGCCTGAAGGTTAGACACAGCCAGACCCGAAGGTCGCAAACCGCCAGGCCTGAAGGTTAGACACAGCCAGACCCGAAGGTCGCAAACCGCCAGACCTGAAGGTTAGAAATAGCCAGTTTTGCGAGTTAAAAGCCGCGGATCCGAGGTTGTAAACCGCCAGAACCGAGGGTTGCAAACCGCCAGGCCTTACGTCAGCGGCGCCGCCGCTTTCGCCAGGCGATCCTTCATTTGTCGATAGCGCTCCGTAACCTGCTGTTCCGCCCACTGCGCATCGGCGATTTTCTCTACCCTGACAGCGCAGTGTTTAAACTCCGGCGTTTTCGCTACCGGATCGACATGATCGAGGGTCAGCTCATTACAGGCACCTATCCACCACTGATAGGTCATATAGACCGTGCCCTGATTTGTTCTGTCGCTGACTTCAGCTCTGCTAAGCACCCTGCCGCGCCGCGAAGCTACCCATACCAGTTCGCCGTTATGAATATTCAGCGCACGCGCGTCTGCCGTATTCATCTGGATCCTGCCGGGTTCATCGGCCTGAGCCGCCAGGGCGTGGCAGTTGCCGGTCATCGAGCGGCAGCTGTAGTGGCCCACTTCACGCACCGTACAGAGCACCAGCGGCCAGGCTTCATCGGTTGCTTCGGCGGGCGGCTGCCAGTCGCAGGCAAACAGCAGCCCTTTACCGGAAGGACGCGAAAAGCGGTTTCCTTCATAGAGGTAAGGCGTGCCGGGATGTGCTTCATCAGGACAGGGCCACTGCACGTAGCCGAACCCGGCCATTTTCTCCCAGGTGGCGCCGGTGTACAGCGGGCAAAGCGCGCGCAATTCATCCCAGATCGCTTTATTGTTTTCGTAGCGCATGGGATACCCCATCGCCTGCGCCACGCGGCAGATAATTTCCCAGTCCGGCAGGACGTCGCCCTGCGGCTCTACAGCTTTTTCAAAGCGCTGGAACCCTCGATCGGCACTGGTATAAACGCCCTCATGCTCGCCCCAGCTGGTGGCGGGCAACAGGACATCCGCCAGCTCTGCCGTTTTGGTCATAAAAATATCCTGCACCACGATCAGATCCAGCTTTGCCATCGCCTGACGCATCAGGGCGAGATCCGGTTCGGTTTGCAGCGGATCTTCGCCCATAATCCAGTAGGCACGCAGCTTGCCCTCCAGCGCTAAATGGGGAACATCGGTAATGGCGTATCCGGGTTTATCACTGAGCGAGTCAACGCCCCAGGCGGCGGCAAATTTTTCGCGTACCGCCTTATCCGTTACGGGCTGATAGCCGGGGAAAACATCTGGCAGAGCGCCCATATCGCAGGCACCCTGCACGTTATTTTGCCCTCTGACCGGCCCCACGCCGACGCCCGGCCGTCCGAAATTGCCGGTAGCCAGCGCCAGGCTGGCCAATCCTTTCACCACATCCACGCCCTGCCCCCACTGGGTCACGCCCATTCCCCATAAAATAGTGGCGTTGCGGGCGCTGGCATAAAGGCGAGCAGCCTGGCGAATAAGCTCCGGCTTGAGTCCTGTGATGGCTTCCACCGCTTCCGGCGAATAGCGCTGGACGCCTTCCCGCCACGCTTCCAGCCCTTCCGTATGCTTATCGATATAGCTTTTGTCCCACAGTTTTTCAGCGATCAGCACGTGAGCAAGCGCGTTCACCAGCGCCATATTGCTGCCGTTTTTTAGCGGTAGCCACAGATCGGCCAGCCGGGCGCTTTCGATATAGCGCGGATCGCAGACGATAATTTTGGCCCCTTTCTCTTTGGCATGCAGAATGCGTCTGGCCACGATCGGATGAGAATCCGCAGCGTTATAACCAAAGATAAGCAGGCAATCGCTTTCTTCAATATCCTTCATGCCGTTGCTCATCGCCCCATTGCCCAGCGTCGCCCGCAGGCCGGCGACGGAAGGGCCGTGGCACACCCTGGCGCAGCAGTCGATGTTATTGCTTCCCAATACGGCGCGCGCAAACTTCTGCATAACATAGTTGGTTTCGTTTCCCGGCCCGCGTGAAGATCCGGTAACCATAATGCTTTCAGGCCCTGAACGAGCGCGAATTTTTTGCAGCCGCCTGCTGACAAAATCGATAGCTTCCTGCCAGCTGACTTTTTCAAAAGGCCCGCCTCGTTTACGACGAATGGCAGGATGCTGCAAGCGCGGCGTCAGCAGGCGGGTATTATTCAAAAACTCCCAGCCGAAGTAGCCCTTCAGGCAAAGCTTTCCCTCATTGGTTACGCCGGGCGCGCCTTCCGCGCCAACGACTTTCCCGTCTGCAATCTGCAACGCAATTTTGCAGCCGCAGCCGCAGTAGGGACAAACAACAATCGCTTTATCCATGTGTCTCCACCTCCTGTAAATAAGGGCCGTTCAGCTGGCTTTCTGCTGCGGCTCGCTGCTGCTTTTGCTGCTGTCGCTGTGTCAGTCCGGCGGCGGTCATCAAAGTCAACGCGCCGGTTGGGCACACGTGGATGCAGGCAGGCCCGTCGGATTGACCCGCGCAAAGATCGCATTTCACTATCAGCGGCTTTTCTTCAGGCTTGCTGACGATTTCAATGGCGCCAAACGGGCAGGCGATAACGCAGCTTTTGCAGTCAATACAGCGGTGACGGCGGGTTGCTATCATACCCAGCTCGCCCTTATACAGCGCCGCAACAGGGCACGCAGAGACGCAGGGCGCGTTATTACACTGATGGCACATAACGGGTACGCTAACCTGCGACGATTTAATAACCTTCAGGCGAGGGAAATAGCGCTGCGCAGCCAGTAACGGCGTGCCCGTATGCGCCACGGCGCAGGCAACCTCACAGGTATGGCAGCCGATACATTTTTCAGGCTGGGCGACGATAAACTGGCTCATAAGGCCCGCTCCTTTCTTTCTGCGCGGGTCATTTCCGCGCTCTGTTCAAACATCGCCAGCATCTCTCGCGCGCTGCGACGCCCTTCCGCCATAGCCGTTACCACCAAATCGGCACCGTGCACGGCGTCCCCGGCGGCAAACACTTTTGGATGATGCGTTTGCGTTGTGCGGCCCGCCTGGCCTGTTTTAATCAGCCCCCAACGATCGAAACGAATCGCCTGTCCCGCCAGCCAGGGCATCTCGTGCGCCTGAAAGCCAAAGGCCAGGATCAGCGCGTCGGCAGCCAGCACGAATTCAGATCCTTTGACCGGCTGCGGTCGTCGACGCCCGTCGCTGCCTGGCTCACCGGCAACGGTGCGGATCATCCCTATGCCGCTCAGGCGACCGCCCTTATCCAGCTCGATATATTGCGGCAGCAGGTTAAACATAAATTCCACGCCTTCTTCGCGCGCGTTGGCGACCTCTTTTTTAGAGCCAGGCATACTCTCTTCATCGCGTCGATAGGCGCAAATTACCTGTTTCGCCTGCTGCCGGATGGCGGTACGTACGCAGTCCATCGCCGTATCGCCGCCGCCCAGTACTACGACTTTTTTTCCCTTCAGCGAGACATAAGGCTGCTGTTCATCCTCTGCCAGCCCCATGACCCGTCGCGTATTAGCGGTCAGATAGGGCAGCGCCTGAATAACGCCGGGCGCATCCTCATGCTCAAGGCCCGCCTGCATCAATTTATAGGTGCCCACGCCCAAAAAGACGGCGTCGTAATCCGCCAGCAGACGAGAGAAAGGAAGGTCGCGGCCAATTTCGCAGCTAAGGTGAAACTTAATTCCCATTTCGCTGAAAATAGCGCGGCGGGTTGCCATCAGCTGTTTATCCAGCTTGAAAGAGGGGATCCCAAAGGTCAGCATCCCGCCGATTTCGGGATGGCGATCGTAGACATCCACCTGAACGCCGCTGCGCGCAAGGATATCGGCACAGCCCAGCCCGGCAGGCCCGGCGCCCACCACCGCTACCTTTTCACGCCGGGCCTCAATCGCTGGCGGCGTCGGGCGCCAGCCCTGCCTGAACGCTTCATCAGTGATGTAACGCTCGAGGTTACCTATCGAAACCGCGCCCGACCGACCGCTGAGCGTACATGCGCCTTCGCAGAGCCGATCCTGTGGACAGACGCGCCCGCAAATTTCCGGCAGGCTGCTGGTCTGGTGCGACAGCTCTGCCGCATCGATAATTCGCCCCTCCTGCACCAGGCGGATAAAATCGGGGATGGCGTTGTGCAGCGGGCAGGCCCAGCCGCACCACGCTTTTTGCGCGCAATAAAGGCAGCGCTCGGCCTCATAGCCCGCCTGCGACGGCGAGAGGCCCTGATAAATCTCGCAGAAATGCCTGGCGCGCTCCGTGGGTTTAAGCTTGCGGGCGCCAATGCGCGGCAGCTTATCCAACGCCTTTGCGGCGCGTCCGGCTACTGGCCGCAGCGCTTTATCGTCAGCGGTGGCGTACTGACGGTATTGCCGAAGCCGCGTCAATGTATTTTCATCCATCACCTGTAGCGCCTGGGTCGGGCAGGAAGCCACGCAAGCGGGCTTGCCCTGCTCGGTTTGCTCGCAGAGATCGCACTTACTCATCACGTCTTCAGAAGCAGCCGGTTCAATCGCACCAAACGGGCAGGCCAGCAGACAATTTTTGCAGCCTATGCACTTTTCCTCATGCAGCCGCACGCTGTTGTATTGAAAAACAAGCGCCTGAGTTGGGCAACTGGCGACGCAGGGCGCTTTGTTGCACTGACGACAGGTAACGGGGCCGCAGCCTTTGACAAGATGAATGCGCGGCCGAAACTGCCCACGATGGGCTGGCCATTCGCCATCGCCGTGCGCTAGTGCGCAGGCCACTTCACAAACATGACAATCGATACACTCGCTGGGATTAACAGTGACAAACCGGTTCATTTTTACTCCTTTTTATGCCGCACAGATCCCTTTCGTCGGGTTATGCAAAAAAAGGGCACATTTGCGGAAAAAAGCCATTCAGAACTGATTTTTGTGAGGCATTACGCAGTTGCTAACGAGAACGTCGGTTTGACAGAGGGATGTCGCCGCTATGGCAGATGTAGACAGGAGAATTACCGTCTCATTTTGAGAAAAAAACCTCAAAGTGAAACGACTCCAGCGACACACGCGCGAGCAGCGGACTTGTTTTAAATCAGTTTCTTCGAGATGCCTCACAGCCCTGTCGCTTGTCGCGGACATCTTCACACTCTGGCATATCACTTGCTTAGGGCTGTCCCGGGAAGCATCTGGAGGGCCAAAATCCGTGAAAACTCTTTTAGTGGGCAATGAAGTACCGCGCGTCGACGGCAAGGCGAAAGTCAGAGGCGCAGCCGTATATGGTGACGATATTGTGCTGAAAAACATGCTTTATGGCGTGTGTCGCTACGCTGATATCGCCGCAGGCCAAATCGCCTCGCTGGATATCTCGGAAGCGGAAAAACTACCTGGCGTGGTGAAAATCGCCACCTGGAAGGACATCCCAGGCCAGCGCTGTATCGGCGTGGTTATCCCGGACTATCCGCCTATCGTTGAGAGCGAAATTGCTTTTCGGGGGGACGTCATTGCCGTGATCGCGGCGGAAAGTTATGAAATAGCCAGCCAGGCCGCCGATAAAATCCGCGTAGCCTATACGCCCTGGACACCGATAACATCGGTGAGAGAAGCCATCAGGCCGGGGGCACGGCCCATCCACAGTGACAAAGAAAATAATATTATTAATCATCACCATACGATTAAGGGCGATATTGAGGCGGGCTTTGCGGCCTCCAGCTATATCTTTGAGCGCGATTTTGAGGTCGGCTTTCAGGAGCACGCCTATATTGAGCCAGAGTCGATCACCGTTGGCTACGACGATAATGAACAGATCGTCACGATTTATGGGTCAATACAAAACGCGCATCGCGTGCGCGGCATGGTGGCGAAATATCTGGATCTGCCGCAGTCGAAGGTTAACGTGAAGCGCTCCGTACTGGGCGGATCTTTCGGCGGCAAAGACGATATTATCGATCATCTTGCCTGCCGCGCGGCGCTGCTGGCCGTGCTGACTTCGCGCCCGGTAAAAATGACCTATAACCGCGAACAGTCAATGCGTGAAAGCTATAAACGCCATCCTTATCAGATGCATTATAAAATCGGTCTGGACGATCGGGCGCGTATCCAGGCAATAAAAATAGATATCCTTGCGGATGGCGGCAGCTATGCCGGGCAAACGCCTTTTGTCACCTGGCGTAGCTCCGTACAGGCTGCCGGGCCTTATAATATTCCCAACGTGCGCGTCGATATTACCGGCGTCTACACCAACAATAATTATACCTCCGCCTATCGCGGCTTTGGCGCGCCACAGGTTATTTTTGCCAACGAATCGCTGATGGACGAGGTCGCGGAAAAAATGGGGCTGTCACCCGTCGAGCTGCGCCTGAGAAACGTACTGCGCCAGAACGACACCAGCATGGCTGGGCAGGTTCTCAGCGAGCATCAGGTCTCCGCGCAGGAAGTCCTGCAAAAGGCTATCGACAAAACCGAGTTTTTGGCGAAGCGGGAGCACTATCGGCAGCTCAATCAGCTGGGCGGGCCGATTAAGTATGGTATTGGGCTGGCGCTCAGTCATCGGGGCTGTTCGCTGGGCGCCGAGGGGCTGGATGCCTCTTCCGCGCTGATACAGATCAATGCCGACGGCAGCCTGAATCTTTCCACCTCCGTGTCTGAAAACGGCCAGGGATTGCAGACCACCATGTCGCTTATTGCAGCGGAAGCGTTTGGTCTGGATCTGACACAGATTCATTTCACCGATCCGCCGACCGCCATGATTGCTGATGGGGGATCTACCGTCGCGTCGCGCGGCACGCTAATGGGCGGACAGGCGGTGCTTAGCGCGGCGAATACCATCAAGCGACGCATGGCTAAAGCGCTGGCGCAAACGCTGGATGTAACCGATCCCGACGATCTGGTATGGGAAAACGGCACCGTATTTCACCGCCGACAACCCTCTAAGCGACTGCCGTTCCGGCAGGTCGTTGACGTGACCAAAGCTGCCGGTGCCAATCTTTCGGCTTACGGCTGGCACGTCGCGCCGGCTATCCACTGGGACGAAGAAAAAGGAAGCGGCAGCCCCTACTTTACCTGGGTTTACGGCTGTCAGGTCGCCGATATCGCGCTGGATACCCGCACCGGAAAAATTACGTTCAACAACGCCACGGCCGTGCATGACGTCGGCAAAGTGATCAACAAAGTCGGCTTTGAAGGGCAGGTCTACGGCGGTCTGGTTCAGGGCATGATCGGCTACGCCATGCTGGAAGAGTTCAATACAGAGCAAGGCGAGGTTAAGTCTGAGAACTTTGATACCTATCTGCTGCCCACGATTAAAGACGTGCCGAATATCGACATCGTCGCGGTAGAAAACCATGACAAGGCTGGCCCCTATGGCGCCAAAGTTATTGGCGAACCCGTGCTGGAGCTTGGCGGCGCGGCGCTAAATAACGCCGTGAGCTTCGCGCTTGGACGTCGCAACTATACGCTGCCGCTGACGCTGGAGCAGGTTCGCCTGGGCTACGCGTTGAAAAAACCGGTCCGCCAGAGCGAGCTACAGGCTGAATCGGGCGGTAAAAAACAGGTTTTACGGCTGAACACGCTACAAATTTACCGCCCGGACACGCTGGATGACGCGCTACGGGCGCTGGCCGACGGCCAGGCCAGGCCGATTGCAGGCGGAACGGATGTGCTGGTACAGGCGCGGCTTAGTACGGTGCCGCTGCCGCTGGTGGATATTTCAGGTTTGAAAGAACTACAGCGTATCGCCCTCTGCGATGAGGGCGTGACCATTGGGGCTGGCGTTTGCTTTAGTGATTTGACGGCTGACCAGCGGCTTCAGGAGCACTATCCGCTATTAATTAGCGCCTGCAACACCATTGGTTCACTACAGCTCCGTAATCGGGCGACGCTGGGTGGCAATATCGTTAATGCCGCGCCCTGCGCAGACTCCGTACCGCCGCTGATTATCTATGACGCTATCGTCGTGCTGCAGAGCCAGCAGGCGCAGCGCCGCATGCCGCTGTCGGACTTTATTACCGCAGGCTATCGTACCCGGCTACAGCCTGGCGAGTTGCTGACCGCGGTGATACTGCCCGCGCCCTATCGCGATCCTGGCCTTGAGCAACGCTATCTACAGCTGGGTCGTCGCAATGCGCTGAACATTACCCGTCAGAGCTTTACCGGCCAGTTTACCTTCAATCATGCGGGGATGCTGGTTCGCTGTCGTCTGGTAGATGGCGCGTTGTTGAGTAAACCTCAACGCTTGATTGCGGTAGAGAAAGTTCTGACCGGACAGGCGTTGACGGTCGCACAGATAGAGGCGGGTGCCAGCGCGCTGGAAGCCCTGCTAATGGCGGCGATAGGCAACCGTTGGTCCGCCGCGTACAAGGTGCCGGTAGCGTTAAATATGCTGCGTCAAATGTTGCAGGAAGCCCGTGAAGCCGGGACAAAATAAGGAGCAAAAAAATGAACAGGATCGGGCTGACAGTAAACGGGGTTCAGGTTGAGAAAACGGTTGAGGATAATCGCCGCCTGCTTGATTTTTTACGGGAAGATTTACAGCTGACCGGCACCAAAGAGGGCTGCTCGGTAGGCGAGTGCGGCGCCTGTACGGTGATCATGAACGGTAAGGCTGTCTGTTCATGCCTGGTGCTGGCGGCGCAGTGCGATGGTGCGACGGTCAGCACTATTGAAGCACTACACCAGGATGAAACCGGTAGAAAACTGCAGCAGGAATTTGTGCGCCACGGCGGCGTGCAGTGTGGCTTTTGCACGCCGGGCGTGCTGATGAGCACCAAAGCGCTGCTGGATAAAAACCCTCGCCCGAGCGACCAGCAGATTGCAGAAGCGCTGGAGGGAAATCTTTGCCGCTGTACCGGTTACAAGCCAATTATTAAATCAATTAAGGCGGTGCTGAAGACGGAGTAAAGCCATTATGAAGGAATGTATTATGCTGGCGGCCGGACGCTCATCGCGTATGGGATGTTGGAAAATGCTGCTGCCATGGCAGGATACGACGGTGCTGGACAGTGCCATCCGCAATGCGCTGGCGTTCTGCGACAGAGTTATCCTGGTAACAGGCTATCGTGCTGAAGAGCTTCATCAGCGTTACGCCCATTGGCCTGCCGTGGATGTTTGCCACAACGCCGGTTACCAGGCAGGGATGTTCTCTTCGGTACGCTGCGGTGCCGCCGTGCTTTCCGGCGGGCGCTTTTTCGTTGTACCCGGAGATATGCCCGCGATTGATCCGACCATCTATGCACAGCTGTGGCGGCATCAAAGTCTCTGCTGCCAACTGCCCTGCTACGCGGGCAAAAATGGGCATCCGGTGCTTCTGCCTGCCGGGATGGCGGCGCGAATAACCGCAGCGCCTGAACAAAGTACGCTGCGCAAGCTGATTCAGGAATATGGCTGCATCAGCGTACCGATCGACAGCCCAACCGTTCACTGGGATTTAGACACGCCCGCACAGTATCAGCAACGCCTTAGCAACGCCTGCTGAAGCTCAGGCCTGCAGGCCATATTTTTTTATTTTCCGATACAGCGTCGCTACGCCAATGCCCAGCTCTTCCGCTATCTGCTTCTTATTACGGGTGCGCTGCAGCGCTTCTTCTATCAGGCTTTTTTCTACTGATTTCAGCTTTGCCCCTTCCTCTTCCTCTTTTTCGACCGGGCCGCAAACCGTTTTCGGCGGGTACGCCATCAACGGCACAGAACGAATTGTGGTATGGAACAGCGGAGGCAGTAAGGCGCCGTCTATTATCTCCCCTTCAGGAACGATATTGACCAGATACTCCACCAGATTGCTTAACTCGCGCACGTTGCCTGGCCACAGATAGCGTTGTAACAGCTCTATCGCTTCCCGGCTGATACCCGGATAGGCGCAGCCGATGCGCTGCGAGTGATGATTAAGAAAATAGTGCATCAAAAGTTCGATATCCCCTTCGCGATCGCGCAGCGGCGGCACCTCCAGCGGAATAACGTTCAGGCGATAGTAGAGATCCTCCCGGAACTTTCCCTCCTCAATAAATTGCCGCAGGTTTTGATGCGTAGCGGAAATAATTCGAATATCGACAGACACAGGGCGGCTTGCGCCAACGGGCAGCACCTCGCGGTTTTCTATCGCCCGCAGTAAACGAGCCTGCAGGCTCAGCGGCATATCGCCAATTTCATCCAGAAACAGCGTGCCGCCATTGGCTGACTGGATCAGCCCCGCCCGTCCGCCGGGCGCCGCGCCGGTAAAAGCGCCTTTTACATAGCCGAACAGCTCGCTTTCCAGCAGGTTTTCAGGAATGGCCGCACAGTTTATCGCCACAAACGGCCTGTCGTGCCTTTTGCTGAGCCTGTGGATAGCCCGCGCCACCACCTCTTTTCCGGTGCCGCTTTCCCCCAGTATCATCACGCTGGAAGGGCTGGAGGCGATGCGCATAATCAGCCGTTTCAGTTTGTGGATTGCTTTGGATTTTCCTACCAGCCGTTCAATGCCGGGCGGCTCGTTTTCAGTCAGCAAAGAAGCAGCCAGCGCGTCCTGATGAAAAGCCATTAAAAAGAGTTTTTGCTGACCGATATGATGTAGCTGCCCCGTCAACAGCATCTGCTGGTCGCCCATAATCACGCGGTGCTGGGCATGACCGTGAGCCGCTTTCCGCTGACGGCTGAGCGGCTCAATAGCCAGGGATCTTCCCGTTAAACTTTCGTGAGTGGCATCCAGCTGGCTGAGCGCACGATCGTTAACGGCTTTCACTTTACCGTCCCGATCCAGCAGGATCACCCCTTGATCCATACTGCCTAGCAGCGTGTGCCAGACGGCATCGCTTTGCGTTTGCCGTGGCTGAGCGCTGGCGAGATTAGCCACCAGCAGTCGGGAAACGTGCCGCATATACTGCACAAACATATCCGCGTTATCGCTGAGTTTTCGGTGCTGCTCATTATTGACGGCAATAAGGCTGATGACGCCCAGACAACGGTGAGGGGCCAGGATAGGTACGCCGATAAAAGCTCGCTCTTTGCAAAACTGTCGGTGCTGACAGGCTTTGCACAGGGGGTTGTACCGCGAGTCGACGACAACCATTTCCTTTTGCGTTTCGATGACGTTTCTGAGCAGATGGTTATTGCTTTCCGGACTATGTCCGAAGCGATAACTGTAAGGGCCGGTGCCGGCAATGCGAATGAGGTGGCGATCGACAACCTCCACTTCCATTTCCAGCACGTTAGCCAGCAGGCTGCTGAAATTCAGAATGGTCGGCTGTATGGCCATCAGACCAGAGGGTAACGATGGAGCTTCATCCATGACGTGCATCCTTTTGTTCACAATCCCTTCTCTCATCCTGGAGAGTCATGTGCTGAATCTCATTTTGAGAGAAACAGCAGGCTTTATCATTTTGAGCGCTGAGAATCCAACGATCGCGTAACACCATACTCCGTCATGCCCTTGGCTGTCATGCCCGTTACCCTACTCAAGCCCTCTTCATTAACCACATCGTTTTAAAATTGCTACATATCTCGCAAATTCGGCGACAGATCACGTTTTTCTGCCACCGATAGCCGCGTCTCCCACTCCTGGCACAGAAGTTGATTACAGCGGTCAGGCTTCCTGCCATGTCGTTAGCGGCAGGGATAACGTATCGCTATAAGGAATCGCTTAAATGGAAGAGACAGGCGCACTGCTACGGACCATTGGCCAGAGGAAAACTGGCCTGGCCAGTAAAGATTTTTTGCTTACCTGGGAGCAAACCCGCGAAGAACTTGAGCAAGTGCTGGATATTGCTCAGGTGATGAAAATCATGCGTGAGAAAAACATCGATACCCGGATTTTTAATAGTGGGCTCGGTATTTCGGTTTTCCGCGACAACTCCACCCGTACGCGTTTTTCCTACGCCTCGGCGCTGAATCTGCTGGGGCTGACGCAACAAGATTTGGACGAGGGCAAATCGCAGATCGCGCATGGCGAAACGGTACGTGAAACCGCCAATATGATCTCCTTTTGCGCGGATGCGATCGGCATTCGCGACGACATGTATCTGGGCGCGGGTAACGCCTATATGCGGGAAGTCGGTGCAGCGCTGGATGAGGGCTTTAGCCAGGGCGTTCTGCCCCAGCGACCTGCCCTGGTCAATCTGCAATGCGATATCGATCACCCCACGCAGTCCATGGCGGATTTGGCCTGGCTTAAAGAACATTTCGGCGGGCTGGACCAGTTGAAAGGCAAAAAAATCGCCATGACCTGGGCCTATTCGCCCAGCTACGGCAAACCGCTTTCGGTACCTCAGGGCATTATTGGATTGATGAGCCGTTTTGGTATGGAAGTCACGCTGGCGCATCCCGAGGGCTACGACCTTATCCCCGACGTGCTGGAAGTGGCCCAGCGCAACGCCAAAGCGTCCGGCGGCAGCTTCCGTCAGGTCAGCACGATGGAAGAGGCGTTCCGCGACGCCGATATCGTCTATCCAAAATCCTGGGCGCCCTGGCAAGTGATGCAGCAAAGAACCATGCTGCTGCGCAATCAGGATACCGCCGGACTAAAAGCCCTTGAGCAGCATTGTCTGCAACAAAATGCGCGTCATCAGCAGTGGCACTGTACGGAAGAGATGATGAAGCTGACCCGCGACGGCAGCGCACTCTATATGCACTGTCTGCCCGCCGACATCACCGACGTTTCCTGCGAGGCGGGCGAGGTCGCCGCCAGCGTTTTTGAGCGCTATCGCATTGCCACCTATAAAGAGGCCAGCTGGAAACCGTGGATCATCGCCAGCATGATCCTGGCCCGAAAATTTGCCGATCCCGCTGCCGTGCTGACCCGCTGCCTCCAGGAAGCGCAGCCAAGGATTAAATGCTGAAAAAACCACGGTTCCCGATCACTTTTTTGAGGAAAGGTCAGCTATGTCCAGCTTCGAGTTAAAAATGGTTATTGAAGACAACGCGGCATATGCGCCTGAACGGTCCGACCTGTTCAATCGCCGTACCGCCAGGGCCGCACGGGCTTTTCACAGCAAGCTGCCGGGCTATCGTCCGACTCCGCTGCTCTCTTTGCCCGCTCTGGCCGCCGCGCTCGGCGTTGAACAAATCCTGGTTAAGGATGAGTCGCAACGCTTTGGTCTGAACGCTTTCAAAATGCTTGGCGGCGCATGGGCTATTGCCCGCCTGCTCTGCAAAGAAACCGGCAGCGATATTAACGAATTTTCCTTTGCCGCCTTTCGTCAGCAGCAGCGCGTACCCATGACGTTTGCGACCACCACAGATGGCAACCATGGGCGCGGCGTCGCCTGGGCGGCGCTCCAGCTGGGACAACATGCCGTTATCTATATGCCTAAAGGCTCCTCGCCCGCCCGCGTCAAACATATTACCGACCTGGGCGCCGAGTGCATCGTTACCCAAATGAACTACGACGACACGGTGCGTCTGACCATGCGCAATGCCGAAAAGCAGGGCTGGAAAGTCGTGCAGGACACCGCCTGGGAAGGCTATCGCGAGGTACCCACCTGGATTATGCAGGGCTACGCCACGCTGGCGGATGAAGCCGTAGAGCAAATGCAGGCGCTGGGCACTTCGCCGACCCACGTTTTTTTGCAGGCGGGCGTGGGAGCAATGGCTGCTGGCGTGCTCGGCTATTTGTGCGACGTATACGAGGCCGCCAGCCTGCATGCCGTGGTCGTAGAGCCGGACAAAGCCGACTGTCTCTTTCGTTCCGCCAAACGGGGCGAAATGGTCAACGTGGGCGGCGAGATGAATACCATTATGGCCGGGCTGGCCTGCGGCGAGCCCAATCCGCTTGGCTGGCCGCTATTGCGCGGCTGCGCCCGGCAGTTTATCTCCTGCGAAGATCGCGTCGCCGCTTTGGGGATGCGCGTGCTGGGTAATCCGCTGGGCGACGATCCACGCATTATATCCGGCGAATCGGGCGCGGTCAGCGCAGGCGTGCTGGCTGCCGTTCTGCATCATCCCCAGTCGCAGGCGCTAAAAGAAAAACTCAGGCTTACCCCGGCTTCGCGCGTGCTGCTGCTCAGCACCGAAGGCGACACCGATCCTCAGCACTACCGGGAAGTGGTGTGGGAAGGAAAAGACGGCATTACCGCTTAATTAACAGGAGTTAACCATGAAATCCGTTCCGTTCGACGATATTCTTGCTCTGGCAAATAAATACCAGCCGGAAATGACGCGTTTTCTGCGTGAGATGATCGCCATTCCCAGCGAAAGCTGCGATGAAAAGCTTGTGGTCGCGCGCATACGTCAGGAGATGGAAAAAGTAGGGTTCGATAAAATCGAGATCGATCCCATGGGAAATATTTTGGGCTATATCGGCCACGGCCCACGCCTGCTGGCGATGGACGCCCACATCGACACGGTGGGCATCGGCAATCGCAAAAACTGGCGTTTCGATCCTTACGAAGGCATGGAGGATAACGAGCTGATCGGCGGGCGTGGCTCCTCGGATCAGGAAGGCGGCATGGCGGCAATGGTTTACGCGGCAAAGATCATCAAGGATCTCCGGCTGGAAGACGACTACACGCTGCTGATTACCGGAACGGTTCAGGAAGAGGACTGTGACGGCCTTTGTTGGCAATATCTTATTGAGCAGATGAATATCCGGCCCGAATTTGTCATCAGTACGGAGCCTACCGACTGTCAAATCTATCGCGGACACCGTGGCCGCATGGAAATACGGGTAGAGGTACAGGGCGTCAGCTGCCACGGCTCTGCGCCGGAACGCGGCGATAACGCGATTTTCAAAATGGCGCCCATCCTGACCGAGCTGCAGGCGCTGTCCGGCAAGCTGGGCAATGACGAATTCCTGGGTAAAGGCACATTGACCGTTTCGGAAATCTTTTTCACCTCGCCCAGCCGCTGTGCCGTCGCAGACAGCTGCGCCATTTCCATCGATCGTCGTCTCACCTGGGGCGAAACATGGGAAAACGCGCTGGAGGAGATCCGCGCTCTGCCTGCCGTTAAGTCGGCTAAGGCAGAAGTCTCGCTTTATACCTACGAGCGCCCTTCCTGGACGGGGCTGGTCTACCCAACCGACTGCTACTTTCCTACCTGGAAAGTGGAGCCTGACCACATCACCGTCAAAACACTTAGCGCGGCCTATCGGGGCCTGTTTAAACGCGAGCCGGTGGTGGATAAGTGGACCTTTTCCACCAACGGCGTTTCCATTATGGGCCGTCATGGCATTCCCGTTATCGGCTTTGGGCCAGGTAAAGAGCCAGAAGCCCACGCGCCGAATGAAAAAACCTGGAAAGCGCATCTGGTCACCTGCGCCGCACTCTATGCCGCCACGCCTTTGACCTGGCTACAGCAGCAGGCCTGACGGCAACCGGCGTCGACAGGAGGAGGGGGATGAAAACGTTACTGAAGGGAGGCACCCTGGTAGATGACGCCGGGGAATACCGCCAGGATCTGCTGATCATGCAGGGAAAAATCGTTCGTCGCGCGCCGCAAATCGAGGCGGACGAAACCATGAACATTATCGACGCTCGTGAGCTACTGGTAATGCCGGGCGGTGTGGATGTGCATACCCATTTTAATATCGACGTCGGCATCGCGCAGAGCTGCGACGACTTTTTTGCCGGTACGCGCGCCGCAGCCTGCGGCGGTACCACCACTATTGTCGATCATATGGGCTTTGGCCCGCCAGGCTGCACGCTGCACCACCAGCTGGAGAAATATCATCGCGACGCGGTCGAGGCAGTTATCGATTACAGTTTTCACGGCGTGATCCAGCATGTGACGCCTCAAATTCTGGAGGAGATCGCGCCGATGGCGCAGCATGAGGGGATCAGCAGCTTCAAATTTTATCTGACCTACGATTATATGCTGCATGATGAAGATGTCCTGAACGTGCTGCAGCGCCTTAACGAAGCGGGCGCGCTGGCCACGGTGCACCCGGAGAACGATGCGGCCATACGCTGGCGACGACAGCAGTTTAAGCAACAGGGGAAAACGGCGCCCGTCTGGCACGCTCACAGCCGTCCGCTGGCCTGCGAAGCGGAGGCGATCGCGCGCGCTATCAACCTGGCCAGGCTGGCGGACAATGCGCCTTTATATATCGTTCATCTCTCCAACGGCCTCGGGCTGGATTATGTCCGTATGGCGCGCGCCAGCGGCCAGCCGGTATGGGCAGAAACCTGCCCCCAGTATCTGCTGCTGGACATCAACCGCTACCTGCGGCCTGACGGGCTGAAATACATCCTCAGCCCGCCGCTGCGGCCATGCAGCGAGCGGGATAAATTATGGGTTGGTATCGCCAACGGCGCGATTGATACCCTGGCTACCGACCACTGCAATTTTCCTTACCGGCAACGCCAACAGATGGCAGCCAACGATTTTACTCGCTGCCCCAACGGCCTGCCGGGCGTAGAGAATCGCCTGGCCCTGCTTTTTTCCGAAGGCGTGATGAAAGGGCGTATCAGCCGTTCACGCTTTGTTTCGCTAACCAGCACGATGCCCGCAAAACTGTTTGGTCTGTGGCCGGAAAAAGGCAGCCTACAGCCCGGCGCGGATGCCGATCTGGTGCTTTTCGATCCCCGACGTCAGCAGATTATCCACCATGCCGATCTGCATGATAACGGCGACTATACGCCCT
This sequence comes from Erwinia wuhanensis, assembly GCF_030484085.1. Classification (NCBI taxonomy): domain Bacteria; kingdom Pseudomonadati; phylum Pseudomonadota; class Gammaproteobacteria; order Enterobacterales; family Erwiniaceae; genus Erwinia; species Erwinia wuhanensis. The sequence continues at coordinate 177,010 of NZ_JAUJUH010000009.1, forward strand.
ATGAAGGCTTCTGCTGTCAGGGCTGGCCGGTTATGACCCTTTCACGTGGAACAGTGGTCTGTCGGGAAGGCCGCTTTACCGGTCAGGCAGGACACGGCCGCTTTATTTCTCGCAAGCCATTTGTAACAGGGAGTCACCTATGAAAAAGAGGATAGTACTGGCGCTGGGCGGCAACGCGCTTGGCGCGGGGCTGATGGAGCAGATGCAGGCCGTGCAGAATACGGCGGAAACCATTGTGGCGTTGATAGCCGAAGGCCACGAGCTGGTGATCACCCACGGCAACGGCCCACAGGTAGGGATGATCCATCAGGCCTTTGAAGCGGCGGCCCACACGGCGGCGCATTCTCCGGTATTGCCGATGTCGGTATGTGTGGCGCTTAGTCAGGGATATATCGGTTACGATCTGCAAAACGCGCTGCGGGAAGCGCTGCTTAATCAGAACATGGATAAAAACGTGGTATCGCTGATCACGCAGGTGCGCGTGGACGCGCGCGATCCCGCTTTCACTCATCCCGACAAGCCGATCGGCTCTTTTCTGTCAGAAGAGGAGGCGCGCAAGCTGAAATCAACAGGGATGCTGCTGATGGAGGATGCCGGGCGCGGCTGGCGACGGGTAGTTGCCTCGCCCAAACCGTTGGAGATCGTCGAAGCGCGCGCGGTAAAAACCCTGCTGGAAGCCGGTCAGATTGTGATTACCGCTGGCGGCGGCGGCATCCCGGTGGTAGCCCAGGAAAATCATCTACAGGGCGCAAATGCCGTTATTGATAAGGATCTTGCCAGCGCGGTGCTGGCTCAGGATATCGATGCGGATATGCTGATTATTCTGACCGCGGTCGAAAAAGTTGCTATCGATTTCCGTAAGCCGACGGAGCGCTGGCTGGACACGCTGACGCCGCAGGAAGCTTTGCACCATATTACTGATAATCAGTTCGCGCCAGGCTCGATGCTGCCGAAAGTCGAAGCGGCCGTCGCGTTTGCCGAATCAAAGCCTGGCCGTCAGGCCCTGATTACGCTGCTTTCTAAGGCCAGAGAAGGGATTGTTGGCCAGACCGGCACGCTTATTCAACAGTAGCGGCAGAGCGCGCATCGGCGGCTGTTTCAGGCCTGCCCTGCCGCCGACGCGTCGGATGGGCGCGGCCACAATGCTTACCGCTATCTCTTCCGGCGCCAGACGTTCAATCATTCCCCCTCCAATCGTCCCGTCCGTTTTGCCCTATTCTCGCACCAGCATGGTGGCTACGTGACGCGGTGCAGAGCCGCGACTCTCGACGACATGTAATAGCGCAAAAGCGCGGTTTTCCTTCCCCAGACGGCTGGCTATAGCAGACAGGCTCACCTCCTTCTCCTGAATGTGGATCTTTTAGTCTGCTGCAACCGTTGTGCCGCTTTTTTCAGCGCGACGGGCAACTGGCCAGGGCAAGCCTTCTCATAATGAGAGCTTACGTTCTTATATTGCGAAGATTTCCCCATGTCGCGCCAGGCCTGGCCATTCTGGATGCTACTCATTCTCACTACCTGCTTTTCTACGGGCAGGCAGACGATGATTTTGCGAATAGTGTCACGAAACCTGCATGAAAAGACATCGCTAAACGCCTCTGGCTCACTTGTTGCTAAGCACTGACAAAACTGCATTTGTTTACACGAGCGGCATCGCTCAGCAGCATTAAGGAGCTACTTATGGGTGACATCATGCGTCCCATCCCTTTCGATGAACTTTTGATGCGAACCTGCGCGGAATATCAAGAGAATCGTTCGATTTTCGGCATCCCGGAAACGGAATTTTATCAACGGGATCCGCGTCGCCAAATCGCTTTGTTTGGCGAAAGCTGCGACACGCCTGTCGGCCCGGCCGCCGGGCCGCATACGCAGCTGGCGCAAAATATCATCGTGTCCTGGCTGACCGGCGGCAGTTTTATCGAGTTGAAAACCGTGCAGATCCTGGACAGGCTGGAGCTTGAAAAGCCCTGTATTGATGCCAGCGACGAAGCTTTTAACACCGAGTGGTCCACCGAATTTACGCTGAAGAAGGCCTGGGACGAATACCTGAAGGCCTGGTTTATCCTGCACCTGCTGGAAACGATTTATACGCCACGGCGCGACGGCGCAAAACGCTCTTTTATTTTTAATATGAGCGTCGGCTACGACCTGCAGGGCATAAAGCAGCCCGCTATGCAGACCTTTATCAATGAGATGCTGGACGCCGCTCAGAATGAGAAATTCGCGCTTTATCAACAAAAGCTGCAGCGTTTTATTACTCAGGGCGACTGGCAGCTGCTGCAAAAAGCCCAGCCCGCTGATTTACAGGCGTTGCCCGCACGCATTTCCAGCCGCATGGTCAACAGCGTGACGCTTTCCACCATGCATGGCTGCCCGCCTGACGAAATCGAGTCTATTTGTCGCTATATGCTGACAGAGAAGCAGCTGCACACCTTTGTTAAGCTGAATCCCACGCTGCTGGGATATCAGCGCGTGCGTCAGATCCTCGATAACAATGGTTTTGACTATATCGAGTTGAACGAGGCGTCTTTCAGCCACGATCTGCCGCTTGGGCAAGCATTGGGAATGCTTGAAAGATTAATGGCGCTGGGGCGGGAAAAACAGCGGACTTTCGGTGTAAAACTGACCAATACGCTGGGCGCTCGTAATCATAAGCATCGCCTGCCGGGCGAAGAGATGTATATGTCGGGGCGCGCCCTCTATCCGCTATCGATTAACGTTGCGGCGCTGCTTTCAACCCATTTCGCCGGCAGGCTGCCCATCTCCTATTCGGGCGGTGCCAGCCAGTACAATATCGCCGATATTTTCGCGACTGGCATCCAACCGATCACCCTGGCTACCGACCTGCTCAAGCCCGGCGGCTATCTGCGGCTGAAGACCTGCGCGCAAATCCTGGAAAACAGTCAGGGCTGGGAACGCCAGTGCATCGATGTTGCCGGGCTGCAAAAGCTGGCTGATGATGCCCTGTCCGCCCAATGGGCGCAAAAGTCATGGAAATCTCGCGAGCAGATAGACGTAGGCGGCCCGCTGCCGCTGACGGATTGCTATGTCGCGCCCTGCGTCACCGCCTGCGCTATTCATCAGGATATTCCGGAATACCTGCGGCTGGCGGGAGAAGGCCGTTATGTCGAGGCACTGGATCTTATCTATCAACGCAATGCGCTACCGGCCATTACGGGCCATATTTGCGACCATCAGTGTCAGAACAACTGCACCCGACTGGATTACGACAAGGCGCTGAATATTCGGCGTATCAAAAAAATTGTGCTGGAAAAAGGCTGGGAGACCTATCGTCAACGCTGGCACAAACCGGCAGGCTCGGGCGATAAACACCCCGTTGCGATCCTGGGTGCCGGCCCGGCAGGGCTTGCCGCCGCCTTTTTTCTGGCGCGGGCGGGCCATCCGGTTACGCTGTTTGAGCGGGAAGCCACGCCAGGCGGCATCGTGCAGCATATCGTGCCGCGTTTTCGCATTCCGGCGCACCTGATTGAGCAGGACATTCAGTTTATTGCCGACCACGGCGTGAGGTTCGTTTTCAACTGTGACCCTCATCTGACGCTTGAGCAGCTTCGTCAGCAGGGCTTCCGCTGGATCTGCATAGGTATTGGCGCGAGAAAAAGCAACGCGCTGTCGCTGGCAGGCGGCAATCCGCACGTGTTCGACGCCTTTGGCTTTTTGCAGCAATTTAACCAGCAGCGAGTCGATCCGGCTATTCAGGGCGATGTGGCGGTAGTCGGCGCGGGCAATACGGCAATGGACTGCGCCAGGGCCGCGCTGAAGGTGCCAGCCGTGCGATCGGTAACGCTGCTTTATCGTCGGGAAGAGCGGGATATGCCCGCCTGGCCGGAAGAGATAGCGGAAGCCAGGCAGGATGGCGTGCAGTTTATGACGTTGGTGAATCCGGAAACTTTTACGCCTGACGGAGGCCTGACGCTGCGAGTGATGCAGCCCGGCGAGCCTGACTCACAGGGGCGCCGTCGTCCGTTAGCCACATCACAAACGCTGAACCAACGCTTTGACGCCCTGATAGCCGCTACCGGAGAAAAACCGGACGGCGAAATACTCCGGCAAATCGGCCTGCCGCTCTCCGCTTCCGGGCAGGTTGACGTTGACCCGCATACGCTGGAAACCAGCCTGCCGAACGTTTTTTTAATCGGCGACGTACAGAGCGGCCCCGCTTCGGTCGTGGCCGCAATTGGCGACGCCCGTAAAGCGACCCGCACTATCCTCCAGCGGGAAAATATCCACTGCGACGACGAGCACAAGCGCTGGCTGAACAGCAATCCCCTCACCATTTATCAGCGACGCGGCATTGTTGCCGTACGGCAGATTGATGCAGACGACCAGGAAGCTTTTGCCAGGCAGGAAGCGGCCCGATGCCTGGAATGCAACTACGTCTGTGCGCGCTGCGTTGATGTCTGTCCAAACCGTGCCAACGTCGCGCTTGCCGTGCCGGGTTTCAGCAGTCGTCAACAGATCCTGCATCTGGATGCGCTTTGCAACGAATGCGGCAACTGCGCACAGTTCTGCCCGTGGCGGGGCAAACCTTATCAGGACAAGATTACCCTGTTCAGTCGTCAGGATGATTTTGACAACAGCAGCAACCCCGGATTTTTGTTGGATAAGCAGAGCGTGCGGCTACGCCTGAACAACCGTGTCTGGCAGCTAAACGTTGACGACCGGGGCGAAATCACGGAAGCGCTGCCTGAAGACTTAAAGACAATGGCCCGCATCATCAGCTACACGCGTCAGCAGCATTCTTATCTGCTGAGCAGAGTGGAGGAATAACCATGCTGCTGCTAAAAAACTGCACCCTAATAAATTTCAATCCCGCCCGGGTTGTCGAAAACGGTGATATCGCCATCGATGGCGAAAAAATTATTGCCGTCGGCGGCGATTTGTCGGCGGATTATCCTCATGCGCAATGCAAATATCTGCACGGCAAACTGGTTATGCCAGGGCTGGTCTGTGCGCATAATCATTTTTACTCCGGCCTCTCGCGGGGGATCATGGCGCCGATAGCGCCCTGCCCGGACTTTATCTCTACGTTAAAAAACCTCTGGTGGCGGCTGGATCGCGCACTGGATGAAGAGTCGCTCTATTACAGCGGCCTGATCTGTTCGCTGGAGGCCATCCGCCACGGCTGCACTGCGGTTATCGATCATCATGCTTCGCCAAATCTTATCAAAGGATCGCTGGCGATCCTGCGGCGCGGCTTTATTGAAGCCGGACTGCGCGGCATGACCTGTTTTGAAACCACGGATCGCAACGGCGGCCTGAAGGAGCTGGAAGCAGGCATCGCGGAAAATATCGATTTTGCCCGGCTGATTGACGCCCGGCGAAACGATAGCCTGGAAGAGCGCCTGGTGGAATGCCATATCGGCGCGCACGCTCCCTTCACCGTGCCGGACAGCGGCCTGACGATGCTGGCCGAAGCGAAGCAGGAAACGGGGCGCGGCCTGCATATCCACGTAGCGGAAGATCGTTACGATGTTTCACACAGTCACGACAGATACGGCATGGATCCTATTGCCCGCCTTGATAAATTCGGCCTGCTGGATGAGAAAACGCTTATCGCCCATGGACTCTGGCTCTCGGCCGATGAGATTGCGTTGCTGAACCAGCGTAGCGCCTGCCTGGCGCACAATGCGCGATCCAACATGAACAATCATGTCGGCTACAACCATCATCTGGCTGATTACCAGCTGGCGGCGCTTGGCACCGACGGTATCGGTGCCGACATGTTTGAGGAGCTGAAATTCGCTTATTTCAAACACCGGGACGCGGGCGGCCCGCTCTGGCCTGACAGCTTTTTGCGCATGTTGCATAACGGCAATATTTTGCTGGAGCGTAATTTTGCCCAACCTTTTGGTCAGCTGGCGGCGGGCTATACCGCCGATTTGACCATCTGCGACTACGTTTCACCGACGCCGTTGCAGGCGGAAAATCTCGCCGGGCATCTGGCTTTTGGACTTAACAGCGCGGCGGTGCACAGCGTCATTATCGCCGGCCGGCTGGTCTATGAAGATCGTCAGTTCCCCTCCGACATTGCACCGCTCTATGCGCGGGCGCGCAAAGCCGCAGCCAGGCTGTGGCAAAACATGGCAAAGCTGTAGATCTGTACGCCTTCGAATCGTAGCCGGGTGCGTTCCCGGCCGTAAGGGAGATACATTAATGAACGCTTCTGTCGCTCGTCCTGAACCGCTTCCGGTTTCTGCGCCGCCTGTCGATCGGGTATTGCCCGCCGGACACCCGACCCTCTTTGGCCTGGAGCATGTGCTGGTATGCCGTGCCGCTGGCCATCGGCACGGCGTCTGGCATAGCCGGTAAACGGATTATCGTGCCGTCCGGCTGCGCTTTGGTGGTCTGTCGCTTTGCCACCTCGCTGCCGCCGCAGCATTTCTTCCGCAGGCAGTGTGAAATCGCGGCCTGCAAGGCAGACAGTAACGGGGCTACTCCCCGATAAAGGACAACTGTTATGAGCATCGATCGCGTCAGGCCAGAAGATACACTTTATCCGGTAGGCAAATCCTTTGTCTGGGGATTGCAGCACGTATTGACGATGTATGGCGGCATTATCGCGCCGCCGCTGATTATCGGCTCGGCAGCGGGGCTGCATGCTGCCGAACTGGGCATGCTGGTCACGGCTGCGCTGTTTGTCAGCGGCTGTGCCACCTTATTGCAGGCGCTGGGCGTGCCCTTCTTTGGCTCCCGTTTGCCGCTGGTACAGGGCGTCTCTTTTGCGGGCGTGGCGACCATGATGGCGCTGGTGGCGGGAGACGGTGGCTTACCGGTAGTGTTTGGCGCAGTAATAGCCTCGTCGCTGATTGGCCTGCTGATTGCGCCGCTGTTTGCTCATGTCATCCGCTTCTTCCCTCCCGTCGTTACCGGGACGGTGATTACGGTCATCGGTCTGTCGCTGATGCCGGTTGCCGCCCGCTGGGCGATGGGTGGCGATGCCGACGCGCCGGAATGGGGATCGCCAGGCAATATCGGGCTGGCCGCGCTGACCTTAGGTCTGGTGCTGCTTTTTCATCGCGTGGGTAATGCCGCGATGAAAAGACTGGCCGTTCTGGCGGCAATAGTTCTGGGCACGCTGTTTGCCTTTGTCAGCGGCAAAGCGCATTTTACTGATGTCCTGCACGGCGAGATGATAGCGCTACCGGGTATCCTCAGCTTTGGGCTGCCGGTTTTTAACGTAGCGGCCATTCTGTCCATGACGCTTATCGTGCTGGTTCTGCTGACGGAAACCACTGCCGGACTGATCGCTATTGGCGAGATTATCGACACGGAGGTCGACGGCAAACGTATCGCCAGCGGTCTGCGGGCGGATATGTTAGCCAGCGCGCTCGCGCCGCTGTTTAACTCCTTTCCACAAAGCGCATTTGCACAGAACATTGGTCTTGTTGCCATTACCGGCATCAAAAGCCGCTATGTAGTGGCGGCGGGCGGCATTATCCTGGTGCTGCTTGGCTGTCTGCCCGTGCTGGGTCGGATAGTCGCAGCCGTTCCGGCTCCGGTACTGGGCGGTGCGGGCGTGGTACTGTTTGGTACCGTGGGGGCATCCGGTATTCGTACGCTGGCAAAAGTCGATTATAAAGACACGATGAATTTGGTAGTGGTAGCAACGGCTATTGCGTTTGGCATGATCCCCATTGTGATGCCCACGTTTTACGATTGCTTCCCGGATTGGATCAGAACGATTTTCCACTCCGGCATTAGCGCCGCCTGCGTGGTTGCCGTGCTGCTGAATATTGTGTTTAACACCATCAAAGGAACGCCAGACGTGCAGGAAAGTCAGTCCGGCTGAAAAATTCGTACAGCTAAAACCGGGTAGCAATTAACCTGAGGCCGCTATTTCTGGCATCTTATCCAGAGAGCAGCCAGCTGCAGAGGCTGGCTTCAGGAAAGAATAAATATTAGCCCCTGCGTATCGCCATGCTGTCAAAGTTGTGACGCAGTATTTTGATACCGATAGCCTGTGCCGACATATTTATATTCATTATCCCTGACCGACACGGCTCAAACACGACCAGGAGCGACTGAGTGCGTGACCCGTACCGGCAAGCCATATCGTTTAGCGGAAAAACGGTCAAAACGGTCAAAACGGTCAAAACGGTCAAAACGGTCAAAACGGTCAAAACAGTCAGGATGGCCAGAACAGTCAGAAAGGTCAGAAAGGTCAGAAAGGTCAGAAAGGTCAGAAAGGTCAGAAAGGTCAGAAAGGTCAGAAAGATCAGGCTTGATGATTACGCCAGCAAGCACAACAGGAAGAGGTAAAATAGCCGGAAGCCAGGGTGAAAAGATAAAACGGGTGGCGAGCGGCCACCCGAAAGGGTTCTTAACCTTCTTTACGCGGGTAATCTTCGCTGTTTACCCAGGCATGATCTTTTTCCCAGCTGAATTTCCACAGGCGAACCGGCCCGGCCATTACGTTCAGGTAATAATTGTCGTAACCGGCGATAGTCGCCACCGGATGATAGCCTCGCGGCACCATTACCACATCGTGGTTATAGGCCGCCATGCACTCATCCAGCGAGCGGTCGTCGGTATAGACTCGCTGCATTGCAAAGCCCTGTTCCGGATTAAAACGGTGGTAATAGGTTTCCTCCAGATAGGTTTCGGTTTCTGAATCCTCCCTGTCGTGCTTATGGCTGGGATAAGAACTGGTATCGCCCTCGTCGGTATACACCTCGACCACCAGCAGGCTGTCAGCGGGCTGGTCATCCGGCAGAATATTATGCACCAGCCGTTTATTACGCCCTTTGCCGCGCCTCTCCACGCCCACGTCACCAGGCGCAATCAGGCGTGCCGGCAGGTTACCCTTGCCAGGCGCGCGACAGACCGCCAGTTCCAGATCGGAATCGGCCCGAACCTCTACCCGATCGTTATGCGGCACGTAAACGGAGTAAGGCGGCGTGCGTTCAAAAGGCGACATGCGTCTGCCGATATCCGGAAACTCTGCGTCGCGGGTTTTTACCGACGCCAGCCCGGCGACCAGCACCAGGCACAGCTCCTGACTGCCGCTTTCCAGCTGCAGGGTCTGGCCCTTTTTCAGCTGCCAGGCCTCGAAGCCGACATAGCGCCAGTTTGCGCTTTCCGGCGTAATCTGCTGGATACGTCCCTGCGCATCCGGACGTTGTGCTTTGGACAGCAATGACATGGTGCTCCTCCTTATGCGTTAGCCCAGCGTTGGCATACTGAATTCAGAAACGGTCTTTTGTCCGCTCGGCCAGCGAACGGTCGCGGTTTTCATTCGGGTGTAGAAACGCACGCCGTCCGGCCCATGAACGTTCAGCGCACCAAACACGGAACGCTTCCAGCCGCCGAAGCTGTGGAATGCCATCGGTACGGGAACCGGTACGTTAACGCCTACCATGCCCGCCTGCACCTCGCGTACAAAGTCGCGACCTGTATGGCCGTTACTGGTAAAGATCGCGCTGCCGTTGCCGAACTCATGGCTGTTAACCAGTTTTAGCGCCGTCTCGTAATCCGGCGCGCGCATGATGCTCAGCACCGGGCCAAAAATCTCTTCGCGCCAGATAACCATATCAGCAGTGACGTTATCAAAAAGCGTTCCGCCTACGTAGTAACCTTCCGCATGGCCCGGCACCTGGAAATTACGCCCATCGACAACCAGTTTCGCGCCTTCCTCTACCCCTTTGTCGATATAACCCAGCACTTTTTTCTGGTGTGCGGCGGAAACTACCGGCCCCATTTCGTTTTCTTCACTGCCTTTCTGCATGCCGGGCCCGACACGCAGAGCCTTGACCAGCGGCGTCAGCGCGGCAATCAGCTTATCGGCCGTATCATCGCCCACCGCGACCACTACCGGCAGCGCCATGCAGCGTTCGCCCGCAGAACCAAAGGCACCGCCCATAATGGCATTGACCGTGGCGTCTAAATCTGCGTCCGGCATGACAATCGCATGGTTTTTGGCCGCGCCGAAGGCCTGCACGCGCTTGCCATGTGCGCTTGCGGTTTTATAAATATGTTCCGCCACGCCAGAAGAGCCAACAAAGCTGACGGCCTGAACGCGCGGATCGGTATAAAGCTGTTCAGCATCTTCATTGGAACAGTGAATAACGTTAAAGACGCCATCCGGCAGGCCGGCTTCCGTCAGCAGTTCAGCCATACGCACGGAGGCGGAGGGATCCAGCGCCGGCGGCTTAAGCACAAAGGTGTTGCCGCAGGCCAGCGCGATAGGGAACATCCACAGCGGCACCATCGCCGGGAAGTTGAAAGGCGTAATGCCGGCGACGACGCCCAGCGGCTGCATCAGCGAATAGCTGTCCACGCCTGTCGCGACGTCCGCCGAATTTTCGCCTTTAATCAAATGAGGAATACCGCAGGCAAACTCCACGACTTCCATACCGCGCGTCAGTTCTCCCAGCGCGTCTGACCAGACTTTACCGTGCTCGCTAACGATTAGCGCAGCCAGCTCGTCGCGATGCTGCTCCATCAGGGCCTTGAAATTAAACAGGACGCGGGCGCGGCGCAGCGGCGATGTGCGGGACCAGCCTTCAAAGGCGTTATGCGCGACTTCGATGGCGTGAGCGACCTCTTGTGCCGTGCTTTGCGTCACCTCACGCACCGGTTTGCCGGTCGCCGGATCGTAAACCGGAATTGTTTCGTTACTGGCGCTCAAAGACGTTTTTCCGCCGATAAAGTTTCCTGTAATAGTCATGTTCTGGCCTCTTAAATGGTGGTATTCCCTGTGGGCGGTTGCCTTTTAGCGGACGGCCCAACCGGACAACTCCCGAATGCGTGCAAAGACACTATTATATTGGAATAAATTTTTCAAATATTCCACTTTAGAAAATCTGTTTTTAGCGGCATAGATCGCATTTTTCTTTTCGCTCTGTCGGCTGATTTTATGCTGCGTCAGCGCGGAGCGTTAAAATAAATAATCCAGTGCTGATGGGGGCCAGGAGCTTTAATAGAGGCTTTTTTCCTCGCGCATTCATTTGATTTCACTTGCTCCGGAAGGAGCGGGATTTCATGTATAAAGCCTGCTCAAAACGAAATTTTGCGAGGAAGATCTAAAAATTTAAGTTTCATCATTCCCCATTAATGAAATAAATGTTCTTCTGTTGCACAACGTTCGACAGGTCGCGGTACAGGCTGAAAGTTCAGGTTATCGGGGCTGGTCTGATTGCTGATGGTGCAGGCCAGCCAAAGCCCTTGCCAACAGCCCGACATTTATCTCTTTTACTTTGCAGGAGCTGCAAGATGGCGATTGATCCAACCCGTATCTGTATTAACCGTAAAATTGCTCCCGGCCTTGGCATTGAGCAATTTTTCAAACTGGTTCACGGGCTCGGTCTGAATAAGGTTGAGCTGCGCAACGATATGTCCAGCGGCAAGGTGACGGACAATCTGAGCCACGAAGAGGTGCGCGAGCTGGCGCAGCGATACGGTCTGGAAATTGTTACCATCAACGCTGTCTATCCTTTCAACCAGGTGGACGAAGCCCTGCTGGCAAAAACGGAAGCGCTGCTGAAGGACGCCAGGGGCGTAGGCGCAAAAGCGCTGGTGCTCTGTCCGTTAAATGACGGTACGCCAATTTCTGCGGAAGAAACTATCAGCGCGCTGAAAAAACTGGCGCCGCTGTTTGAGCAATATGGCATTGAAGGCCTGGTTGAGCCTCTCGGCTTTCCGATCAGTTCATTGCGTTCCGCCGTCCACGCCCAGGCGCTAATCCGCGATGCCAACGTGCCTTTCCGCCTGTTAGTGGATACCTTCCACCATCATCTGTACGAAAAGGCGGAAGCGGAATTTGAAAGCGGGATCGATATCGACAATATTGGCCTGGTCCACCTTTCGGGCGTCGAGGATACAAGGCCAACGGCGGAACTGACCGACGAAGAACGCATTATGCTGAGTGAAGGTGACCTGCTGAGAAGCGTGGCTCAGGTACAGCGCCTGGAACGCATGGGGTATCGGGGCGTGTACGCGCTGGAACCTTTTTCTTCTGTTATGGAAAACTGGCGCGCTGCGGATATTGAGCGGGAAATCCGTCAAAGCATTCAGCTGTTGCAGGCATAAAATTTTTTAGCGCGCGGCCCGGTGCTGTGGCTGCGCTCTGCCCCTGATTCCCTCTCTTTTATCTGTGTCGTATCTTGCGGTCTGATGACCGCCCTTTTTTTAGCGCTTTTGCGGTATCAACAGCTTTCCCACGCAGCACGCGGCGTCGACAGCTTTCCGCGTGACGAGCGTTATCAACAACCTTCCTGCGCAACATGCATCATCGACAGCCACTCAACGCCGCGCCCTGGCGCCTGATCAAAAAGTCTTTTGCATAATATTTACAATGTTCAACCGTATCTGGCGCCCTGCGCAACGGAAATGCTGCTCAGGCGCTTTCCGCTGTTGCATGACGGGCCTTCAACGTCAGCAACATCGCCAGACAGACCAGCAGCGCGCTAACCAGATAAATAACCGGGACGCCGGCATAGCTCATTACCAGCCCGGCCAGCGGCCCGGTGATGCCCAGCGCAAGATCCATAAAGGCCGTATAGGTTGCCAACGCGCTGCCCTGATTCTGCGCGGGCACGGCCTTCACCGCCACCACGCCAATCGCCGGGAAAACCAGCGAGAAGCCGGCACCGGTCAGCAGCGCGCCCAGCTTTGCCATCCACGGATCCGCCGCACCCCAGACCAGAAATAAACCGACGGCTTCTACAGCAAAGCAGACCGCCGCCACCATCAGTCCACCGTGCCGGTTAATGGCGTTGGGAAACAGCAGGCGCGTACCGACAAAAGCGCCGCTGAACAGCGTCAGCGCCCAGGCCGCGCCGTCCCAGCCTTTGTCCTGGTAGAAGAGCGTAATAAAGGTAGCGATCACGCCAAAGCCGGCGGATCCCATCGCCAAAAGGGTACCGAAGCGCCAGATCTTGCCCAGCACGGCGCGAAAAGGCAGCGGTCTGCCCTTGCTGCTTTTGACGGCAGGTCGCGGCAGCGCCATCAGCACCGCCAGCAGCGCGATAGCCGTTACCACGCCGGCCAGCAGCAGCAGGCCGCCCCAGCGATAAATGCCCACGCCCAGCGGCGCGCCAATCGCCATCGCGCCATAGGTGAAAATGCCGTTCCAGGAAATTACGCGTCCTATATGAAGCGATCCCACTACGCCGACGCCCCAAAGCGTGGAGCCGGTTCCGGCAAAACTTTGCCCTATGCCAAGCACGATCCGGCCAAAGCAAAGCAAAAGCAGGCTAACCATCGGGAGCGTTGCGGTTAACGCGGCAAGCGCATAGCACAGCCCACTGATCAGACAGCCGCAAAGCCCAGCCACCACGACTTTTTTCGGGCCCAGCAGGTCGGCAAAGCGCCCCGCGTGCGGACGACTGATCAGCGTGGCGAAATATTGCAGGCTTACCACTAATCCAGCCCAAAATGCGCTGTAGCCCATCACATCGTGGACATAGCCAGGCAGCACTGCCAGCGGCAGGCCAATAGTCAGATAAGCGGCGAAATTGAAAATCACAACGGAAATGATGCGCAGATTCAGACGTAAAGCGCCCGGAGCCTCCGGGGCGGGTTGTTCAGGCATAGCGAAGAATATCCTGTCCGAAATGACATGAATAATAACTATAACCTGATTTCCCGGCCCGCAGGCGGCCAGTGCATAAATTATGCGGCACGCTATTTTTAACACGGCCTGCAGCCAGACCAGCTATTGCTGACGTATCCTGCTCTGCGTTGAACAAAATATCCCGGTTCTGAGACCTTTCCTGAAATCAGAAGCCTGCCGGAAAACAGTCGCTACACTTAATCACAAAAAGCCTGAAGGAGAAGGAATGAACGCACCACAGCAGGAGAAGATGGGGCAGAATATGCTGCTAAAAATGGCGACGCTGGTCGTGGTTTTAGCCGGCATCAAGGCGGCATCGGCTATCCTGGTTCCCTTTTTACTGGCCCTGTTTCTGGCCATTATTTTAAACCCGCTGGTTACCATCCTGATGCGGCGCGGCGTCCGGCGCGGTATGGCTATCAGCCTGGTGATCGCGGCGGTGCTGGTTGCATTCGGGCTGCTGGTGGCGATGATTGCCGGTTCGGCGGATGAGTTCTCTACCGTTTATCCGCAGCTTCAGCAGCAAATGACGCAAAGGCTGGCGCAGCTTCAACATATTGCCGCGCCTTTTCATATTAATCTTTCTACCAACAGCCTGGCGGCGCGGCTCGATCCCAACGCCATTATGGGCATGGCGACGCTGATCCTCAGCCAGTTTTCCGGCGCGCTGACCAACCTGGTGCTGCTGATTATGACAGTGGTGTTTATGCTGTTTGAAGTGCATCACCTGCCCTACAAGCTGCGTTTCGCGCTGATCAATCCTAAAATTCGCATCGCCGGGCTGCATAAAGCGCTGAAAGGCGTTACCCATTACCTGGCGCTGAAAACGCTGATTAGCCTGATTACCGGGTTTTCCGTCTGGCTGGTGCTGATGCTGCTGGATGTGCAGTTCGCGCTAATGTGGGGCGTAGTGGCGTTCGTTTTAAACTATATTCCCAATATCGGCCCTATTATTGCCGGTATTCCGCCCACGCTACAGGCGCTGCTGCTAAACGGCGTGTATGAAGCGGCATTGGTCGCAGCGCTTTTCAGCGCGATCCATATGGTGTTTGGCAATATGCTGGAGCCGCGCGTGATGGGAAAAGGACTGGGGCTTTCCAGCCTGGTTGTGTTCCTGTCGCTGATTTTCTGGGGCTGGCTGCTGGGGCCGGTAGGAATGCTGCTCTCCGTACCGCTCACCAGCGTGTGTAAAATCCTGATGGAAACCACGCCGGGCGGCAGCAAACTGGCGATCCTGCTAGGCAACGGCAGACCGCCGAGGACGGCAAAACCCAAACTGCAAAAATAGTCGTCAGCGCGCGTCAAAGACGCTGGTATCGGTTATTGCCCGCACCTCAACCTTGTTGGGCAAGATAGCCAGCGAGGAGAAGAGATCGGCAACCTGCTGAACTTTAGCGATATCCTCTGCCGTAACCGGCCGTATGCCATGAGAAATACGGCCGGTAATGCCTTTCGACACTTCCGGCGGCAGACGAGTCAGCGACGAATAAACCTTATTATACTCAACCGGATGCGCTATCCCCCAGGCGCGAGCCTGCACCAGTCGGCGCGCGAAATCGGCGATAGCCAACCGCTTTTGCGGATCTTTTAGCGAGCTGCCGGTAGCGGTGACAAACGAGAGCGAGGTGGTCAGCCCTTTGCTGTCGCGCAGCAGCCGCGCGCCGTGCTGTTCAGCAATGCCAAGATAGGGATCGAAAGTGGCCCAGGCGGCAATTTGGCCGGAATTAAAGGCGGCGCTGGCGTCGGTCGGCAGAACAAAGCGTACGGAAACCGCCGTTTGCGGCACTCCGGCCTCTTCCAGCGCTTCATAGAGCAAATGCTGCGAGATGCTGCCGCGTGCGGAGGAGACCACCACCGTTTTTCCGGCCAGATCCCTGACGCTGTGCAGCGGTGAATCAGCGGGTACGATCAGTCCATTGCTCGCGCTGTCGCCCACGTTGGTGGCGATAATTTTCAGATCGACGCCGCCCGAGGCCGCCATCAGCACCGGCAGGTCGCCTGCGTAAGAGGTATCCACTGCGCCAGCCCGCTGGGCTTCAAACATCGGCGCGGCGCCCTGAAAGTTGGCCCAGCGGTAGTCATAAGGCGCGTCTTTCATTACGCCGGAAGCCTCCACCAGCGACCGTAGATTCCGCGCCTGGTCGCCCAGTACCAGCGTCACTTTTTCCGCTTTTGCCGCACTGGCTATCAGGCTTATGCCCAGCAGCAGCGCCAGCGCGCTTTTTCCCGCTTTCATCTTTTTTCCTTAAAGCGCGTTACGCGCCAGCTGACGAATATAGGCATCCCAGTGCAGCAGATACTTTTTATTTTTTATGCCGTTATCAAAAACCCGCGCGGCTTTTTCGGCCACGCTGTCGGGCACAATGCTCAGCTCTGCGCCGCCAGACTGGGCCGCCAACTGCGCCACGCACGCTCTTTCCAGGTAATAAAGGTTGTAGAAGGCCTCTTCCAGATTTTCACCGCAGGTCAGCAGGCCATGATTACGCAGGATCAGCGCGTTCAGATCGCCCAGATCGGCGACGATACGCTGCTGTTCATCCAGATCCAGCGCGATGCCTTCGTAATCGTGATAGGCCAGCCTGCGGTAAAAACGCATACTGTGCTGCGAAATCATCAGCAGACCGTTTTTCTGCGCCGCCACGCCAATGCCCGCCGCCGTATGGGTATGCAGAACGGCGTGCGTATGCGGGCGGGCGCGGTGAATAGCGCTGTGGATAACGTAGCCAGCCGGGTTGATGCCTGAGCCGACAGGATCGTCAATGATTTCGCCGTCCAGATCGACTTTCACCAGCGTTTCCGGCGCAATTTCGTCGAAGGTTTGTCCGTAAGCGTTGATCAGGAAATGCGGCTTGTCGCCCGGCACCCGCAGCGAAAAGTGGGTGTAGATATGATCGGTCCAGCGCAGCCGCGCGGCCAGCTGGTAACACTGGGCCAGTTTGACGCGAGCCTGCCACTCCGCGTTGGTAATTCGCGCGCGAAGCGATTCGGCGGAATGCAGTGCGCCACTCATAAAATCCTCCTGAATACAGCGTGATGGAAGCCCGAAGCCGGGTCAGGGCATCCTGACACAGAAGAAACGTATGGCGGAAACGATCAATCTGAGAATAAATTGCATAAAATTAGCTAAGCGACGGCGCACCTGATTTTTTTTTCCGCGCCATGCTACCTTTACCTTTTCAGGCGGCGCAGGGATGCCGCTAACAGAGGACAATGAATGGATCGGCCGAAAAGAAGCAGTGAAAAAAGAGGCGTGCTGCTGGCGGTCGCTGGCATAGTGCCGCTGCTCCTTTGTCTGATCTTTACTTTTATCGACGCCAGACAGATCGTTAAGCGCCAGCAGGCGGCGACGGCGGGTATGCTGCTGGCGCATGCCGAAGCAATCGGCGACCGGGCCTGGGATACCCTTGACGAACTTCAGGCGTTTCCGAAAAGACCCTGCGAAGAGATCAATGACGAGCTGAGAAAGTATGCGGCGCTGTCCCCCTATTTTCGCTCAATAGGCGTTATGCGTGAGGGTCGCATAACCTGCTCTTCCGCATTCGGCGGGATACATAACGATATCGCTACCGTTATTCAGCGTCAGCCGCCGACGGATCGAAAAGCGAAGTGGATGCTTTCGTTAAGCCAAACCTGGGCGGTGAGAGACAGGCCCGCCGTGATTTTTATGCACGATACGCCCGCGCATTCCGGCGCTTTTGTGATCGTTGACGGCCAGTATTTGCTGGATGTGATGAGCGCGGTCGGCAAAAGCCAGCATAACAGTATCCGGCTACAGTTCGGTGGCGGCTTCGCCTTGCGCAGCGGCGCAAACGGCAATCAGCCGTCGGGACTGCTCCAGCCCGTGACGCTCAGCGAACGTTCCAGCCGCTACCCTATCGGCGTCGAGGTGACCTCGCCCGCCAGCGATATTGCCTTTACCTGGCGTCAGGGTCTGTTTACCTTCGTGCCGATGGCGCTGATCCTGTCGCTGCTGTTGATGACCGTGACCAACAACTGGCTGAAACGTAAGCTTTCTCCCCGCGACCAGCTGCGGAAAGCCATACTGCATCGCGAATTCTCCGTTAATTATCAGCCTGTTTATCATATGGTTACAGGTAAAGCCAGCGGCGCTGAAGTGCTGATGCGCTGGCAGCGGCCCGACGGCCACTGGGTAAGGCCAGATATGTTTATCACCGCGGCGGAAGCGGAAGAGATGATCATACCTTTGACCCGCCATCTGATGGAGCTGGTGCTGGAGGATGCCAAACAGTGGAGTCTGCCGCCGGATTTCCGTCTGGCGCTTAACGTGGCCGCCGCGCACGTCCAGCACGACGATTTTGTCGAGGATATCCGCTATTTTGCTCGTGGCATGGCGATACATCGACCGGATATCACGCTGGAACTGACCGAGCGCAGCCTGCTTTCCGACGGAGAAGACGTCGTGCAAAAGCTCCAGCTGCTGCGTAATGAAGGTATCCATATCGCCATTGATGACTTTGGCACCGGCCACTGCTCGCTCTCTTATCTGCAAACCTTCCCGCTGGATTACCTGAAAATCGACCGCGGCTTCGTCAATGCCATCGAATCAACCACGGGCGAAGCGCCGGTGCTGGACGCCATCATCACGCTAAGCCACAAGCTGGGGCTGAAGATTGTGGCGGAGGGCGTAGAAAACGCCACTCAGCTTCATTATCTGCAGGCGCGCGGAGTAGTATTTATTCAGGGATATTATTACGCCCGCCCAATGGACAACCGGCTATTTATGTCCTGGATGCAGCAGGAAGGTCAACGCCCGCTGGTTTAAATAGTCGGGTACAGGCTGAATTAACGCCGACGGCGAAAAAGCGTAACGATTTTCAATTTCATTTACGTAGCTTTAGCGCCGCCCGCAATGCAATCCTGACGGCGTCGTCCTCGGGGAACGTTTTTTGTTCGCTATGGGTTATCCCTGCCTCTTCGTACCGGGCTTTCGTCCGTTCATTAATCCTGTCCAGCATTGTGATAATTTGCGACGAAACCTGCTGGTGCTCCTGATATATATCCCAATAGCTTTTTCGCTGATATTTCAGGAAGCGATACTTTAATATAAACCTAATGTTATCAATACATTGAATAAATTTCATTCGCATCAAGCCTGGCCACTTAGCCATTAGCAAAGCGCGTTCTTCAGACCCTGTTTTGTCTGTAATTTCTCCACTCTCAGGCTTTATCTGTTTTTGTGAATAAACCCTACCGTTATTAAGGAGAAAAGTTTGCTGAGGCCGGAAGAATTTTAAATTAGCTTCTGTGCTTTCCAGCCAATAGTTTTTAAAATGAACGTGTTTTTTATTATTCATTACCCCCCCGCAAGACTGCGAACGGCAGTATTACCGATCGAGCCAGCAGGCGCAATACTAATATTGGCAGGTAGCCTGACTTAATCTCATTATAAAAAAGTGGGCAATGTCTTCTTATTCCCCCTCACCTGGCTGGCCTTCGCCGTGAATTTTTCTGGCGTTTTCGGCTGCGTCGAGGGCGCGGTTGCGTCCGTTAACCGCTGGTTACACAATCTAATTTCAGGTAGAAATTATGTTACACAGCGCAGAAACGATATACTGAAAGCAGACGGATATTTGTTAACGAACGAACAAATTTGCTACTTATCTCCGTCGACAGGGCGAAAGCCCGTACGCTATTCGCTCTGCTTTCCCGCTGCGACGGCGCGAGCGGAGCGGAAGATTTTTCCGGGAAACAGTCAATTACAGGGTGCTTTATATGAAGCTACGTAGGAAGCGTGTTAAGCCGATTGGCTTAAAAGACGTAACGATCATTGATGATGCCAGGTTACGCAAAGCCATTACCGCAGCGTCGCTCGGTAACGCTATGGAGTGGTTTGACTTTGGGGTATACGGCTTTGTCGCCTATGCGCTGGGCCAGGTATTTTTCCCCGGCGCCGACCCTGGCGTGCAGATGATTGCCGCGCTGGCGACCTTCTCCGTTCCTTTCCTGATCCGCCCGCTTGGCGGCCTGTTCTTTGGCGCGCTGGGCGATAAGTATGGTCGTCAGAAAATCCTTTCCATTACCATTGTCATTATGTCGGTCAGTACTTTCTGTATCGGCCTGATACCTTCTCATGCCTCTATCGGCATCTGGGCGCCCATCCTGCTGCTGCTGTGTAAAATGGCGCAGGGCTTCTCGGTAGGCGGCGAATATACCGGTGCCTCTATTTTTGTGGCCGAATACTCGCCTGACCGCAAGCGCGGCTTTATGGGCAGCTGGCTGGACTTCGGTTCTATCGTCGGCTTTGTGACAGGCGCAGGCCTGGTGGTGCTGATTTCTACCGTGGTCGGCGAAGCGAATTTCCTTGACTGGGGCTGGCGTATTCCGTTCTTCGTGGCGCTGCCGCTGGGCCTGATCGGCATCTATCTGCGTAACGCGCTGGAAGAAACGCCTGCGTTCCAGCAGCACGTTGAGAAACTGGAACAGGGCGATCGCGAAGGTCTGGCCGACGGCCCGAAAGTGTCGTTTAAGGACATCGCTACCAAACACTGGAAAAGCCTGCTGGCCTGTATCGGTCTGGTGCTGTCTACCAACGTCACCTACTACATGCTGCTGACCTATATGCCCAGCTACCTGTCGCATAACCTTCACTACTCCGAAGATCACGGCGTAATGATTATTATCGCGATTATGATTGGTATGCTGTTCGTGCAGCCGGTTATGGGCCTGATGAGCGATAAGTTCGGCCGTCGCCCGTTTGTGATTATCGGCAGTATTGCGCTGCTGCTGCTGGCGATCCCGTGCTTTATGCTGATTAACAGTAACGTGATGGGCCTGATTTTCGCCGGTCTGTTGCTGTTGGCGGTGATCCTGAACTGCTTTACGGGCGTAATGGCTTCGTCGCTGCCGGCGATGTTCCCTACCCATATTCGCTACAGCGCGCTGGCCAGCGCCTTCAATATATCTATTCTGGTAGCGGGCCTGACGCCAACGCTGGCGGCGTGGCTGGTGGAGTACACCGCCAACCTGTATATGCCAGCCTACTATCTGATGGTGGTAGCGGTTGTGGGTCTGATTACCGGTATCATGATGAAGGAAACGGCCAATATGCCGCTGCGTGGTGCAACGCCTGCCGCCTCTGATATTGCCGAGGCAAGAGAGCTGCTGCAGGAGCATCACGACAATATCGAGAGCAAGATCGAAGATATTAGCGAGCAGATCGCCGAGCTGGAAGAGAAGCGTAAGCATCTGATTAACCAGCATCCCCGCATTAACGAGTAAGCCTACAGGTTTGCATTAGCAAGTCAGTTTAAAAGCCCGCAGCCGCGGGCTTTTTCTTTCACCTTCCGCTTTTTTCGCCGCTTGTCCAGTAGGTGCCGGTTTCCGGCAGCGGCAAAAATTCCTCGTTCATTTCACGCAGCGTGTCGGCCGGTTCCAGATCGTGGAACAGCTGCGGATGCAGCGTTTTAGCAATAACCTCGACCGCCAGCAGATGCCACGGGCTCAGATAAAAATTGTGCCACACGGCTAAGGTTCGGCCCTGACGAATGGCCGCCAGCTGGGCGATAACCCGCTCGCTCGCCAGCGCCTGCGAAAAACTTTGCTTTGCCGTGGCCGGCGCGACCTGCGGGCCAAGCTGTAGCCGATGCGGCTGCTGCGCATCGCCCAGGCCGGTTGCCAGAAAGAAATCGGGACGGGCAGCCAGCACCGCCTCCGCGCTTAGCTGACCAAATACGCTGCTAAACTGACCGGCCGCAATATTGTCGCCGCCCGCATACGCCAGCAGATCGGCCAGATTGCCGTGTCCCACCGTGGTACAGCACACCTCCCGCCGCCCTATATGCAGTTGCAGCATCACGCGCGGCCTGACTGGAGCCGCCTGACGCAGCCGGTCATGAATTAGCGCCATATGCCGTTGATAGAAGGCGATAAAGCGCTGCGCTTTCTGCTGGTCACCCAGCGCCTCACCCAAAATTTTCAGGCTCGGTACGGTATTTTTCAGCGGATCTACCCGCGTATCGACGTAGATAACCGGAATGGCCGCCGCGTCCAGCTGCATCAGCGTGCTGTCCTGCGCCGCAGGCTTTTTGGCGTAAAGCGGCAGGATCACCAAATCCGGCCGCAGCGCGATGATTTTTTCCACGCTGAGCTGGCCCGGATTAGCACCGCCAATCAGGGGAATTTTTTTGATGGCGGGGAAAGCGGCACTGTAGCGTGCCCAGGTCTGCCGATCGTAATGCGGCAGATCGCCAGGCCAGCCCGCCACGCGCCGCAGCGGGTTGCCCTGTTCCACCAGCGCCAGCGTATAGAGCAGCCGTCCTTCGCCCAGTACGATGCGCTGCGGATTGTCCGGCACCGTGACCTTGCGCTGCAAAATATCGGTAAGCATTTTTGCCTGCGGCGCGTTGCAGGCTAACAGCAGCAGCAGGATAGGCCATTTTTTCATGAGGTTTCCCATTACGATCAGAAATCAACGGACGCGGAAACCACGATTTCACGCGGGGCGCCTTCGCTAACACGCAGGTTGCCGCCGCTGGATCCGTAATACGCTTTATCAAACAGGTTGTTGACGTTGATCTTCAGCTGAGTATGTTTGCCCACCAGCTTGCTGTCCCAGGCGGCGAAAGCGTCCGCCACCGTATAGTCCGGCATCGTGAAGCTGTTTTCCGGGTCGCCCGCGCGGGAACCGACGTAGCGCCCGCCGCCGCCGACGCGCACCTCGCCCGGTAGCCAGGAGAAACGTATGGCGTGCGTCAGGTAGAGACTGCCGCTGTTGGTTGGTGCGTTGACCAGCCGATTGCCCTCGTTAGCCGGATTAACGTCATCCTCAACGATTTCCGTTTTATCGTGGCTATAGGTGGCTATCAGGTTCCAGTCCGGCGCCAGCTCACCGTTGATCTCCACCTCCGCGCCGGTAGAGCGCGCCTCAGGAATGTTGCGCGTACTGCCGTTGATTAACACCGACATATCCTTCTCGTCAATGCGATACAGCGCCAGCGTGGCGGACACAGCGGGCAACATTTGCCACTTTGCGCCCACTTCATAAGTCGTGCCTTTTTCCGTCGAGGCGACGTTGCCGTCGTCATCGGTTTGCGTTGAAGGGGTAAACGATTTGCTGTAGCTGCCGTAGAGTGAAAGATCGGGCCGCGCCTTATACACCAGCCCCGCCTGCGGCAGAAAAGCATCGCCGCGATCGTTGAGCGTGCTCTGCGGATCGGCCCAGCCGCTGCTGGCGGTTTGGGTGTAGCGCTGATAGCGGGCGCCCGCTACCGCTATCCATTTATCGGTCAGATGGATACTGTCTTTGGCAAACAGCGAACGGCTGTAAAGGTTGGTGCGCAGATTGCTCTGCGCATCGGCCACCGTGCTGGCGTTGATCGGCGGCTCTTCGCCATAGATCGGATCGTACATGTTGAAGGTTTTTGACACCTTGCCGCGATAGGACCAGGCCTTGTAGGTTTCATTCTGCTCGTAGTCAACGCCCAGCATAATATCGTGCTGCATGCCCCAAATCTGCGGGCTGCCGCCTATGTCCCAGGCAAGATAAGTGGTCTGGTGATTGAAGCCGCGGTTCGCGTCCGCGCGGCGAGAGACAATGCCGGTGGCGGCGTTGACCGCCGTAGCGCGGACTTCGTTACTGTCGTAGCGACGCTGCATCCAGGCGTAGTTGAGATGGGTTTCCCAGGTTTCATCCAGGCTGTAGGCGTAGCTGATATTCAGGCGCTTGTTTTTCCCCCAGGCGTGGTTGGCACTGTCGTCCAGACGCTGGTTATAGGGGATATTTACCGGTTTTTTATTGATAAACGCGGTGCCGCGATCGACCGGAATATCAAACTTATATTCGGTATAGCTGATGTTGAAAGCGGCTTTTTCGCCATACCAGCTCAGCGATGGCGACAGCAGCGTATGTTCATTAGCGCCAAAATTACGCCAGTAATCCTCGCGCTGGCGCTCGGCAATCAGGCGAAAGGCAAAGCCGTCGCCCAGCGGCCCGGTGATGTCCACGCTGCCCGCGCCGCCGCCGACGCTGGTGGTTTCGCCGGCAAGATGCGTGTGCCATTCATACTGCGGCTTTTTGCTGACCAAGTTGATAATGCCGCCAGGATTCTGAATGCCGTACAGTAGCGAGGCCGAGCCTTTCAGCACTTCCACATGATCGATGGTGCTGTCCATCGACAGCCCCTGGTTGCTGCGTACGCCGTCGATAAAGATCGAGCCGTCAGAGTTGCTGCCGAAGCCGCGCTTGACGAAACCGTCCTCAATAGCGCCCAGCGTGTTGCCCTGGCTGACGCCGCTGACGAACTTCATGGCGTCGTTCACGCTTTTCACCTGGTAATCTTCTATCACCTGCGGCGTAACCACGCTGACGGACTGCGGCGTTTCATTTCGCGGCAGCGGCATTTTGCTGGCCGCGCTCGCGGTATCCTGGCTGTAGCTGCCTGGCTCGCCGGTGCCGTCGGCGGTCACGGTCAGCGTCGGATCTTTTGCGGTGCCCGCTGCCAGCGCGGCCGTGCTGAACAGTAAGCCAGGTAACAGCAGGGGAATTTTCCCGGTAAAATGCCCAACGGCAAAAGGAAGAGCGAAAGGTGTTTTCATCAATAAACGCGCAGGTAGAGTTATAATTGCTGCGGATGATAATAATTTTCATTACCGTTAGCAATTTCAAAAAGCCGTCTGGCGCAACAAAAAAGGGCCCGCAGGCCCTTTCAGCAACCGCTGAAGCGGTCAGAACTTGTAACGTATCCCCATGTTGCCGGTATAGCCTTCCGTACCCGGCCCAAAGCTGTGGGCATATTTTACCTGAGCATGCACGCTGAAGTGCGGATTGAGCTGGCTGCTGACACCGGCGCCCGCCTGCCAGTAGCCACGACGTACGTCCGGCCGCATCGTTTCGTTATTCATATCAACGCCCGGCGTGTGGCCCAGAAACTGCACCACGTCTGCCTGTAGGTAAGGCTTCAGCACGGGATTATCGTAATAGAACCGCAGACCTTCGCGCAGCCGGGCGACCATCAGGTTCTGATCCTTCAGCTTAACGCCGCTGGAATAGGTCTGGCTGATGTTCATGTACTGGCCCATCGCCTGTAGCTGGGGTTCCAGCCTGAACCGGTCGCCTAAAGTCAGCGGGATACCGGTTTCCACCGAGGCGACGACGCCGTAGCTGTCCATTTTGGCGCGGGTCAGGCTGGAGAACTCGTTGCTGTAGCGCGTAAGCTGCACAACGTTATCCAGATAAGCGCCGCTGTCGTTCCATGCCGTCAGATAGCCGCCGATGCCGTAAGCGTTGGTGGTCACTTTACCCACGTCAACGGAGAGTTCCGACCTCAGGCTGCGCGCGGTGTCTTTGTTGTTACTGCGCTGATGGCCAAGCGTCATCATCGGGCCAGCCGTCAGATGCCAGCCGTCGGCAAACTGACGCGTGACGACATCGCCGCCCAGCTGGACGAAAGTGGTATTCACGTTGAAAGCAAAGCGTCCGGCTGCATACCTGTCGTGACGGCCTGAGACTCGCGCCCAGGCCGTGCCGCCCTGGTAAGCGCCCAGGCGTTCGTGCCAGGTGCCGATGGTGTCAAATCCGTAGGTCGAATTCAGATAAGGCGCGATAAGGTAACCTGCTGTTTCCGGGCGGTAAGCAATAACTTCCGGCTCTGGCGCCGCCGCGTCATTACCTGTTTCGTCGCTCTTATCCGTATCCGGCTCAACAACCTCATCCGTATCCGGCACATCAGGAATAATGGGATCCTCATCGATCTCTGTGGCGTCATCCGGTGGCGGAACGGGCGTCAGCGAAGATTGCAGGTACCAGTCCTTGTCACCGATTTTATTCAGGAAGTACTGATAATTACCGGCCACCACGGCGTTTTTCTGATTAAAGGTCGCGGCATCAGCATCGCCTTCCACGCGCACCAGCAGAATACCGCTGTGGGTCAGCGCGCCCGTGCCGCCTTTGTTGTTGACGCTGACATCATAGCTGCCCGAAGCGTTGCCGTTTACCAGCAGCCTGTCGCTGGGTGAATCGTCGCCGCCCAATTGGGTATTAAACGCAAACGAACCGGAGCCGGCCAGATCGCCTTTCACGGCGAGCGAGCTGAAGCCCGAAGCGTTGTTGAACACCACCGAGCCGCCGTCCATCGTCAGCGTGTTCAGGTTGGAATCGGCCGTTACCAGCCAGCTGCTGGCGCTGTTGAGGATTAGCTGATTAACGTTTTGCGTCGCCCCGCTCAGCGTGGAGCCGTCGTTCAGCGTCAGGTTAACGAGGCTGTCGTCGCTGACGATAACATCGCCCAGCAGCTGCGAGGCGCCGTTCGCCGTCACGTTCACCGTCGAAAGAAAAACCTCGCCTTTGTCATTAACGTTTGCGCCAGCGCTGAGCGCCGTACCGTTGCCGCCATAAACAAGGCTACCGTTGCTGAGCGTCAGATCCAGCGCGGAGCCTTTAACCAGCACGCCGCTTCCCGCTTCGCTACGCAGCGTTGTGTTATTCAGCGTGACTGCGCTGCTCAGGGTATCGGAATAGATGTTCGCGTACAGCCCGGCCGCCTGCGGTCCTTTTGATGCTGTAGCCGTTCCCGTATTGGCGATGGTGCTGTCGGTCATTTCTATATTGCCAAGGTTGGCAATTAAACCAAACGCGTTGTTCCCGGAAGCGGTAACGGCGACGTTAGCGGCGGTAACGGTTGCCGCACTTCCGGCATAGATGCCCCCGGCGCCTTCGCCGGTAGTGACAATCTCGCCGCCGGTGATAGTAACCACGCTGCTGGCGGTAGCGGCAACGCCATGCGCCTCTTTACCGCTGGTGGTAATGGCTGGATTGACCAGCGTTGCGGTGCTGTTTGTCATAGCCAGGATGCCATAAGCACTGTCGCCAGAAGTATTTATCTGCGTGTCGTGCAACGTTAATTTGCCGGAGCGGGTAAGATAGGTGCCAACTGAAAACTCGCCGGCCGTAGTGATAGCGCTATTAGTCAGCGTCAATACGCCAGCGTCAGAGGCGACTGCGCCATACGCCTGGGCGTTACTTGTCGTTATGTTGCTGTTGTTAAGGTCTATTATGGCTCCCTGGGCAGCCCTCACGCCGTAGCCCTGTTCGCCAGAGGTATTAACCGTTATCCCGTCGCCCGTGACGTTTCCTGCATAGGAATAGCTTACCGTGGCATAAAGACCGTAGCTCCCACTACCTGAGGTAAGTAGCGTAGCGTCAGTCAGATTAACTTTGCCACCCGCCATAATCCCATGGGAACTGCCGCCGTGGGTGAGGATATTAACGCCGGTGGCGTCCAGTATAGTGCTGCTGAGCGGCATATAAATGCCGTGGGACTTGACCTTAGAGGTTTGAAACGTGCCGCCGTTAATGGTAGCGCTATCGCCCTGCCCGCTTATTTCAAGGGCGTTATGCGCATGATTGTTATCATTCACTGTTGTCGTGATATCAACGTTATTTAGGGTTGCATGACCGCCCAATGTACGGATGCCGACATAGGCCGCATTGATAGTGCTGTCGTTTAAGATCAACGTGCTGTTTGTACCGTTGCCGATCTCAATAGCCGAAAAGTATTCAGAAGCGGTATCGATAGTGATATTGGTGCCGGTAACATGGCCTCTGCGCGCAAAAATAGCCTGAATGGCTTTGTCACCGGTCAGCGTGAAATGGATATTATTTAGCGTGGCGTTGCCATACACGCCTTCATGTGCATAGACTTCAATGCCGGCAACAGGACTAGTAATAGTTAGTCCATCAGCTTTCAGCACCCCGCCCGATACTTCGATAGCGCCGTCAATTGTGTTAGTCGTAAGCGTAGAATTAATAATAGTAACATCACTGTTTTTGGCCCGGATCCCGCGGCTTTGACTGCCCAGTGTAGCGATCGTGCTGTCGGTGATGGTCAGCGTGCCAGAATCAGCATAGATCGCCGTGGAGTTTTCTTCGCTGGTTGATAACGTCACGCCATTCAGATTCAGGCTGCCCTGTTCGGTTACCCTGGCCCCTCTCGTCCCGGCGTGCGAAGTAGTAAAAGTCAGGCCGCTGTCGGTAGTAAGCTGGCTGCCCGCGCCCGACACCACCAGGGGAACATCGCCTTTTTCAACAGAGGAATAACCGGCAGTGACCTGTAGCGTGGATCCATCGGTGACGACCCACGGCGAAGCCGCCGCAGCGTAAAGCGGTAAAGACAGCATAATACCGTGGATAAAAGGCCTTAATATCATAGCCATAATGCTTCCTTTCGTTAATATCCATAATAACTATAAATACATCTACCGTATCTGAGGGAGGGCGCTGTCTGCCGGAGAGGGTTTATATAAAAAGGCTGACAGTAAAAATGGAAATATAGCAATGCTTCCTGCGCCATAATGCCAGCAGATCCGGTCATCCATGGGGTTATATTAGTTGATCCTATTAACAGCAAGAAGGCTTTTTTTTAAAAAATATTTTATATAATCAGAAGTGTTACTCAATACTGCAACAGGAAACAATGGAAATTAACCTAAAAAGGCATGCTTGTTATGGAGTGAAAACTCCAGTAAGCATCTTAATGACGGACTTAATATAGCCGCGTGAGCGGCAACGTTATTTTATTTATGGTATCGCAGACCAGGCCTGTTTAAGGCATGCCTTTCCCGAAAAAATTACATTACCTGATAACACAGTGTTGTTATTTAAAAGAAGACAGCAGGAAAGTAAAAAGGGAAATAGCCAGTCCTGCTGTTTTACATTTTTTAAAATTTATCACCCTTTTTCCAGGCGGTAAGCGTGATATTAAGCCGAATAAAGGGGCTGCCAGCCGCGCGCCGCTATCCCTCTGGCCGACTATGTCCGTTAATCAGGCTGCGCTGCTTGTGGCAACAGCCGCCCGGCCTGAGTAACAGAGACTGGCCGGGAGGTCATTTACAACGCCTGCGCGCATGCCCAAGCGGAACTCCAGGCCCACTGGAAATTGTAGCCGCCAAGCCAGCCGGTAACATCCACCACTTCCCCAATAAAATAGAGGCCCGGCACGTCCCGCGCCTCCATCGTTTTTGACGAGAGCGCGTCGGTATCGACGCCGCCCAGCGTCACTTCGGCAGTGCGGTAACCTTCCGTACCGTTGGGCTGCACGCGCCAGCCGTGCAGCGTTTCTGCCAGCTCTGCCTGCTGTCGGCCGTTCAGCTGTTTCAGGGTGCATTCCGGCACCATGCCCAATAGCTGCAGGCATTCCACCAGCCGGCGAGGCAGTACTTTAGCCAATGTATTTTTCAGGCTTTGATTCGGATGGATTTCGCGCTCTTCGCTGAGTAAAGCATTGAGATCGCTTTCCGGCGAGAGGTTGATGGTGACGAATTCGCCAGGCTGCCAGTAGCTGGAAAGCTGTAGCACCGCCGGGCCGGAAAGCCCGCGATGGGTAAACAGCAGCGCCTCTTTGAACACGGTGCCGTCTTCCGCCGTCATTACGGCAGGCACGGCGACGCCGGAAAGCGTTTGCAGCTGCTCAAGCAGCGGTTTGTGTAGCGTAAACGGAACCAGTCCCGCCCGCGTGGGAAATACCTTCAGGCCGAACTGTTCGGCAATTTTATAGCCGAAAGGCGAAGCGCCCAGGCCGGGCATGGAAAGCCCGCCGGAAGCGATAACCAGCCTGTCGGCCTGCACTACGCTGCCGTTCAGCTCCAGCGTATAGCCGTTGTCGCGCGTGACCTTCAGCACTTCGCTGCGCAGCCGCAGCGTCACCTGGCCGGTTTCACACTCTTTCAACAACAGATCCACGATTTGCTGAGCGGAGTCGTCACAAAAGAGCTGGCCCAGCGTTTTTTCATGCCACTGAATGCCGTGCCGATTAACCAGGTCGATAAAATCCCACTGCGTATAACGCGCCAGCGCAGATTTACAAAAATGGGGATTATGCGACAGATAGGCCGCAGGCTCGGTATAAAGGTTGGTGAAATTACAGCGGCCGCCGCCCGACATCAGGATTTTGCGTCCCGCTTTTTTGCCGTTATCCAGCACCAGCACGCGCTTGCCTCGCTGCCCTGCCTGGGCGGCGCAAAACAGGCCAGCCGCACCCGCACCGATAATGATAACGTCAAATTTTTCCACACTGCTCTCCGGCCTGCTGCTTAAAAAACGCTGATTGTAATGACAAGGCGCGCTTCCCGCCAGCGTCACAAAAGCGTCATGCGCGACCGCGTTTATAACTGAATGATTTTCATACGCTTCAGGGCCGCTATTTACTCCGCCTGACGCATTAATGTCAAAAAAAGTCTATATTTCACTTTCCCCAGGCGCGGTTTCTCGCTGATAATGCGCCGCGTTCATGTCCTCCAAAATGGCGTAACGCTTATGCTACATCTGTTTGCTGGTCTTGATTACCATACCGGCCTGTTACTCGTCCTTGCCCTGCTCTTTGTTTTGTTCTACGAAGCCATTAACGGCTTTCACGACACGGCAAACGCGGTGGCTACCGTTATCTATACCCGAGCAATGCGATCGCAACTGGCGGTGGTCATGGCCGGCGTATTTAACTTCTTTGGCGTACTGCTGGGCGGGCTAAGCGTTGCTTATGCCATCGTTCATCTGCTACCCACCGATCTGCTGCTTAACGTCGGGTCGGCTCACGGTCTGGCCATGGTCTTTTCCATGCTGCTGGCCGCTATCATCTGGAATCTCGGCACCTGGTATTTCGGCCTGCCTGCTTCCAGCTCCCATACCCTCATCGGGGCCATTATCGGCATTGGCCTGACCAACGCACTGCTGACCGGCACGTCGGTCGTTGATGCGCTGAACATCCCAAAAATGATCGGCATTTTCCTGTCGCTGGTTATCTCTCCGATTGTCGGCCTGGTGCTGGCTGGCGGCATGGTGTTTATTCTGCGCCGCTGCTGGAGCGGCAATAAAAAACGCCGCCGTATTCATATGACGCCTGCGGAACGCGAAAAGATCGACGGCAAGAAAAAGCCGCCGTTCTGGACCCGTATCGCCCTGATCGTCTCGGCTATCGGCGTGAGTTACTCTCACGGCGCTAACGACGGTCAGAAAGGCATTGGCCTGATTATGCTGGTGCTGATTGGCGTGGCACCTGCGGGCTTTGTCGTCAATATGAACGCCTCCGGCTATGACATCACGCGCACGCGCGATGCGGTCAATCATCTGGAGCAGTATTACCGGCAGCACGGCGATTCGCTGACGCAGATGGTGCAGATGGCGCCGCCTGCGCTGCCGACGCCGGAAGAGAATCCGGGTAGCCCGAAAGAGTTTCACTGCGATGTTTCGCGCGTGATGTCTGCTATCGAGCGCACCCAGAGCCTGCTGAATAACCTGCAAAGCTACGACGCGTTAAACGTCGAGCAGCGTGGCCAGCTGCGTCGCCTGTTGATGTGTATCTCGGATACCGCCGATAAAACGGCCAAGCTGAAAAGCGTTTCTGCTGAAGATCAGCGTTTCCTCGGCAAGCTGAAAGGCGACATGCTGAATACCGTGGAATACGCACCGGTCTGGATCATTATCGCCGTTGCCCTGGCGCTGTCGCTGGGCACCATGGTGGGCTGGCGCCGCGTCGCCACCACTATCGGCGAGAAGATCGGTAAGAAAGGCATGACCTACGCTCAGGGGATGTCCGCACAGATGACTGCGGCGGTTTCTATCGGTGTGGCCAGCTACACCGGGATGCCTGTTTCAACGACCCACGTGCTCTCCTCTTCCGTTGCCGGCACCATGCTGGTAGACGGCGGCGGCGTGCAGGGCCGCACGATTAAAAACATTCTGCTGGCCTGGGTCTTTACCCTGCCGGTATCCATCGTGCTGTCGGGTAGCCTTTACTGGCTGGCGCTGAAGCTGGTGCCGTAATCCAGCATGAAGTAAGCTCAGGGCGGGGAAATTTCCCCGCCTTTTTTTATGCCTCAATGCCAGATAAGCAGGCCGATCAGGCTGATAAAAACCAGTCCGCACAGCGCGCTGGTCAGCAGAAACTGGCCGCGTACCCGTTCACAGCGGCGAATAAATTCTTCGTCGTGATGGTCGCGGTAGCGCTGCATCCAGATATAGCGTACCAGCCGCACCTGTTTGCCGGGCTGGCCGTGAGAGGTAAAAAAGCCCGCGCCGTCAACGTACTGATAAAGCAAAGGATCGCAGCCGCGAAGCACCACCAACAGCGCGCGCAGGGAAGAAAAGTAACGCGCCATATTTACCAGACAAACCACGCAAAGAGCCCAAAAAAGTGCAATCGTGCTAATCATGCTCCCCTCCACGACGATACTCTGCCAGCCGCCGTCATGATGCTTAAACAGAGTGTAGCCAACCCCAGGACCGGGCTATGGTAACGGCAACGTTGCCGTCCAGCGTTTTTATTCTCTTCTTCAGTTTAGGAGATGGAAGGAAATTTTTTCCAGCATGCGCGAGTCTGGAGATAAAAAGAGGCGCAGATTCATTTTGATCCCGCTCGCAAAGGTGAGGCGCTGACCGGGATTTGTTAACATTTTTCGCTATACTGTAAAGATAAAAAACGCGTCGCGACAGGCGCGGGGAACCCTGCCACATCGCATTAATTCAATGTGTTATGATGCCAGACTGCCTGCATGTATGCAGCCGCACCGAATGGAAGGAGTAGCATTATGTCTTACAAACACATTCTGATTGCCGTGGATCTTTCACCAGAAAGTAAACTGCTGGTGGCAAAAGCGGTATCTATGGCCCGCCCTTACGACGCCAAAGTGTCGCTGATCCACGTTGACGTTAATTACTCCGATCTCTATACCGGCCTGATCGACGTAAACCTGGGCGATATGCAAAAAAGGATTTCTGAAGAAACCCACTCCGCGCTTTCTGATATTTCAAACAGCGCTGGCTACCCGATTTCCGAAACCCTTAGCGGCAGCGGCGATTTGGGTCAGGTACTGGTGGACGCCATCAAACGTTACGATGTGGATCTGGTGGTTTGCGGCCATCATCAGGATTTCTGGAGCAAGCTGATGTCCTCGGCCCGCCAGCTGATTAATACCGTGCATATCGATATGCTGATTGTGCCGCTGCGCGATGAAGAAGAGGATTAAGGTTTCTTTATCGTGCGATAAGCCGCTTCCGCTGGTTCAGGGGAAGCGGCTTTTTACTGCCTGCTACTGCCCGGTGTTCAGCGGCGGATAGATATCAAAACGGTGGCTTTTGGTGACCACGGCGGACTGCGTGGCGACGCCTGCCAGCGGCGGCGCATAGTCGGGCCGCTTGACCACCACGCGTTTTTTCGCCAGCCGTCGCGCCGGTTCCAGTAGCCCGTCGGCATCGTCATCCGCGCCTACCAGCGTCTGAAACACGCGCATCTCTTTCTTCACCAGCGCGCTTTTTTGCCGGTGCGGATACATGGGATCGAGATAAACCACGTCCGGCTTTTCGCCGATCGCTGCCAGCGCCTCCAGGCTGGAAGCGTGCACCAGCGTCAGGCGCTCCCGTAACCAGCCGCCGATTTCCGCGTTGCGGTAGCCGCGCTGCAGGCCGTCGTCCAGCAGTGCAGCGACCACGGGATGCCTTTCCAGCATCTGCACGCGGCAGCCCAGCGAGGCGAGGACAAAGGCGTCTCGTCCCAGTCCCGCCGTGGCGTCAGTCACCACCGGCAGATAGCTGCCCTTGACGCCGACCGCTTTCGCGACGGCTTCGCCGCGCCCGCCGCCAAAGCGACGCCGATGCGCCATCGCGCCGTCGACAAAGTCCACAAAAATGCCGCCCAGCTTCGGCTCATCGCGTTTGCGCAGCTCCAGACGGGCGTCGGTCATCACCAGCGCCATCGGCGCGTCTTCGTCGTGCTCTAACTGCCAGCGTGCGGCCAAAACAGATAAGGCGCCGTCTCCGGCGCCCGTTTCGTCAATCAGGCAGATCTTCACTCAGCAGGTTCCTGAATGCCGTAGTGCGCCAGCATCGCGTCCAGCTGCGGCTCGCGGCCACGGAAGCGTTTGAACAGCGCCATCGGCTCTTCGGAACCCCCGCGCGTCAGGATATTGTCCAGGAAAGACTGGCCCGTTTCGCGGTTGAAAATGCCCTCTTCTTCAAATCGCGAATAGGCATCCGCCGCCAGCACGTCCGCCCACAGATAGCTGTAGTAGCCCGCCGCGTAGCCGCCAGCGAAAATATGGCTGAAGGCGTGCGGGAAGCGGCCCCATGACGGGGCTGGCACCACGGCCACCAGCTTTTTAATCTCTTTCAGCATCTCCAGGATCTGCGCGCCCTTCGCCGGATCGAACTCGGCGTGCAGGCGGAAGTCGAACAGGCCGAACTCCAGCTGGCGCAGGATAAACAGCGCGGCCTGGTAGTTTTTCGCCGCCAGCATTTTGTCCAGCAGCGCCTGAGGCAGCGGCTCGCCGGTTTCATAGTGGCCGGAAATAAAGGCCAGCGCCTCCGGCTCCCAGCACCAGTTTTCCATAAACTGGCTTGGCAGCTCTACCGCATCCCACGGCACGCCGCTGATACCGGAAACCCCCGGGGTGTCGATACGGGTCAGCATGTGGTGCAGGCCGTGACCAAACTCGTGGAACAGCGTGGTGACTTCATCATGGGTAAAGAGCGCCGGCTTGCCGTTCAGCGGGCGGTTGAAGTTACAGGTCAGATAGGCGACCGGTTTTTGCAGGCTGCCGTCGGCACGACGCATCTGGCCGACGCAATCGTCCATCCACGCGCCGCCGCGTTTGTTTTCACGCGCGTAAAGATCCAGATAGAAGCTGCCGCGCAGCTCGCCGCTCTCGTCGAACAAATCGAAGAAGCGCACGTCAGGGTGGTAAACATCCACATCTTTACGCTCTTTAGCGGTAATGCCGTAGATACGCTTAACGACTTCGAACAGGCCGTTGACGGCGCGCTCTTCCGGGAAGTAAGGACGCAGCTGCTCGTCGCTGATGGCGTACAGGTGCTGCTTCTGTTTTTCACCGTAGTAGGTCAGATCCCATGGGTTCAGCTCGTCGATCCCGTGCTCTTTTTTCGCGAAGGCGCGCAGCTGCTCCAGCTCTTTTTCCGCCTGCGGACGGGCGCGCTTCGCCAGATCGGTCAGGAAGTCGGTGACCTGCGCCGGGTTCTCGGCCATTTTGGTCGCAAGAGATTTTTCGGCATAGGAAGAGAAGCCCAGCAGCTGCGCCAGCTCATGACGCAGCGCCAGCGTTTCCGCCATCACTTCGCTGTTATCCCACTTCCCGGCGTTCGGCCCCTGATCGGAGGCGCGGGTGGAGTAGGCGCGATACATCTCTTCGCGCAGCGCCTGGTTGTCGCAGTAGGTCATAACCGGCAGATAGCTTGGAATATCCAGCGTCAGCAGCCAGCCTTCCTGCTCTTTGGCTTCCGCCTGCGCTTTGGCCGCGGCCAGCGCGCTTTCCGGCATTCCGGCCAGCTCGCTTTCGTCGGTAATCAGCTTGCTCCAGCCCATTGTGGCGTCGAGCACGTTGTTGCTGTAGGTCGAACCAAGCTCGGACAGGCGAGCGGCGATTTCACCGTAGCGCTTCTGCTTCTCTTTCGACAGGCCGATGCCGGACAGTTCGAAATCGCGCAGCGCGTTATCTACCGCTTTTTTCTGCGGCGCGCTCAGCGCGTCAAAGCTGTTTTCTTTCAGGTTGCGGTAAGCCTGATACAGGCCTTCATGCTGACCCACCCAGGTGCTGTATTCCGACAGCAGCGGCAGCGTTTGCTCATAGGCCTGACGCAGCTCCGGGCTGTTTTTGACCGAGTTCAGATGGCTGACCGGCGAGAACAGGCGGCTCAGGCGATCGTCGGCTTCTGACAGCGGCTGCACCAGGTTATCCCAGGTATAAGGCGCGCCCTGGGCGACAGCCTTTTCCACCGCCGCACGGCACTCTTCCAGCGCGGTCGTTACGGCTGGCACCACGTGTTCTGGCTTAATAGCGGAAAAAGGCGGAAGCGTAAAAGAAGTCAGCAACGGATTGGTCATAGCGCAGTCCTTGTTATCGATGTATGGGGCGCGTTGCCGCGCGCGATTAAGCTAACATGAGGTTAAGTGTAGCGAAAATCAATGGGGCACCGGCGGGCTTAAAAAAGGCAATTGCCTGCAAAGCGCAGCGGGAGCATACTTTTTCCGCAATTTATTCTGTTGACTCACAGGGAGCGTCTTTATGTGGTACTGCCTTGCCGCATCGTTGTTCTTTCTGCCTTTTTACCGCCGCGTTTCGCTGACCCTGCTGGCTGTCTCGCTGATTGTGGGCGTCAGCAATCATACCGTGCAGCTACCGGCGCTCGGCGCGCTGGCGGCAATGGGCACCGTCGCCTTTTTTTGTTACAGGCAGCAGGCGCGAAACGCTTTGGGCGCGGTCGGAGAAGCCTTGCTGTTGCTGAGTGCGGTTGCGCTGATGCTGCATCTTGTGCCGGGCTTTAATAATTTGCGCATCGTTTCCGGCGTGCAGGTTGGGCCAGAGAGCGCGCCTTTTACCTTCTATTACAACTTTGACAAGGCGCTGATCCCCTTTGTGCTGCTGGGCTGCCTGCCAACGCTGCTGAAACGTCCGGCCGCGCCGCCCGCTAACCGGCTGTGGTGGCTGGTTTTGCTGCTCTCTATGCCCACGCTGCTGCTGATCGCCACGCTGGCTGGCGGCCTGCAAGTGGAGCTGCATCAGCCGGCCTGGCTCGGCGCTTTTATGCTGGCTAACCTGTTTTTTGTTTCGCTGGCCGAAGAAGCGCTGTTTCGCGGCTACGTGCAGCAGCGCCTGAGCCAGCGGCTCGGCAACGTGTGGGCGCTGCTGATTACGGCCGTGCTGTTCGGCCTGGTACATTACCCAGGCGGGCCGATGCTGGTCTTTTTTGCCGCGCTGGCCGGCGTGATTTACGGCCTGGCCTGGCTGTGGAGCGGACGCGTCTGGGTTTCCACGCTGGTGCATTTTGCTTTTAATCTGTTGCAGCTGCTGTTTTTTACCTATCCCTTCTGGCTGCATCAGCCCGGATAGCGCATTTTTTCCGCCAGACGGTTATACTGGGCAGGAATCGTGCCGCTCGTGCGGCACACTTGCTTTTTTCCCACCGGACAAATCCCACGACATGCTGAGTTATCGCCACAGTTTTCACGCCGGCAACCACGCCGACGTTCTCAAACATACCGTTCAGAGCCTGATCATTAACGCGCTTAACGAGAAGGATAAACCCTACCTCTATCTCGATACTCACGCGGGCGCCGGACGCTATCAGCTGGGCAGCGAACATGCCGAACGGACCGGAGAGTATCTGGAAGGGATTGCCCGAATCTGGCAGCAGGACGACGTGCCGGAAGAGCTGGAAAGCTACCTTTCCTGTGTGAAAGCGCTTAATCCTAACGGCAGGCTGCGTTTTTATCCCGGCTCGCCATTGATTGCGCGCCATCTGCTGCGCCCTTACGACAAGCTGAACCTGACCGAGCTGCATCCCAGCGACTATCCGCTGCTGCGCAATGAGTTTCAGAAAGACGAGCGCGCGCGGACGGAAAAAGCGGACGGCTACCAGCAGCTGAAATCCAAACTGCCGCCGCCGTCGCGTCGCGGTCTGGTGCTGATCGATCCGCCTTACGAAATCAAAACGGATTACCAGGCGGTAGTGAAAAGCATTCAGGAAGGCCACAAGCGCTTCGGCACCGGCGTGTTCGCCCTGTGGTATCCGGTGGTACTGCGCCAGCAGATCAAACGTATGTTTGCCGAGCTGGAAGCGACGGGCATTCGCCGCATTCTGCAAATCGAACTGGCGGTACTGCCGGACAGCGATCGCCGTGGCATGACCGCATCGGGCATGATCGTGATTAACCCGCCGTGGAAGCTGGAGCAGCAGATGAAAAACGTGCTGCCGTGGCTGCATAAGCAGCTGGTGCCAACGGGCACCGGCCATACCAAAGTCAGCTGGATCGTGCCGGAATAAGCCCGGCCTGCCGGTCGGGCGCTGCCCGACCGCGTTAGCTATAGCGGAAACAGCGCAAAATCGTGCGCCATTTCGGTAGCCGGAAAAATCGCCCGACACTCCGCCAGCAGTCGTTCCGCATCCTCACGCAGATAGCGCGAGCTGAGATGGGTAATAATCAGCTTTTTCGCCCGCGCGTCCTTTGCCATGGTGGCCGCCTGCACCGTTGACGAATGGCCGCGACCGTTGGCTTTCTCCTCCATGGCGGCTTCCAGCGTCGCTTCATGCACCACGACGTCAGCCTCAGCCGCCAGCGCGCTTGCCGCCGCCGTGGGCGCCGTGTCGCCGAAAATCGCCAGCGTCCGCCCTTTAATCGCCGGGCCAAGATAGCGGCTGCCGTCCACTACGCGCCCATCCTCCATCGTGACCGTTTTGCCCAGCTTGAGCTGTTGGAACAGCCGTCCGGGCTTGATGCCGTCCGCCAGCAGCCGTTCCGCGTCCAGCATGCCGGGCCTGTCATGTTCTTCGATGCGAAAGCCGTAGCACTCCACCGGATGCGTCAGCGGAAAGGCCGTGACGCGGAAATGCTCGTCGCTGAAAAGCTCTCCGGCGCCGATTTCCACAATCTCCAGCGGAAAAGTCAGCCACGAGCCGCTCAGGCTGAGGGACATCTCCACAAAGGTTTTGATGCCTGGCGGCCCGTAGAGCGTGATCCCCTCGCTGATGCCGTTCATCGAGCGGCTGGTCAGCAGACCCGGCAGGCCGAAAATATGATCGCCGTGCAGGTGAGTGATAAAAATCTTTTCCAGTTTGCCGGGCTTGACCGCGCTGCGCAGGATCTGATGCTGCGTTCCTTCGCCGCAGTCAAACAGCCAGCTGCCGCTGCGTACGCCCTGTAAATTTAAAGCGATGCTGGTAACGTTGCGCTGGCGGCTTGGCGTCCCCGCGCCGGTACCTAAAAAAAGCAGTTCCATTCCGTCTCTCTTTGCCGGTTTTTAAATCAAAAATAGCGATTTACGGCACGCTTTATGCCGTTTATCCGCGCTTCTGACGCGCCCGCCCTATCACAATCATAGACGCAAACTTTGCGGCATTTGGCCGTCAGGCGTTACACTAGTGCCAATTAATTCGACCCTTATGGAACTCTTTCGATGACCAGACATTATGACTACCTTGCTATCGGCGGCGGCAGCGGCGGCATCGCTTCCATTAATCGTGCGGCCATGTATGGACAAAAATGCGCGCTGATCGAGGCGAAAGACCTTGGCGGCACCTGCGTGAACGTCGGCTGCGTGCCGAAAAAAGTGATGTGGCACGCCGCGCAGATCGCCGAAGCGATTCATCAGTATGGCCCTGACTACGGCTTTAATACCACCGTCAACAGCTTTGACTGGGCGACGCTGGTTAAGAACCGTAGCGCCTATATCGACCGTATTCATACCTCGTACGATAACGTGCTGGGCAAAAATAACGTAGACGTCATCAAAGGGTTCGCTCGTTTTGTCGACGCCCATACGGTGGAAGTGAACGGTGAGAAGATCACGGCGGATCATATTCTGATCGCGACCGGCGGCCGTCCAGTCCATCCGTCTATTCCGGGTGCGGAATACGGTATCGATTCTGACGGTTTCTTTGACCTGGACGCGCTGCCAAAACGCACTGCCGTGGTCGGCGCTGGCTATATCGCCGTTGAGATCGCAGGCGTGGTTAACGCGTTAGGCTCTGAAACTCACCTGTTCGTGCGTAAACACGCGCCGCTGCGTACCTTCGATCCGCTGATTGTGGATACGCTGGTGGAAGTGATGAACGCGGAAGGCCCGACGCTGCATACCGAATCGATTCCGAAAGCGGTGATTAAAAACGCCGACGGCAGCCTGACGCTGCAGCTGGAAAACGGCAAAGAGCAGACCGTAGACTGTCTGGTCTGGGCCATCGGTCGTGAACCCGCTACCGACAACCTGAATCTGAGCGTGACCGGCGTTGAGCTGAACGAGAAAGGCTATATCAACGTTGATAAGTATCAGAACACCAACGTGAAAGGCATCTACGCCGTGGGCGACAACACCGGTGCCGTCGAGCTGACGCCGGTAGCCGTAGCCGCCGGTCGTCGTCTTTCCGAACGCCTGTTTAACAACAAGCCGGACGAGCATCTGGATTACAGCAACGTGCCAACCGTGGTCTTCAGCCATCCGCCTATCGGCACCGTGGGCCTGAGCGAGCCGCAGGCGCGCGAGCAGTATGGCGATGACGAAGTGAAGGTCTATAAATCCGCCTTTACCGCTATGTATACCGCCGTAACGCAGCACCGCCAGCCGTGCCGCATGAAGCTGGTTTGCGTGGGCAAAGATGAGAAGATCGTCGGCATCCACGGCATTGGCTACGGCATGGATGAAATGCTGCAGGGCTTCGCGGTGGCGCTGAAAATGGGCGCGACCAAGAAAGACTTCGACAATACCGTGGCTATCCACCCAACCGGCTCGGAAGAGTTTGTCACCATGCGCTAACGGCGCATCCCATAAAAAAAGGCCGGCCTTCGCTGGCCTTTTTTATTGCCCGTTTGCCAGCGCCTTTAACGAGCAGCTGTTGATAAAACGCGGCAGGGTGTCCGCAGGCAAATAGCGCAGCTGCCCGTTTTCCGCCTTTAACAACGCCTGAAAAGACATGGCCGGAAACCCGTTAAAAACCATTGTCAGCGCCATCACCGGGCCGTCAGCAAGCTGCCGTTCCGAAACAATCGGCTGGCTCATCCGCCAGCGACGGGCCAGATCGGATTTAACGACGTTAAGCTGCCAGGCAGGGTTTTGCGCCTCCAGCGTCGGGTTATAGCGCCCATAGCGGATGCGATAAGCACGCTGCCTTAGCGAGCTGGCCTCCGGGGACTGAAGCTGCTTATCCAGGCTAATTTCGCAGCGCAGCTGGTAGCTGTTGGCAAAACGGTTTTTTCCGTCGGCTTCGGTAAGCAGCGATGTCATCACGAAATCGATCGCCAGCGTATCGGTTATAACCGCTGTCGGACGGGTATTCTCATTCTGCCAGCGATCCGGCGCGACGCGGGTCAGGATCATCAGCGGCGCCTCCTGCGTGCTCAGGCGGGCCATAATCGGCGGCAGGCTGATGTAGCCGTTAGGCACGGGTACGGGCACGCTGAGCGCCTGCGGTACGGGATCCGGCCTGGCGCCGTTTAGCGGTAGCCGCCAGATTTTGACCAGCGGCGGATGGTTTGCCGGTTTTCCGCTCTCTACCCGCCGCAGATCGGCTGCCGACCACGCCAGCGCCAGCAGCGCCGTGCCCTGCGCTTTACCCAACCGAACCGACGATAGCGGCTCATCCGTCTCTGCGGCATTTAAAAAGAAGCGCTGGATCTCTCCCGTGTGGCCGTTGCCCAGCCTCTGCCGCGCTACCGCCACGCGCGTGGCGTAATCTTCCCCGCTGTCATCGCGAATAAACTGCCTGCCGTCTGCCGAAACCCCTACGCCGCGAGCAAAAACTAGCGCATGAGTGATATGGCCGACGTCGTCCCGTTCAAACAGCATATCGTGTGACAGGAAGCGATACTGATTGTGGACGGAGGTTGACGGGCCGTTCAGCGCGTAATCGGTCATGGGCTTTCTGACATCGCCCGGCATAAACGCGTTCTGCTCGATTTTTACCGTGGTTTTGTTGCTGCTCAGTACGCCGCGATGGGTCAACGAAACCAGCACCGGCTGGTTATCAATAACGGCCAGCTTATTGATTGAGGCGTCGGCATCCTGCGAACAGGCATCCTGAGCACAGCCGGGAAAGCTCAGCGCATGGCTCGACTTCTGCGGCGTTTCCTGCCGGGCGATGGCAAACGGGATCAGGTGAACGCTGGTATCGCTATAGGAGTTACGAGCCAGGGAAACCAGCGGCGGCAGCGCGGCATCTTCACCTGAGGGCCTGTCCGTTACTATCGGCGGCGTGACCACCAGCACGCCGGGAAAAGGCAGCGCGCTGACGCGGCTGCTTTCCGGCGGCGTCGCCAGCACGCGCATTTTTACGGTGTTGCGGCGAAAGTAGAAGGTGCGAACGCCAAAATCCCGGCCCGGATCGCTGACGGTTTCCTGGGGTACGGCACGTCCTACAATGTAATCGTCGGCCCTGGCCGGCTGCGGATCGTACTCAAACCAGGTCGAGCTTCTTCTGCTGTGAAAAGAGCCTGCTCCGCCCAGCGTTACGCCCAGCAGCACTTCTTTCGCCTCGTGTTCGCAAGCCGCGTACGCCGACAGCGGATCCTGAGAGTTTCCCTGCCGGTTGATCTGTCGGCATAAACGATAGGCGGACTGCTGGAGCTGGCTGTCGCAGTCCGCCTGGGTATAACCGTAGGTCGCATAGCCATGGCGGTAACAGAGGTCGTGCATCACGCAGGCCTGACGAAAGCGCAGAGAAATAGCCGACCCGTCTTCCGCAGGACTGAAAGCGATTTTTTCCATCAGTTTCGGGATGGAGCAGTTCAGCCCCGTGCCCTGGCC
The DNA here is from genome assembly GCF_030484085.1 of Erwinia wuhanensis. Taxonomy (NCBI): domain Bacteria; kingdom Pseudomonadati; phylum Pseudomonadota; class Gammaproteobacteria; order Enterobacterales; family Erwiniaceae; genus Erwinia; species Erwinia wuhanensis. The sequence continues at coordinate 218,828 of NZ_JAUJUH010000009.1, forward strand.
GCCCAGAATCGCTTCCGTAGCCAGCGAAGCGCGGTAGGTGGTAAAGGTGGAAGGCGCTTCCGTCTCTTCCGGCTGCGCCAGATCCGGAAAAACTTTTTCAGCAGCCATACCGCTAAATAAACGGCAGGCGATAAGCGTCAGGGCCAATAATATGAAGCATCCTGCCAGTAAAGTTAGCCAGCGATGGGAACGAATAAATGCTTTTAGCCTGGCCATAGTGGACGCCCCTTGTTAAGTCTGCCGCTGCGTTGGTAGTAAGGCGATTAGGGCCTTTTTCTGAGGATATTGAAGGGAGTATAGGCACGCTTATATTTACGCAGGGAACGACCTGCAGGGGAAAAGGTAATTTCAAAATAAAAAACGAATGTGGCGGCCGCGTACGCGATCAATCACCAGCGGCGAAGGGAAATAAAAGCCAGCCGGGGCTGGCTTTATCCGTGCTTAAAACGAAAGCGTAACGCCCGCGTACCAGGCGCGGCCAGGCTCGTTATAGGTCGAAGCCCCTTCGTTTTCACGATAAATACGCTTGTCGAACAGGTTGTTGATGCCCGCTTTCAGCTGTACATCCTTTATTACGGCATAGTTCACGCCAACGCCCACGATAGAGTAAGGTGCAACTTCCTTATCGGAAAGTGAACCATTTTCGGTATTACTTTCAGCGTATTGACGAGGTTTTTGCTTGCCGTAGAACGTCCAGTTCAGGTTGGTAGAAAGCTTGCTGGTCACCTTATAATCCAGCATCGTATTAATGGTGTATTCAGGAATAATCGACAGCGGATTGCCGGTGTCTTTATTTTCCGAAGTGATCATATAGGTCGCATTGGTACGCCATTCCAGCATTTCTTCGATCAAAGGAATAGTCAGGCTACCTTCCAGTCCTTCCACCAGCGCCTTGCCGCCGTTTTCCCAGCGCAGAACATGATAACCATCCGAAGCTATGCCAATAAAATCCGTGCCGGAGACGATTTTATTTTTGTAGTCGTTACGGAAATAGGTAATCCCTGCCGCATAGCCCGCGTTAGCAAACTCCAGACCAACCTCTTTATTGATGCTGATTTCCGGATCCAGATCGTCGTTGCCCATCAAATAACATTTGCTGTCGATCCCGATCGGGCAGCCGTTGCCCCGCGTTTTCAGCAAATAGCCTTCGCTGGACTGATAGAGGTTAGGCGCTTTAAATACGCGCGCGATACCGGCTTTCAGCTTGAAGTGTTCACCTAATGCCTGAGAAGCATTGAGGCTGGGGCTGTAGTTAGCGCCAAACTTGCTGTGATAGTCAATGCGTAAACCGGGGATCAGGTTGGTGCCGACGACCGGCTCAATGTTATCTTCCAGATAAAACGCGCTCATCTCCGCGCTGTTTTTAGCGCTGCGGTTGTCCGTGATGCCGCTGCCCGATACGCCGCTGGCATTGGTAGCGCGCATCGAAGCGGGGTCGTTCAGCACTTCGCGGTTCCACTCTGCTCCCAGCGTCAGCGTTTGCTCCAGCCATTTTTCCAGCGGGATAGTTGCTTCGCCGCTGGTGCGGTAATTTTGCAGACGGCTGGTGTCATAAGTCTCGCTGTCGATCATTCCCTCTACGCGACCTGTCGTGCCTTCATGCAGACGGGTATTGTTGGTTTTCTCGTAGTAGAAACCGACTTTTGACTGCCCCCAGTCCCAGACGCCATTGTGCGTGATGCCATAGCTCTGACGATACATGCGGTTGGTTTCCTGGCCGTACAGCGTCGGCACCAGATCGCTGATATTGCCGTTGCTGTGCTGCGTATCGCCCGCATAGATATTGCCCTGGCGGCTGTAGCCCACATCGAAATCGACAATTTGCGTCGGCGTCATTTTCCAGGAGAGCTGCGCGTTAATATCTTTGTTGCGTACCCCTTCCCGACCCGCCGCGTGGCTACCGTTTTCTGCGGTATTGATATCGTAAGCATCGGCGTCGGTTTTATTGATATTGCCATACAGCCGCGCGGTCAGCGCTTCGCCCGCCAGCGGGCCGCTCAGGCTGAAGTTGGCGCGTCTGGTGGCGCCTTCCTTGTCGTTTTCCGGCTGGCTGGTAAACAGCGACAGTGAACCGTGCCAGTCGTTGGTGGGGCGTTTGGTGATGATATTGATCACGCCGCCCGCCGCGCCGGAGCCGTAGCGCGCCGCCGCTGGCCCGCGCAGTACTTCTATACGCTCGACCATCTCTGCCGGCACCCAGTTGCTGTCGCCGCGCGTATCGCGTTCCCCACGCCAGCTGTAGCGCACAGAATTGCGCGACCTCGTCGGTATGCCGTCAATCAGGATCAGCGTGTTTTCCGGCCCCATGCCGCGAATATCGATTTGTCGATTGTTACCGCGGCTGCCTGTGGCGCTGTTGCCGGTCAGGTTTACGCCGGGCATCTTGCGGATAATGTCGGAAAGATCGTTAACGGGCGGCTCTTTGGCAATATCTTCCGCAGTAATGACAGAAACGCCCGGCTGCTGTTTTAACTGCTCTTCAGCAGAGCGGGTCACCACCATTTCCGCCTCGTCATCTTTGACTGCTTCTGTTTCAGCCGTCCAGGCCGGGCCGCTTGCAAAGCAGGCGATAACCATCGCCAACGGCTTGATTTTAAAACTCTTTGTTTCAACCATTAATCATATCCCTGATTATTTATCATGATTTAGTAAATGCGCATGATAACGATAACTATTCTCTTTTGAATAATAAAGGATGAACTTCACAATTTACTTTTCCTTGCAAAGCAGCGGGTAAAACAGGTTTTGATGGCAGGGGCGTCACTGCCAGCAGCAGTAGTCAGACTACGCGTTATCTAAGCCAGGCGGATCTCCATCATTATTTCATCGCTTGTTAAATATTTTGCTTTCTCTTTCTGGCGTAATTGAGGCTAAGGTTAACGAGTCAACCCAACCATAAGCTGAGGAAACACGCATGAGCACGTTCAGGACGCAGGATGGTACGCAGATTTATTACAAAGACTGGGGCAAGGGTAAGCCGGTTCTGTTCAGTCACGGCTGGCCGCTGGATGCCGATATGTGGGACAGCCAGATGAATTTTCTGGCCGAACGCGGCTACCGCGTTATTGCCTTCGACCGTCGTGGTTTTGGCCGTTCCGATCAGCCATGGGAAGGGTATAACTATGACACTTTCGCATCCGATATTAATGACCTAATCGAACATCTCGATCTGCACGATATTACGCTGGTCGGCTTCTCGATGGGTGGCGGCGACGTGACCCGCTATATTGGCCGCTATGGCACCGAACGTGTTAGCGCCCTGGCGCTGCTGGGTGCGGTTACGCCGATTTTTATCAAAACCGATGACCATCCGGAAGGCGTGGACAAATCTGTTTTTGACGATATCAAGGCAGGATTACGTAAGGATCGCGCGCAGTTTATCAGCGATTTCGCCACGCCCTTTTACGGCCTCAACAAGGGAATGACGGTATCGGAAGGCGTAAAAACGCAGACGCTGAATATCGCGCTGCTGGCTTCGCTGAAAGGCACTATCGACTGCGTGACCGCTTTCTCAGAAACCGATTTCCGCCCGGACGTGAAGAAGATCGACGTGCCGACGCTGGTTATTCACGGCAGCAGCGACCAAGTCGTGCCTTTTGAGGCTACCGGCAAGCTGGCCGCCGAAACCATCACGGGCGCGCAGCTAAAAATTTACGACGGCGCACCGCATGGCTTCGCCGTTACGCATCAGCAGCAGCTTAACGAGGATCTGCTGGCTTTCCTGCAAGCCCGTTAACGCTTTCACGAGAGGACGATAAGGGGCTACGGCCCCTTTTTATTTATCCTGTGGACGCAAAGAGATTTCGCCGCCAACCCAGGATTTGCGCACGCCATCCTGCTCCAGGATCAAGCCGCCCTGCTGATCGATGCCTCTGGCGATGCCCGGTATCTCGCGGTCGCCTATCAGCAGCTTCACCGGCCGGTTCAGGAAATTATCCAGCTTACTCCAGCGCTCAATAAAAGGTGCCAGGCCTTCACGCTCAAAAAGCTGAAGGGATCCGCGCATATTATTGACCAGGCTGGCAGCCAGCTTGTTTCTGTCTATGGTGACACCCGCTTCCTCCAGGTTAATCCACGCCTGATTAACTACGCTGGCGTCCGGCGAGCGCATCGCCAGGTTTATGCCTGTGCCGATCACGATATTCGCCGCATCGCCCGCTTTTCCCGTTAATTCCACAAGAATGCCGGCGAGTTTACGATCGTTCAGGTAAAGATCGTTTGGCCATTTTACCCTGACATCGCTTGCGCCCAGCGCCTGTAAGACTTCCGCCGTCACAATGCCGATAACCAGACTTAACCCCATCGCAGCCAGCGGGCCTTGCTCCAGCCGCCAGTACATAGAGAGATAAAGGTTGGAGCCGAAGGGAGAAAACCACTGACGCCCACGACGACCGCGACCCGCCTGCTGATATTCCGCCACGCAGGCATCGCCGGATTGAAGCGTAGCCATTCTGTCCAGCAAATACTGATTGGTGGAATCGATCACCGGGATCACCGCCAGGCCGCCCTGATCCAGCTGTGAGAGGATTGTTTCTTCATTCAGCAGCTGGATCGGGCCTGACAGGCTATAGCCCTTACCGGTTACGGTAAAAACATCAATGCCCCACTCTTTGAGCGTCTGAATATGTTTGTTAATGGCGGCACGGCTCATGCCCAGCCGCTCGCCCAGCTGTTCGCCGGAATGAAATTCGCCGTCGGCCAGAATGGCGACAAGTTTTAACGGAACGGTTTGATCTTTCATGCAATGACTCCGACGGCATCCTGCTCGCCTTCGGCGCCGATAAAGCGCACTTCAGGTTCGAGCCATACATTGAATTTCTGTCCAACACGCTGACGAACTTCATGCGCCAGCGCCACAATATCGTCACTGGTCGCCCGATCCTTATTGATCAAGACCAGCGCCTGATGCTGATGAACCGCCGCGCCACCTACCGTATAGCCTTTAAGATCGCAGCGATCGATCAGCCAGCCCGCAGCCAACTTTACGCTGCCGTCAGCCTGCGGATAGCGCGGCATATCTGGCCAGTCTGCCGCAATAGCGGCCGCCTGTTCCGCAGCGATCACCGGATTTTTAAAAAAACTGCCGGCATTGCCCGTTTCGGCAGGATTGGGCAGCTTGCTGCTGCGCATCGCACATACCGAGTCGAAAATCTGCTGTGGCGTGACCGTAGCTGAAGAAAGCCTGCTTAAATCGCCGTAGGTGATGACAGGTGACCACTGCTTTTGCAGGATCAGACCAACGGCGATAATGGCGTAGCCGCATTGATATTGGTGTTTGAAGATACTGTCACGGTAGCCGAACTGGCAGTCCTGCGCAGAAAGGCGGCTGACCTGACCATCAGACAGATGCAGAATATCGACATACTCGCAGACGTTTTTTAACTCGACGCCATAGGCGCCGATATTCTGAATCGGTGCCGATCCCGTACAGCCGGGGATCATCGCCATGTTTTCCAGCCCTGGCAGCCCGTTTTCCAGCGTGTACTGAACCAGCTGATGCCAGTTTTCTCCGGCGCCTACATGCAGATGCCAGGCTTCCGCGCTCTCTTTTACCGTTATGCCTTTGATACGATTGACGATGGCGGTACCGTTAAAGTCCTTTAAAAACAGGATATTGCTGCCTTCGCCTATTAACAGTGCCGGTCGCTGCTGGCGCTGGCTTTCCTGCCAGGCGGCGCTTAACGCTTCTGCCGTGGTAGCAATAACGATATTTTGTGCAGAGACATCAAGATTAAATGTATTGAAAGGTTGTAAAGAGTGCTGCTGGCTGGACATGAGACGGCCTTAACAAATTTATCTGCCCGTAGTTTACCCGATTTCAGAGTGGAAGCGTGGAAGGATTTACTGCGAAATGGCGCTTACGCCAGGATGAGCAGGCTCAAAAAACTGCTGTGCACGCAGAAAAATAATGACGGAAAAAAGCTTTTTTGGCTCTACTTTCGCATATTTTTGCAGCAAAAAAAAGCGTTGAGTGGCGTTTAAAATAGCCAAAAGCTGAATAGCAAGCCTGGTGGCGGGCTGAAATATGATAGCAGTGGGACGAGGCGAGCTTTTATGCATCTTTTATACGCGTTTGGCTCGGGTGATTACGTCTGTCCTTCTGTTAGCCTGAGTATTTACGATCGCTATCCGGGTTTTCCCGGCGCACAAACGCAAAAAACCCCGACCGTGAGGTCGGGGTTATCGCAATTTGATGCCTGGCAGTTCCCTACTCTCGCATGGGGAGGCCCCACACTACCATCGGCGCTACGGCGTTTCACTTCTGAGTTCGG